>JBKPGZ010000215.1:0-12604 GCA_046729675.1 Gemmatimonadota bacterium | reverse complement strand
AGCCGGCACTTCCTGATGTTGGAGCGCCTGGGCCTGGCTGGCGGATGGGGTCGCCACGGCCAGCGTGATCACCCCGCCGATGAGAGCGATGTTTCTCAGCATGTTGCCTCCCTGGCCAACCGGCCCCCAGCCGACGCACGGACGCGTCCGGTTGGCACGGCCGGTCCTTCTTGTTGAGACACCAGGGCGACCATGATCCTTCACTGTCCGCCGAGCGCGCGAGGCAGCGCGTCGTCACCCCGAGCGGAGCGAGGGGGAAGGGTGACAGTAGGCTATGTTGGACAACCGACTCCTGTGTGCGCCAGCCCTGGCACCGGCTTGTCACACAGCCAGACGCCGAATGACTCCATTCGAAGCCGTCCGTGATGGGATCGTCGCTACAGCTAGGCCGCTCCGCCCTGCGCCGACTCCCGCCCCGGCCGCGTCAGGTTTCCCGCTTATGTTGCGGAATGGCCCCCGAGCTCGTCGTCCTGGACCCCGCAGCGTTCGGAAGCCTGGCCGCCCGGCGGATCGCCGCCGAGATCCGGCGTGTGCTCCGGTCGGGTGATCGTTGCTCCCTCGCCCTTTCGGGAGGCGAGACGCCCCGGCCGGTCTACCGGTGCCTCGCCGCCGAGCTGCCGGAACGCGAGTCGTGGAGCCGCGTCGAGGTGTATTTCGCCGACGAGCGCTGCGTGCCGCCGGACGATCCTGCAAGCAATTACCGGATGGCCAAGGAGACGCTGCTCGACGTGCTGCCCGCAGCCCCGGCGCGGGTACATCGCATGGAAGGCGAGCGGTCCGATCGCGACGCGGCCGCGCGCGGGTACGAGGCTCTCCTGCCCGAGCGGCTGGACCTCCTGGTACTCGGCCTGGGTCCGGACGGGCACATCGCGTCGCTCTTTCCCCGGTCTCCCTCCCTCGCCGAGTCCCTGAGGCGCGTCCTCGCCGTCACCGCGCCCAAGCCTCCGCCCGAACGCCTCACCATAACGCCACCGGTGGTCCTCGACGCCCGGCTCACCATCGGACTGGTGGCCGGTGCGGGAAAGGCCGAGGCGCTGGCCCGGGCTCTGGACGGCCCCGACGATCCCGACCAGTTACCGGGCTGCCTGGCGCGGGACGGTCTCTGGATCGTCGATACCGCCGCGGCCGCGCGGCTCGCGGCCCGGCGATGAGCCATCGGGTCCTCGCGGGCGACATCGGCGGGACCAATGCCCGCTTCGCCCTGGTCGACGTTAGCGGCGAGACCGAGGCACGGATCGTCCACGAGGCGCGCTACCCCAGCAGTGAGGCTCCGGGGCTGGCGCCTCTCGTGCTGCGCTACCTCGACGAGGCGCCGAACCGGCCCGAGGTCGCCTGTTTCGGCATCGCCTGCCCCGTCGTCGATGACGAGTGCGAGGCCACCAACCTGCCCTGGACGCTCAGCGCACGCGCCCTCGCCCGCGAGATCGGCATCCCGCGGACCACGATCATCAACGACTTTCGCGCGGCGGGCGAGGGACTGCACAGCCTCTCGGACGACGAAGTGGCGGTGCTCCAGGAGGGGACCCCTGTGCCCCACGGCCCCATCGCCCTCATCGGCGCCGGCACCGGTCTCGGTCAGGGTTATCTGCTCTGGGAGGGGTCGCGCTACGTGGTCCATCCTTCCGAGGGAGGCCACGCCGATTTCTCACCCACCGACAGCCTGCAGCGCGATCTGCTTGCCTCGCTCGCCGGCGAGCTCGACCGGGTATCGTGGGAGCGGATCCTGTCGGGCGACGGGCTGGAGCGGATCTACCGATTCCTCGCGTCGCGAGCACGCCAGGAGGTGGCGGGGAACGACGATGCCGCGGCGATCGTTCAGCAGGCAATGGCCGGGACCGACACCCTGTCGGAGCAGGCGCTGGATCTCTTCATCCGCGCCTACGGCACCGCGGCCGGCAACCTGGCGCTCACCGTGCTCGCCACCGGCGGCGTCTATGTGACGGGCGGCATCGCGCCCCGGATCGTCCAGCGGCTAACGTCCGGCGCCTTCCTGGACGCGTTCCGCGCCAAGGGGCGGCTCTCGGACGTCGTGGAGCGGATGCCGCTCCGGGTCGTCCTCACCGGTGACCTCGCGCTCTACGGCGCCGCCGCGGTCGCGGCGCGTACGCTGTTGGACCAACGCAACGTGTCATCCCGAGCGAACGCGAGGGATCTTGCCGGCACGGAGAAGATCCCTCGCTCCGCTCGGGATGACAGATGAGAGGTTGGACATGGCCCACAGTCTCGCTTCCCCGACCCAGTCGCTCGACCAGCTGTGCATCGACACCGTCCGCGCGCTGTCCATGGACGCGGTGCAGCGCGCGAACTCCGGGCATCCCGGCACTCCGATGGCGCTGGCGCCGCTGGTCTGGCTGCTCTTCACCCGTCACCTGCGACACAATCCCGCGAACCCGACCTGGACCGAACGCGACCGCTTCGTCCTCTCCGCGGGCCACGCGTCGATGCTGCTCTACAGCGCGCTCCACCTCTCGGGGTACGACCTCTCGCTCGACGACATCAAGCAGTTCCGTCAGTGGGACAGCCGGACGCCCGGGCACCCGGAATACGGCGTCACGCCGGGGGTGGAGGTCACCACCGGACCGCTGGGCCAGGGGGTCGGCAATGCCGTCGGGTTCGCGATCGCGGAGGCGCACCTCGCAGCGGTGTTCGACCAGGGTGGGCACCGGCCGGTGGACCACCGCACGTGGTTCATCGCCAGCGACGGCGACATGATGGAGGGCGCCTCGCACGAGGCGGCGTCGCTCGCCGGACACCTGCGGCTCGGCAAGCTGATCGGGTTCTACGACGACAATCACATCACCATCGAGGGCGACACGGCGCTGGCCTTCGACGAGGACGTCGGCGCCCGCTACCGGGCCTACGGCTGGCAGGTGCAGCACGTGGCCGACGCGAACGACCTCGACGCGCTCGACGCCGCGATCCGCGCGGCGGAGGCGGATGCGAGTCGGCCGTCGCTCATCGTGGTCCGGTCCCACATCGCGTACGGAAGCCCCAACAAGGTGGACACCGCCGAGGCACACGGCTCGCCACTGGGGGAGGAGGAAGTCCGCCTCACCAAGCAGGCGCTCGGCTGGCCCTCGCTGGAGCCGTTCTTCGTGCCCGACGACGCGCTCGCCGAATGGCGGAAGTGCCGCGAGCGCGGCGCGGCCCTGGAGACCGAGTGGCGGCGGCGCTACGAGGCATTCGCCACCGCGCAGCCGAAGGAGGCGAAGGAGCTGGAGCGGCGGCTTCGCGGCGAGCTTCCCGCCGGCTGGGACGTGGACATCCCCACCTTCCCTCCGGACAAGCCCGTCGCCACCCGCAACGCGTCGGAGAAGGTGATCAACGCCATCGCCCCGCGGCTCCCCGAGCTGATGGGCGGAGCCGGCGACCTGGCGCCGTCCACCAAAACGCTGATGAAGCAGGGCGGCGACTTCGAGGCCGGCAACTATGCAGCCCGCAACATGCATTTCGGCGTCCGGGAGCACGGGATGGGTGCGGTGTTGAACGGCATGGCTCTGCACGGCGGCATCCTGCCCTACGGCGCCTCGTTCCTCATCTTCTCCGACTACATGCGGCCCCCGATCAGGCTCGCCGCGCTGATGGAACAGCAGGTGATCTACGTCTACACCCACGACTCGATCGGGCTGGGCGAGGACGGACCCACCCACCAGCCGATCGAGATGCTGGCGACCTTGCGCGCTATCCCGCATCTCACGCTGCTCCGTCCGGCCGACGCGAATGAGACCGCGGAGGCGTGGCGGGTGGCCATCGGCCACCGGGAGGGCCCGGTGGTGATCGCGCTCAGCCGGCAGAACCTCGGCGTGGTGGACCGCGCGAAATACGCCGCCGCGTCCGGCGTCGCCCGCGGGGCGTACGTCCTGTCGGAGGCGACGGGAGGACGGCCCGAGGTCATCCTGCTCGCCAGTGGCTCGGAGGTCGAGATTGTGCTCGCGGCGCAGGAGAAGCTCGCCGCGCGGCAGGTCGCAGCGCGGGTGGTGAGCGTGCCGAGCCTGGAGCTCTTCGCCCGGCAGCCGGAGTCGTACCGCGACGAGGTGCTGCCACCCGGCATCCGCCGGCGACTCGCGGTCGAGGCGGCACATCCGATGCCGTGGTACCGCTGGGTCGGCGACCAGGGCGAGGTCATCGGCCTCACCCGCTTCGGCGCCTCCGCACCCTATGAACGGATCTACCGCGAACTGGGCCTCACGCCCGACGCCGTCGTGGCGCGGGTCGAGCGGCTCCTGGGGAAATGACTTGTCATCCCGAGCGTAAGCGAGGGATCTCGTCGGTGCGGGCAAGATCCCTCGCATTCGCTCGGGATGACACTACGTAGGACTGGAGGACAGACGATGGCGACATCCACCCACACCCGCTCCCGGATGCCGGATCTGCTCCACCTGGGACAGAGCATCTGGCTCGACTATCTGCGCCGCGGCATGATCCACTCCGGCGAGCTGGCCGGGCTGATCGACGCCGGGCTTCGGGGCATGACGTCGAACCCCACCATCTTCGAGCAGGGCATCGCGGGAGACGACGACTACGACGAGGCTCTCAAGCGCCTGTCCACCTCGCGCCGTAGCGACGCCGAGATTTTCGAGGCGATCGCGGTCGAGGACGTGAGGAGCGCGGCAGACCTCTTCCGTCCGGTGTACGACAGCTCCAACGGCGGCGATGGGTTCGTCTCGATCGAGGTCTCTCCCGGACTCGCGCGGGACACCAACGGCAGCATCGCGGAGGCGGAGCGGCTCTGGCGGGCGGTGAACCGGCCCAACGTCATGATCAAGATCCCCGGCACGGCCGAGGGCTGGCCGGCGATCGAGCGGTGTCTGGCGGCCGGGATCAACATCAACATCACGCTGCTGTTCTCGGTCGAGCACTACCTGAAGGTGGCCGAGGCGTACCAGGCGGCGCTGGAAGCGCGGGTGGCGCGGGGCGAGCCGATCGACCGGGTAGCCTCGGTCGCGTCGTTCTTCGTGAGCCGGGTGGACACCGAGGTGGATAAGCGGCTCGGCAAGGTCGACAAGCCGGAGGCGAAGGAGCTGGCGGGGACGATCGGCATCGCCAACGCCCGCCTGGCCTACGTCGAGTTCGAGCGGATCACGGCGAGCGAACGCTGGCGCCGGCTGGCGGCGAAGGGCGCCAAAGTTCAGCGGCCGCTCTGGGCAAGCACTGGGACCAAGAATCCGGCGTATTCCGACGTGCTCTACCTCGAGGCGCTGATCGGCCCTGACACCATCAACACCGTCCCGCCCGACACGCTGCGAAAGTTCGATGACCACGGCATGGTTGCGCTGACGCTGGCGGGACACGAGGCGGACGCGCGCGAGCGCATGGCGCGGCTGGCCCGGTTGGGCGTGGACTTCGACGACGTCACCCGGGTGCTGGAGGACGAGGGCATCGACAAGTTCGCCAAGTCCTACGCGGCGGTGCTCGCGGCCATCGGCCGGAAGCGGTGAAGCCGGGGTGCCGGTGCCGGCCCGAGGGCGAGGGGGAGAGCCGGCGGGGCCGCTCGCCCCCACCTCCCCTGGCCTGATCACCCAGGCTGAATATGGCCCCCTTCGCTTCGCTCAGCGTGACAGGCGGGGCTCAAGGTGAGTATCAGCCACCTCTTCTTCGACATCGGCGGCGTGCTCGGCACCAACGCCTGGAGCACGCCGCAGCGGGCCCGTGCGGTCGAGCGCTTCAGGCTCGACGCCGCCGAATTCGAGCAGCAGCACCGGGACGCGATCGGCACACTCGAACAGGGCCGCATGACGCTGGACGAGTACCTCGACGCGACCGTGTTCTACCGGGAGCGCGACTTCAGCCGGGAGGAGTTCGTCACCTTCATGCGGGCCCAGAGCAGCCCCGACCCGGCGACCATCGCGCTGGCGCGGCGGCTCGCCGCGAGCGGACGATATCGGATGATGACGCTCAACAACGAGTCGCTGGAGCTCAACCTGTACCGCATCGAGCACTTCGGCCTGCGCGACATCTTCGAGGCGTTCTTCAGCTCATGCTGGCTGGGCAGCACCAAGCCGTCGCAGCAGATCTACCTGCACGCGCTGGGGATCTCGCAGGCACCGCCCGACCGCGCCGTGTTCATCGACGATCGAGAGCCGAACCTCGTGCCCGCTCGCGCGCTCGGCATGCGGACCATACACTTCACTACCGGCGACCGGCTCGCCGGGGAGCTGGCGGCGTTGGGCGTGGCCGCCTGAGGACGGGAGACTGGAACGATGAGACTGGCGATGGTGGGCCTCGGCCGGATGGGCGGCAACATGACCCGGCGGCTGCTGCGCGACGGGCACGAGGTCGTGGCGTTTGACCGCAGCGCCGACGCGGTGCGCGAGCTCGCGGGTGAGGGCGCGGAAGGCGCGAAAGATCTCGCCGACCTGGCGGGCCGTTTACAGGCTCCCCGGCTGGTCTGGCTGATGGTGCCGTCCGGCGCGCCTGTGGACCAAACCATCGAGCAACTCCTGCCGGGGCTGACCCGCGGGGACATCGTGATCGACGGCGGCAACTCCAACTTCCAGGACACCATGCGCAGGGGTGCGGCCCTCCAGGCCCGCGGCATCGAGCTGGTGGACGCCGGCACCAGCGGCGGCATCTGGGGACTCGAGCTGGGTTACTGCCTGATGGTGGGCGGCAGCAAGGCGGCCGTGGGGCGCGCCGAGCCGGTGTTCCGCTCGCTGGCGCAGGAGGGCGGGTACGCGCACGTCGGCCCCACCGGCGCCGGCCACTATGTGAAGATGGTGCACAACGGCATCGAGTATGGGCTGCTCCAGGCCTACGCCGAAGGCTACGAGATCCTGCACCAGTCGAAGGACTTCGAGCTCGACCTGCACCAGATCGCGGCACTCTGGAATCACGGCAGCGTGGTGCGCTCGTGGCTCAACGAGCTGGCGGAGCGCGCCTTCGCCGAGGGCGCGGACCTGGCCGACATTCGGGGGTACGTCGAGGACTCGGGCGAGGGTCGCTGGACGGTGCAGGAGGCGATCGACCTGAGCGTGCCCGCGCCGGTAATCACCCTCTCGCTGCTGATGCGGTTCGCCTCCCGGCAGGACGAGTCGTTCTCGGCCAAGGTCATCGCGGCACTGCGACACCAGTTCGGTGGTCACGCGGTGAAGCAGACATGACGGCCGCCGTGGTAGTGCCGGCGACGGTCCGGCGCGAGGCGCCCGCTCCGGCCCAGCCGCTCAAGCGAGGCGACGCCTGCACCGTGGTGATCTTCGGCGCATCCGGCGATCTCGCCAAGCGGAAGCTGTTCCCGGCGCTCTTCCATCTGCAGTGCGACGGCCTGCTGCACGAGGACTTCGCCCTGGTGGGCGTGGCGAGAGCGCCGATGTCCGACGAGGCGTTCCGCCGGGTGGTGTACCAGTCGGCGCTCGACGCGGACGACCCCAGTCCGGCGGGGGAGATCGACGAGGAGGACTGGTCCCGGTTCGCCCCGCGGCTGAGCTACGTCCAGGGCGACATCGGCGACGCCGCCACCTACACCGCGCTGGGCGAGCGGCTGGGGGCGATCGAATCGGCCCGCTCCCACAGCGACGGCCGGCTGTTCTACCTCTCGGTTCCGCCCTCGGTCTACGAAGACTGCATCGTGCACCTGTCTCGCGCGGGCGTGGCGGCGCGGGTCAACCAGCCGGAGGCCCGGCCCTGGACGAGGGTGGTGATCGAGAAGCCTTTCGGTAGCGACCTGGAGAGCGCGAAGGCGCTCAACTGCACAGTTCGGAAGGCGTTCGCCGAGCACCAGGTCTACCGCATCGACCACTATCTCGGCAAGGAGACGGTGCAGAACCTGATGGTGTTCAGGTTCGCCAACTCCATCTTCGAGCCGGTGTGGAACCGGCATCACATCCACCATGTCCAGATCACGGCCGCGGAGACCGTCGGAGTCGAGCACCGGGCGGGCTATTACGAGGAGGCGGGGGTGGTGCGCGACATGTTCCAGAACCATCTCCTCCAGCTCCTGTCGCTGACGGCGATGGAGCCGCCGGTCGCGTTCCAGGCCGACGCCGTCCGGGACGAGAAGCTCAAGGTGCTGCGCGCCATCCGTCGCTTCTCGGCGGCGGAGATGCACGACTATGCGGTGCGGGGGCAGTACGGGCCGGGGACGATCAACGGCGCGGCGGTGCCCGGCTACCGGGAGGAACCCAATGTGGATCCGGGATCGGATGTGCCGACGTGGGCTGCCATCCGGCTGCTGGTGGACAACTGGCGGTGGCAAGGCGTGCCGTTCTTCCTGCGCTCGGGCAAGCGGATGGCGCGGCGGGTATCGGAGATCGCCGTCCAGTTCCGGGAGCCGCCGCACCTCATGTTCCCGCTGGAGCGGGGCCAGACCATCACGCCCAACGTCATCGCGATCCGGGTGCAACCGCAGGAGGGGATCTCGCTCGCGTTCGACATCAAGGTGCCCGGTGTCGGCGTCAGGATGAGCGCAGCCCGGATGGACTTCAGCTACGCCGAGGCCTTCGGCCCGGCGGCCCACTCGGCGTACGAGACCCTGCTGCTCGACTGCATGGTGGGCGACGCCACCCTGTTCACCCGGGCCGACGCAGTCGAGACCGCGTGGGAGGTGGTGGATCCGGCGATCGAGGCCTGGCAGGACAAGGACCCCGGACACTTCCCCAACTATGCGGCAGGCACCTGGGGACCGGCGATCGCGGATGAGTTCATCGCCCGCGACGGGGCCCGCTGGCGCCAGCCATAGTCAGGGCACGTAGCTCTCGTTGGCCTTGGAGAGCCCGGACGCCGTCATTCCGCCGAGGACGTACAGAATGCCGTTTCGCCTGACGGCTGCCGCACCATACCTCGGGGCCAGCATCGCCCTCCGCTCGGTCCAGATGTTGTTGGCCGGGTCGTACACCTCGTGCTTGTCGGTGACCGAGCTGTTCGCGACCCCGCCGGCCACGTAGAGCTTTCCGTTGATCACCGCGCCGGCCGCGCCGCTGCGCGCGACGGGCCTCTCACCCTTGAAGGTCCAGACATTGGTGGCCGGGTCGTACTCCTCCACCTGCCCATGGTCGTGCTTCCCCGCGAACCCCCCAACGATGTAGAACTTGCCGCCGACGGCCCCTCCGGTACCGGCGAAGTGCGGATAGATGGTGCCCGCGAGGCTGGTCCATTTGTTCGTGGCCGGATCATAGCGATAGATGCGCGACATGCCGGTCTCTGCGTCGGCGAGCGGCGTGGTCACGACGTAGAGCTTCCCGTTGATCACGCCCGACACGCCGCCGGAGGTCCGCTGGGGCATGTCGGGACCCTTGCTCCACGAGTTGGTGGCCGGGTTGTAGATGAACAGGGTCTTGGTCCAGGTGTACGACGTGCTGTCCACGCCACCGGAGACGTAGATCTTGCCATTGATCACCGCGGCCCCATTCGTCCACGACCGCGCCGAGGGCAGGGCTGCGGCACGGCGCCAGGGCGAATACGTCTGGTCCGGGTCGTACACGTCTACGCTCCGAAGCGGTGGAGCCGTGATTGCCGCCATGGAGCCCGCGCCGTCGCGGAGGGCTGCCTCGAGTCCCTGCGGCTCCGGTGTGTAGAGCTCCCCTCCGATCAGGTACACCAACCCGTTCACCGTGGCAGCCGCCGCGCGGCTCCGCGCGGTCGGCAGGTCGGGCTTGGTGTACCACCGGTTGGTGAGGAGGTTGCCGATGTCCAGGGCCTGCGGCAGCGGCGCCTCGGGCGCGGTCGGCGAGGAATGGTTGTCGCTGCAGGCGAACAGTCCGAGAAGACCCGCCAGGGCGGTCGTGGTGGCCGCAGCCGGATGAGGGTAGAAGCGGTGCATCGTGTGGAACTCCCGAGTCTGGGCGTGCGTGTTGTCGTTGCTCGCCAAATTCCGGGGACACACTCGCCCCCTTCTTAACCGGATCTCAACTCCGCTGCGCGTGGTAACGGCATACCGGTTCAGCCATCCGGAAGTAGCGCCGTCCCCGAATTCCCGGCCCGTGAGGCATTTCCCCCGCTCTCGTGCGTTTCCAGTAGGACGGGCTGCATGCGGACCCGTCGAAACGCCAATACTGGAGGTCACGATGCGCGCATGGTGGAAATGGACGATCGCCCCCGGGATGATGGCGACGGCCGTGTGGCCCACCGCCCTCACGGCCCAGGCGGCGGCAGAGATTGACGTGTGTTCCCTGGCCACTGACGCCGAGTTCCAGACGGCGCAGGGGATCGATCCCAGGATAGGCATCATCCCCGGGAGTCCTCCGTTCCTGACCGAGATGGTGTGGGGCCCGCACTGCGACTACACTCCCGGCTCGATCGACCTCTTCAACAAGAAATCGCCCGAGTCGGAGTTGAATCGCGTGCTCGACTTGATGAAGGGGGGGAAGCAGCGGACTCCGGTGCAGGGGTTCGGCCAGCGCGCGTTCTTCACGACCATCTACCCGGACGACAAGTACCGTCGCCGTGGGCTGCTGGCCATCTATCTGGGCGATCGGATCCTGGCGATCAGCATGGATCCCCCGGGCGACGACCCGCTCGAGACGACCTGGCCGAAGCTCGAGGGGCTGGCCAAGCTGGTCATGCCGCGGCTCGAGTGACCCGTCACTCGCTGGCTCGGCAGGACTTCTAGGGAGACACCGTCGGCTGGCTTGTCGCGCAGCGCTCCGGTAGCTTGGTGGGGAAAGCCACCCCCCACCATGAGCCCTGTCCCCGAGCGTCTCGCCGCCGCCATCGCCGACCGCTACCGCCTGGAGCGCGAGCTGGGCCAGGGCGGCATGGCGGTCGTATACCTCGCCGAGGACCGCCGGCATCACCGGCAGGTGGCGGTCAAGGTGCTCCGCGCGGAGCTCGCGGGCGTGCTCGGGCCGGAGCGCTTCCTTCGCGAGATCGAGACCGTCGCCCGGTTGCGCCACCCGCACATCCTGCCGCTCTACGACTCCGGCGAGGCCGATGGCTTCCTCTATTACGTCATGCCGCTGGTCGAGGGGGAGTCGCTGCGCGACCGGCTCCGGAGGGAGAAGCAGCTCCCGCTGGACGACGCTCTGCGGATCGCCCGCGAGGTCGCCGACGCGCTGAGCTACGCCCACGCCCACGGCGTGGTGCACCGGGACGTCAAGCCCGAGAACATCCTCCTGGAGTCGGGCCACGCTGTGGTCGCCGACTTCGGGATCGCCCGAGCCGTGAGCGCGGCCGGCAGCGAGCGGCTCACCGAGACCGGGCTCTCCCTCGGCACCCCGACCTACATGAGCCCGGAGCAGGCGGCGGGCAGTGACGACGTGGACGGGCGGAGCGACCTCTACAGTCTCGGCTGCGTGCTTTACGAGATGCTCGCCGGAGATCCGCCGTTCACCGGACCGACCGCTGCGCACGTGATCCAGCAGCACATCACGGTCGAGCCCCGCTCCATCACGCAGTTGCGCCCGGCGGTGCCGGCGGGTGTCGCGGAGGCGATCAGCCGGGCGCTGGCCAAGACCCCCGCGGATCGGTTCAACCCCGTGGGGCAGTTCGCGGACGCGCTCGGGAAGGGGAAGGAGACCGGAACCGCCGCGACCGTGGTGACTGCAACCCAGCCACGACGGACGTGGCGGCGGGTGAGCGCGGCAGTCGCCGCGTCGCTGATCGTCGCCGCGGCGGTGTGGCTCTTCTCCCGGGGAAACACCCGTCCGTCGCCGGCGTCGGTGAGCGAGGCGCCTCGGATCGTCGTCCTCCCCTTCACCAACCTGGGCAGTCCCGAGGACGAGTACTTCGCCGACGGAGTCACCGAGGAGGTCACCACTCGCATCGGTGCGACTCCCGGGCTCGGCGTCATCGCCCGCACCAGCGCCGAAACGTACCGGAAGAGCGACAAGTCGATTCGGCAGATCGGCGAGGAACTGGGCGTCGATTACGTGCTGGAAGGCACCGTGCGGTGGCAGCGGGCATCCGAGGGCGCGGGGCGAGTGCGGGTGACGCCGCAGCTCATCCGGGTGGCCGACGAGACCCAGCTGTGGGCCGAACGGTACGACGCGGTGCTGACCGACATCTTCGCAGTGCAGTCGCAGATCGCGGAGCAGGTCGCCAGCGCCCTCGGGCTCAAGCTCCTCCCCGGAAACAGCGCGAGGACCACTCCGACCCGCAACCCCGAGGCGTACGATTACTTCCTGCGAGGGCAAGACTATATCAGCGGAGGTGGCTGGGAGCAAGAAGAGCCTCTCCGGACCGCGCTTGGTCTCTTCGATCGCGCGGTGGCACTGGACTCGACGTTCGCCCTGGCGCATGCCCGTCGATCGTACGTGCATGCCTTGCTCTACTGGTTTCGTCACGACCACACCGCCGCACGCCTGGCAGAGGCAAAGCGGTCCGCGGACCTCGCATTGCACCTGAGTCCCGACCTCCCGGAAGCCCATGAGGCGCTCGGCTACTACTACTACTGGGGGCATTTCGACTACGACCGGGCGCTGGAGCAGTTTCGCACGGCGCAGCGAGCGCAGCCGAGCAGCAGCGATCTCGCCCTGGCGATCGGGGCGACAGAACGACGGCGGGGGAACCTCGAGGCGGGACTGCGGGAGCTCGAGCGGGCGGTTCGATTGGATCCAAGGTCACCGCAGATGGCTTATGAGCTCGCCTACACCTACGGCGTTCTGGATCGCGCCGCAGAGTCGGAGCGCGCGTGGGACCGGGCGATCGCGCTCGCGCCCGATCAGGCGAGACC
>JBKPGZ010000214.1:0-27173 GCA_046729675.1 Gemmatimonadota bacterium | reverse complement strand
ATCTGGCGTAGGCCGACGCTGGTCGGCGCGTGTCAGCGCCAAGCCCACGATCTGCGCTGCCCTGCGCCAGCCAGAACCAGCCTGCGACGGCCTCGGGCGCCTCCGGAGCAAGAGGTCGCGAGGTCGAGTGGCGCGGGTGTTCTCGGCTGGATATCATCGGGTGCACTTTTGGGTGCAGATAGCGTGGACCTGGCGAGACTGAGGCGGACTGAGCCGGACATAGCCGCGGCGAGCTGGAGGATGGAGGAGGATGCAGGTGGACAGCGGGGAGCCCAGCGGGAAGCGGCCGTAGGCCCTTATGAGTCCGCTGCTCTAACCGCCTGAGCTAAGGGCCCGACACGACGGCGTGCTAAGCTTAACGCCACCTCGCCGCCGCCTCCATACCGGGCGGCCGCCCCGCCGACGATGGCTCGACACCGGCATCATCGCAGCGCATCTTCACGGACTTCCGCTGGTGATTCCCTGGAATGGAGGAGCTCTTGCCAGCTACCTACACCATTGATGTCGCGTCGGACGTCGTCCGGGTGGAGTGCTTCGGCGTATTCACCAACCAGGACATGCTCGACTGCCTCGCGCGATTGTACAACGACTCCGCCCGCAGGCCAGGCATGCCTTCCCTGGTGGACTGCCGCGGCGTCGAGCGGATGTTGGTGACGCCGAGTGGCGTCCAGGCGGCCGTGATGGTCGAGGTCACCATGGTGGATCGGCGGCAACCGCCCTGGGCCGTGGCCGTCATCGCCCCCCAGGACGAAGTGTTCTGGATGGCACGGACCTACGAAGTGCTGCGAGCAGGCTCCCCGGAGAGCGTTCGGGTCTTCCGGCAGTCCGGAGCGGCGGAGAGGTGGCTCGACACGTTCAGGGCAACGGCGCATGCTGCCGGATTGGGCGCGGCGCTCAAGGCCGGCCGCCGTCCGAGCTCGCGCGGCGCAACCCCTCCCTGGTAAACCAGCCCACCACCTTCCCGTTCCGGCGCAGCTCGAGGGCGACGGGGTCCTCCTGCTGGTCCGTCGCGGCGCTGTAGGCCAGATAGAGCCGCTGGAGATTGTACGAAGCACTGGGGACGCCCAGGCCGTCCGGCGCGAGCTGAAGAACGAGCAGTCCGAGCCGCGCCTCGACCACCTTCTCAGCGAGACCCACTCGCGTCACGTCGCCGATCGCGAGGCGCAGTCCCGGGTCCTGCTCCAGCACGGTCAGCGGCCTCGGCGGTCTGGCGGGAGGGGAAGTCGGCGCGACGGCAGCGGTCGGCCTCGGCGGCTGGGGAGGCGGCGGCGCCCGCTCGACAGTAGCGGGCGGAAGGTCGGAGCTGCTGGGCTGGCCCACGTAGCCGAGTGGCTCGGGGGGCCGGTTGCGGGTCTCCGTCGGGCGCCGGTCCGCCGGGATCCTGCCCGCCTCGGTCGACCGACGCGGCTCCGCGGCCCGCACTTGGGCCGGGCGCATTTCGGCGCCGGCTGCCGTCGCCTTCGAGTCGGCCGGAGCTGCCGAGCGCGTCGGCGCCGCTGGGGCCGCCACGGCGGGCGTTCGACCTGCGCCGATCTCCACCCTCCTCCAGACTGGAGCCAGCAGCACACCGCTCGCCAACAGCACCAGCCCGGCCGCCAAGGCTCGGCCCAGAATCTTCCTCGCCGCCACCGTGTCGGGTGGTGTCACGGCGGCCGCACTGAGCGCCTCCACCGCCTCCCGGAACTCGGTCATGGTCCGAAAGCGCGCGGCTGTCAGCGGCGCGAGTGCTCTCTCGAGCACCGGGCGGGCGATGCGGGGCACCTTGCCGACGGGAGGATTCCGAGGCGGCGGGCTCCCGCTGAGAAGGTAGTGGAACACCGCTCCGGCGCTGAAGACATCGCCCCGCACGTCCGGCGGGCTCCCCGCGAGACGCTCCGGACTGGCGAAGGCGGCGTTCCCGTCCTCCAGCCGGGTTGGGCGTTGCCCGTCGGAGTCGAGGCTGAACCCGACCAGCTTGACCTGGGACTTGCCGAACGGAGAGCGGGTCACCACGACGGCGCTGGGGGACACGCTCCCGTGGACCAGCCCACCATGGTGCAAGGCCTCCAGACCGGCGGCGATCTGCACGGTGAGATCGAGCGCGTCCCCGATAGGCAGGACCGGCCTCACGGTCAGGAGCTCCGGCAAAGGCTCCCCGACCAGCTGCTCGAGGACCACGTACGTGGACCCATCCTCCAGATTGCCCAGGGCAAGGACCCCGGCGACGTTGGGATGCCTGATCCGGCTTGCCATTCTCAGCGACCGCACGCCGGCAGGCTCCTGCCAGGCGGCGTGGGCGGGGAGGATCAGCAGAGCGACCCGTCGGCCATCCGGATCTTCCGCTTCGTAGAGTGGGCCTAGAGGAGAGAGGCCTGTTCGCTCCGTGACACGGAGGCCACCGGCGATGATCCGTCCGATCAGGTCCAGGTCGTCGGTACGAGCGTGATCAAACACCATCGAGGACAACACTGAAAAGTGGAACTTGGTGGCAGGCGGCCCGGGGGTCGGCTCACCGGACCGATGGGCACCCTCCGAATGTACGCCCATCCAATCATTAGCGGCCAGTGCCGGGTGGGGGGACGTAGCCGGATGGTGGAGGTGAGGTGGAGGATTTGGTGCGATGTGGCAGGACGGTCCATGCTCCCGGTGTCGCGGGAGCACGGACCCTGGAGGATCACCCGTCTCGATACTCGGGGCTGATCGTCGGCCTCAGGGCGTGGCCGCCAGCTCGGCGTACGGCGAGGGCTCGCCTGCCGGCGACTCGGCGACGCAGCCCGCGATCCCGACATCCAGCAGCCGAGGGTCGAACATGCCGGCGTGCCCGATCAAGGCCAATGCCGAGTGGCGGGGCTCGTCGGCCCAGCTTCCGGTGTGGGCGACCGACCAGCGGGATCCCACCAGCTGGAACCGCTGGCGCTGGTCCGGCTCGTCGGTGAAGTGCACGACTCCCGTCCCCCGCAGCACTCCTTCAGGGAGCGAGGCGGCCCACCAACGGAAGGCGCCGGGGTCGAGCGCCGCCGGCCGCGCCCAGCTCCAGAGCGCGAAGTTCCGCTCCGCCTCGACGAGCGGGCGACTCGGCTCCCTGGGAACGACATCCGGCTCCGGACTGCGATCCACCACCAGCGAGACCGGAACCCGACCGAACGAGACCTCGACCACCCGCGGCCTGGGGATGAATCCCGCCAGCCAGTCGCGGACACTCGTGCGCTCGTGTGGCCCGAGAAGCTCGGCCTTGTTCAGCACGATCAGGTCGGCGGCGAGCAGCTGACGGCGCAGCCTGCGCCCCCGGCGAGGGTGAACCGCCTGGGCGCTGATCGCCTCCGCGTCGGCGACGACTACCGTCGCCTCCACGCGCAGCCCGTGCAGGCGCGCGTATTCGGCGACCGCGGTGAGATCGCTTGCCCCGCTCGCTTCCACCAGAATGTGGTCCGGCCGCGAGTGGTGACTGCGGACCTGCGCGAGAGCCATGATGAACTCGGTGGTCGCACGGCAGCAGATGCAGCCCGAGGACAGCCGAACCTCGACGCAGGGCGACGCCGCCGGTGGCCGAGCGCGGTGGACCTGACCGAAATCGTTGACGATGACTGCGAGCCGGCTGTCGCCGGCGTTCTCGAGCAGGTGATTGACGAGCGTGGTCTTGCCCGCGCCGAGACACCCTCCAACGATCGTGACGGGGATGGGGGCATCCGGCGTGCGTACGTGATCCATATGACGCTTCTTGTCAGATTGGGGGGCAGCGTCATTGTGCAGCCGACGGAAGGCGAGCGGCAATTGGACCTTAGTTCAAGCGAGGCATCACCCCGGCCGGCGGGAGTTCGAGGCAGCTAGAAGTCACCTGAAGCCAGAAATACAATCCTCAATTAGACAGTGACTTAGAGCAGGCACCTCAGGTCATTTCCGCGCGAGGCTGCGCCGGGCCGGCGTCGGGAATGCGCGCCGGCCCGGCGGCCTCGACCTCACCTCAATAGCCGTGAGTCCATGCCAATCCGAGCCCGATACTCAGGTACGCCTGGTCATCCACACTGCCGGCGGAGAGCGCGTAGTTATAGCGCCCGCTCAGGACGGCGGCCACGTTCGGCTGCACCGGAATAGCCACACCGGCCTCAGGCGCGAAGCCGAAGTGCAGGTTGGTCTCCTCGATCGCGTAGAGCCCGATCTCCAGACGGTGCTCCATCACGTACGCGCCGACGTTGGCAGTGACGAAGGGTCGGGGCCCGCCTTCCTTGCCGAAGAAGTACGACACGTTGGCCAGCATCGGGAAGGAGTTCACGTACCGGAACTGGTCGCCGCTGATATCAACACCGAAAGCGGAGACGACCTCGTCGGTCTGCTCGTCGAAGACCTGCCAGCCGAAGCTCAGTCCCACGCCGACGTTGGGCTTTACTTGCTTCTTGAAGTCGAGGCCGACGCCGCGCCAGCCGAAGTTATCGGTGAAGTCCTTGGTATTGGATAGGGGCGCGGCGGGCTGATAGCTGAGCGAGGTCCACCACTGCGCCGCCGCCGTGCCGGTACCGAGCAGCGCCAGCAGGAGGACCATCCCCACGATCCGTCGAATCGGTTGCATGGTGTCTGCTCCTCTACTGGTTGCCGAGGTAGGGTGACTGGTCGAAGGCGCGGTCGATCGCCAAGTTGATGCGGGCCGGCGCGTCGGCCGCCGAGCCCTCGAGCAGGCCGCGGAGCGCCGCCACCCAGATGGCAGGGATCACCCCCTCTTCCGAGCTGATATCGACGCGTCGAGGGTCCCACATATCCACCAGGATGGTCCCGACGTCATACTGCGACACGCTGACGACCGGGTAGCCGACACCCCAGCCCGGGCCGTAGCAGCAGGGCCAGCCGTACCATCCCCAGTAACCCCACCAGGGGTAGCTCACGTAGACGTCGGTGTTCCTGAGCGCGATCCCCCGGACCGTCACGACCACATCGGGCGGGTTGTTCGCGTCGTAGGTCGGCAGCCTGGTGTAGCCGATGGCCTCCAGGTGCGACGCGACCCCGTCGAGGATGATGTCGTCGAAGTCGTGATTGAACGGAAGCGCGGTGGCCACGCTCTCCGGCGGCACGATCTCGACCACCGAATCGGGCATCACGAAGGTCCCGATGGTGCTGAAGTTCACCGTGTCGTCGTGGGCGGTCGCGACGACGTCGAGCTCGGACTCGCTGGTCGGACTGTCGGGATGGCACGCCGTGGCCAGCGCCCCCGCAGAGAGCGCGAATGCCAGGAGGCCGTAGAGGGTGCCTCGCGAATAGGACGAAAAGGAGTGCTTCACGGAAAGGCCTCCACGATGGATGGGTGAGCCAGGGGAGCCGCGCCACGCGCAGCTCCTGATCATGGTTGCTACCCCTCACCAGTTCTCGAGATGGCGTCGGAAAATGTGGGGGTGGGCTGGCCCGAAAAAGTACTGGAGCAGCCATCATGCACTTTGGTATAGGTGCCGGTGACCGGCCTGTCGGAGTCCCTATCTTCTCCGGTACCCCGACGAGGAGAGACGTGCCGAGCAACCAGTGGAACAGGACTGCGCCCGTCGCACGCCCACCGGCCGTCGCTCTCCTCCCTGGGCCGCGCAGGACGAGACCATGCACGCTCAACCCCGTGGAGCTGGTCAGGTTGGCCTTACGGCAGGGCCGGGCCACCGGCTAAGCCGTGCCCAGGGCGACCATGAGTGTCGGCACGGTGGGTCGCGCGCTGTCCATCGCCTTGGCGGGTTCACTCGGGTGCGGCACGGACCAGGGTGCACCGCCGGGGCGAGCGACAGACACCGCTCCGGCACCAGCGCAGCCGGCCGCAGTTGCTCCACCCGACACCTTCGGTGTGCCCTCCCTCGACCAGCTCAGCCGCCTGGCTTCCCAGCGTTGGACCTTCGATCTCGACAGCATGGTCGTGCGCCGAGCCATCCGGGTCCTCGTCGTGCCCAGCAGGATGCTGTATTTCGTGGATCGGGGCGTCCAGCGGGGGACCGCCTACGAAGCCGTCCAGGAGTTCGAACGGACCCTGAATCGGAAGCTGCGGACCGGCTCCCTGCCGATCGAATGCGTGTTCATCCCGGTCGCGCGAGACGAGCTCTTCTCCCGTCTGGCCGAGGGCCGAGGGGACCTCGCGGTCGCGGCCCTGACCGTGACGCCCGAGCGCCAGCGGCTGGTGGACTTCTCGGTGCCGATGTACACCGACGGGCGGGAGATCGTAGTGACCGGGCCGGGTGCACCACCGCTCGGGGCGCTCGAGGACCTCGCTGGGCAGGAGGTGTACGTCCGCGCGTCGAGCAGCCACGCCGAGCACATCCGCGGACTGAATGAGCAGTGGGTCCGGCAGGGCAGGAAGCCGATCGTCATCCGGCCCGCCGACGAGAACCTCGAGGACGGCGACATCCTCGAGCTGGTGAACGCGGGGGTGGTGCCGATCGCGGTCGTGGACGGCGCGGATGCCGACTTCTACCGGCCGCTGCTTCCCTCGGTGACAGTGCGCGACGACCTGGTGCTGGCCTCGGGGGTGTCGCTCGGCTGGGCGATGCGCAAGGGCACCCCGCAGCTCCGGGCCCAGGTCAACGAGTTCGTGCGGGGGCACCGCGTGGGCACGGCGTTCGGCAATGTCGTCGCCCGGCGGTACTACGAGAACAATCGCTGGATCACGAACCCCGCGAGCCCGGAGCAGATGCGGCGGTTCGAAGCGGTGGTGGGGGCATTCGAGCGTGCCGGTGCCGAATTCGATCTCGATCCCCTGCTGCTGCTGGCGCAGGGCTACCAGGAGTCGGGACTGGATCAGCGCCGACGCAGCTCGGCCGGGGCGGTGGGCGTCATGCAGATCAAGCCCTCGACGGCTGCCGGGGCTCCGATCAACATCACCGGCGTGGACCAGCTGGAGAACAACGTGCGCGCCGGGGCGAAGTACCTGCGCTTCATCATCGACCGGTACTATCGGGACGCCTCGATGACGCCGCTGGACAAGGAAGTCTTCGCGATGGCCTCCTACAACGCCGGACCGGCGCGCATCGCCGGGCTCCGGCGCCAGGCCGGCGCGGCCGGGCTCGACTCCAACCGCTGGTTTCAGAACGTGGAGGTGCTCGCCGCCCGGGAGATCGGCCGTGAGACGGTGGATTACGTGAGCAACATCTACAAGTACTATCTCGCGCAGCGTCTGCTCCAGCAGCGTCGAGAGGCGCGGGAGCGGGCCGGGACTGCCGGCCGGGCAGTGAGCGATTCGACCCGCTGATAAGGATATTCACGGAGTAGGTCCACCCAGTCTGTTCGGAGCGAGGTCGTATATGTCTCCGCTACCGGTCGTCCCAACCTGCGGTCATCACCATCTGGCCCACGCTCGCAGAGTCTCGCTCCTGCTCATCACCCTGGCCCTCTGCTGGCAGGCGCGGGTCGCAGCCCAGGACACGGAAGCCGCGCAGGCCGGTGAGCCGGCAGTGGCGCCGGTCGTCATCGACGGAGATACCCTGTTCAGCGTGCGCGGGGTCTCGTCGTTCCCCGCGGAGCGTCGCGCCGGCCGGATCACGGAAGCGATCCGGGGCTTCGCCGCAGACCGTGCTGTCCCGCCGGAGTCGCTGGTGATCGAGGAAACGGCACTGGGTTCCGTGCTTAGCGCCGGCGGCAAACGGCTGATGGCCCTGGTGGACGCGGACGCCGAGCTGGAGGGCGTCTCCCGCAGCCTTCTGGCGGAGGCGTACCGACAGCGGATCGCCGAAGCCGTGGTGGAGTACCGGCGCGAGCGTGAGCCGGCGACCCTGTGGCGCAGTGCTGCCCGCGCGATCGCGGCGACCCTCGGAACGCTGCTCGTCCTCTGGATCGCGTCCAGGGCCCTACGCAGACTGCGGAGTGCGCTGGATCGCCGGTACCGGGCCAGGATCAGCAGCGTCCAGATTCAGAGCTTCGAGATCGTTCGGGCGGAGCAGCTCTGGCAAGCGCTGCATCGCGCCATCAACGTCCTGGCCGCCATCGTGGCCCTGGTGGCGCTGTATTTCTACCTCGACTACGTCCTGCTGCTGTTCCCCTGGACTCGCACGCTCGGTCAGAATCTGTTCGCCGTCGTGCTCCGGCCGCTCAACACTCTGGCGACGGGCGCCGTTCAGTACCTGCCGGACCTGGTGTTCCTCGCGGTCCTCGCGCTGATCACCCGCTGGCTCCTCAAACTGGTTCGACTCTTTTTCCACCGGGTGGCGGACGGCACCATTACGCTGGCCGGCTTCGAGGCCGAGTGGGCGCTGCCCACCGAGCGGATCCTTCGGCTGCTGCTGGTCGCCTTCGCCCTGGTGATCGCGTACCCCTACATCCCAGGCTCGGATTCGGAGGCGTTCAAGGGGATCTCGCTCATGCTAGGCCTCGTCTTCTCCCTAGGATCATCCTCGGTCATCGGCAACCTTATCGCCGGGCAGAGCCTCGCGTTCCGCCGGGCGTTCAGGGTCGGCGACCGGGTCAAGATCGGCGAGCACATTGGTGAGGTGACGGAGATTCGTCTGATGAGCACCTTCCTGCGCACCCCGAAGAACGAGCAGGTGGTGATCCCGAACTCGCTGATCCTCAACGGCGAGGTGGTGAACTTCAGCACCCTCGCCAGCCAGTCGGGACTCATTCTGCACACGGTCGTGGGCATCGGCTACGAGACGCCCTGGCGGCAGGTCGAGGCGATGCTGCTGGAGGCCGCCGCCCGAACGCCCGGTCTGCTGCGGGAGCCGAAGCCGTTCGTGCTCCAGAAGGCGCTCGCCAACTTCGCCGTGGACTACGAGATCAACGTCTACTGCGACAACCCGCGCGGCCTCATGCTGCTGTACACCGAGCTCCACCGCAACATCCTCGACGTCTTCAACGAATACGGCGTGCAGATCATGACCCCGGCCTACGAGGGGGATCCCGAGCAGCCCAAGGTGGTGGCACGGGAGAACTGGTATCTGGCGCCAGCTGGGGGTCCGGTGAGCGGTGACGGGAGGGAGCGGCCTGCGAACGGCGCGCAGTCGGCCCCGGACTCAACGGGCGCCTTGCGGGGGCAATGAGAGGCGAGCCCTGACGTTTCAGGCCGAACCCTGTACCTTGGTCCACGTGAGCCCCGGGCGCGCCCGCCCTATCTTTTTTGTCGGGTCGCCGTGAGGCGGCTGCCTCGGAAGGCCCGTCAAGGAAGGACCCCGAACATGAACGCGATGCCCCCTCGAAATCGGCGGCTCGACCGGCTGTCGCCGGGCTGGCTCGTCGTTGCCCTGATTCTGGCTGGCGGACGCCCGGCACGGGCCCAGGATTCGGCGGAGACTGCGAAGCCCGCCGCCGCACCGGCAGCGGCACCAGCCGACAGCGCGAAGAAGCTTTCGGCGGACCAGCTCCAGTCGCTGGTGGCGCCGATCGCACTCTATCCCGACGACCTGCTGACGCAGACCCTCGTCGCCTCCACCTACCCTCTCGAGATCGTCGCGCTCCAGCAGTACCTGGCCAAGCATCCCGACCTGAAGGACCAGGCCCTGGCGGACTCCGTCGCCAAGCAGCCCTGGGACCCGAGCATTCAGTCGATGGCGGCGGTGCCCGAGGTGGTCAAGCGCCTGGCCGACGACATCCAGTGGACCACGGAGCTGGGCAACGCCTTCCTGGCGCAGCAGAGCGAGGTGATGGACGCCGTCCAGGTGATGCGGAAGAAGGCGAAGGACAAGGGCGCGCTCGAGTCCAACGAGCAACAGAAGGTCGAGACGCAGGTGGTCGAGAAGAAAGAGGTGATCGTGGTACAGTCGGCGAACCCCGAGGTCATCTACGTGCCGTCGTACAGCCCGACGGTGGTGTACGGGGCACCGGTCTACCCGTATCCACCGATCTACTACCCCTATTACCCGCCGGGTGCGGCGTTCGTGTCGTTCTCCGTCGGCATGATGTGGGGGGCGGCCATGTGGGGTGGAGCCTGCTGCCGTTACGGCTGGGGCGGCAACAACGTCTACATCAACCACAACAACAACTTCAACAACATCAATGTCGATCGCGAGCGCAACGTCGATCGCGGCGACCGCGGCGGCGATCGCGCCGGCAATCGCGGCGGGGACCGAGGAGGCAACCGGGGCAACACCTGGCAGCACAATCCGCAGCATCGCGGCGGAGCGCCCTACAGCGATCGGGCCACGGCCGACAAGTTCGGCGGGTCCACCCGGGGCGACGCGGCGGGCAATCGAGCGAGCGCGGGCAATCGCGCGGGCACGGGCCAGCGGGGCACCGGCGTGAGCGACCGAAGCGCGAGCACTCGCCAAGGGGCCGCCTCGGGCGATCGTGCCGGCGCGGGCGCGGGCGGAGGTGACAACATCGGCAATCGGAGCATCCCGCGTGACGCGGGCTCGCCCGCGAGCTCGGGCAACCGGGCGGGCGGCCGGGACTACGGTGGCGGTGGCGGCGGGTTCAGCGGAGGCTCGCGGGGGTACGACGGGGCCAGTGCCCGGGCCAGCAGCTCCCGCGGGGCGAGGAGCATGGGCGGGCGTGGTGGCGGGTTCGGCGGAGGCGGCATGCGAGGCGGAGGAGGGCGTCGTCGATGATCGGCCCCTCCCTGCACCTGGCGCGTCGTCTCGGCACCGCCGCCGGTGTCCTCGGTCTCCTCGCCGGATGCGGTGACGCCAAGAGCTCGGACTCCGCCGCCGAGTCCGGCCCCCCACCGGACACGACCCCTCCCCGGGAGTTTGCCAGTCCGGAGAGCGCGGCCGCCGCGCTGGTCGTTGCGGCGGAGAAGTTCGACGTCCCGGCCTTGAAGGCCATCCTGGGCGGCCAGGGCGCCGACCTGGTGGAGACCGAGGACACCGTGCAGGACCGGAGGACCGCCACCGCCTTCGCGGCAGAGGCGCGACGGAAACAGCGGCTCGAGCTCGACTCCACGAAGACCGTGGCCGTGTTGTCCGTGGGACCGTCGGACTGGCCGATGCCGATCCCGATCGTCGAGCACGACGGCAAGTGGGCCTTCGACGCGGCAGCCGGACGGGAAGAGGTCCTGCGGCGGCGCATCGGCCGCAACGAGCTGGACGCGATCCAGGTGTGCCACGGGTACGTCGAGGCGCAGCGAACCTATGCGCTCACGCGGCACGACGGCGCGCTGGTGAACCAATATGCCCAGCACGTCATCAGCAGCCCCGGCAAGCAGAACGGCCTGGCGTGGCAGACGGCCGATGGCAAATGGGAGGGACCGGTGGGTGAGGCGATCGCGCGCGCCATCGCCGAGGGCTACACCGATCGGATTACGCCCTACCACGGCTACTACTACAAGATCCTCAAGGGCCAGGGTCCCGCGGCGCCCATGGGGCAGATGGACTTCGTGGTGGACAGCGCGATGATCGGCGGCTTCGCCCTGGTCGCGGCGCCGGCGGAATACCTCGTGACCGGGGTGAACACCTTCATCGTGAGCCACGATGGGATCGTGTACGAGAAGGACCTCGGCGAGCAGACGCTCGAGGCGTTCCGCAAGATGGAGCGCTACAACCCCGATTCCACCTGGAGAGCGGTCCCGGACGCGTGAGCCCGGGACCATCTCCTCGCGCATGCCTCCCCCACGGGCTCGCGCCGTAGGGTGCGCTTCGCGGGCGTCAAGCTGACGGTCTTGTCGGGTCGCACACGCCGCAGTCAAGGCCATCACGAGAGACGACAGGCGGAGCATTCCTTGGCCCCCTGCCCTGCCCCCGCGCCAAGCGCCGCGATGGTGACGGCTCGACCCAGCCGTGCTCACTCGCCCGCCGCCGAGTCCGCTGGAGCCGCGGTCCGCGGCGCCGGCGCTCCCTGCCCGCCGATGATCCGCTTGAAGGTGGTACCCGCGGGAATCCGGTCCTCAGGCGAATCGAGACCGTTCACCACGGCCACGCGCTCCACCGGTATGGTGGACGGGTATTGTTTGTTGAACTCCGTCACCGTCATTTCCCGGTCCACCTTGACCAGCTTCACCTTGTAGGGCTGGACGGCGAGCCGCGCCTTGTCGGTCAGCTGCGAGAAGCTGCCGATGCTCGAGCGGAAGGTCTTGTCGTAGGCCTGGAGCTTGCCGGCGGGCGTATAGCCCAGCAGCCGATACGTGAGATCCCCATACTTGATGAAGGCGACAACCCCCTGCACTGCCCCCTGCTCCGTCTGGGCCTCGAACTGGGTGGAGGCAGCGGGCAGACCGTTGACGGGCGCGCTCGATACCTGGCCGGTCTTAACGCCTTCCTGGCCGACAAACTGCTTCACCGCTTCATCCGGAGTGCCCTTCCCCGGCGCGGTCAGCTGCAGCAGCGCGTCCTGCTGCGGGCTCACGGCCGCGAGCGCCTCGGGAGTGTTCTGCGATTGCCAGCCGTCAGGGAGATCCAGCTTGAACCGCAGGCCGGGGTGATAGAAGGTGTTCCCCTCGATGTAGCCCTGCCTCGGATCCTCGCCATAGGTCATCCCCGCTATGACCGGCATGTACGTCTCGCGTCCGTCCCGGAGCTTCGATAGCGGCACCGACAGCGTGTCCAGGCGCTTCTTCGTGGCCTCGACCCGGTTGCCCGGATTCGGATGGGTGGATTGCCACTCCGGGATGTCCCCGGCGCCCTCAAGTTTGCTCACGCGCTCCAGGGTCGTGAACATGCTGGCCATGGCGCGGGGGTCGTAGCCGTCCCGGACCATGTACTTGAAGCCGAGCTGGTCGGCCTGACTCTCCGCGTCCCGCCCGTACTTGAGGAAGAGCATCCCCAGGCCCTGGGAGGCGAGACCGGCATACTGGGCGATGTCGGACGAAACGATACTGCCCACGCCGAGGCCGATCTGCGCGATCTGCTGGCGCGTCATCTGCTGCACCGAGTGGCGCGCGGTCACGTGCCCGATCTCGTGGCCCAGGACGCCCACCAGCTCCGCCTCGTTGTTCATGTGGGTGAGTATGCCGCGGGTGACGAAGATAGAACCTCCGGGCAGGGCGAAGGCGTTCACCGTCGGATCGTCCATCACGTAGAAGGCCCAAGGCAGTTGCGGCCGCTCGGACTTCGCGGCCATCCCCATGCCCAGCCGGGACACGTAGTCCTGGACCTTCTTATCGTCGTACACCCCCATCGACTTCACGATCTGCTGGGCGTACTGCTGGCCCATCTGGATCTCCTGCGATTCCGAGACGAGTGCGATCTCACGCTTACCCGTCGCGGGATTGGTGGCACACGAGATGGGGCCGACCGTCAGACCGGCCACGAGGACCCACCCTGCGGCTCGCCAGGACGCTGCGCGCATGGGACCATCCTTTGCGGTCAGGTTAGACATGGTTCAGGATGGAATCTGCGGAGGCAACTGTACCATTGTGCAGGCGTACCGGCTACTGGGACCGCGGCGCGAGACTCACGAGACCCTGCAACCGGAACGGATCGCGGAAAGGCGCCAATCGAGGTGGGTAAGACGTCTGGTACACGGGGGGCGACGGCCGCGCCCCCTCGGGCAGGTCGGGGATGCGGAGGGTCCGGCGATCGACGACCGTCAGCCGGCGCAGCCAGACCGGGCCATTGTCGAGCCGGAGTTGGCGCCCATCCGCGGCCATGGACCATCGCCCGATATACAAGAGGGTGAGCTGGGGTACGCACCCGCTGTCGCGGTAGGTTTGGCGCAGAGAGAACACACCGTCGGGGAAGAGCGTCAGGAACACCTCGTCCCCCCACTCACCGCCGCAGGAGCCGCCATTCGAGAAGGTCCCGGGAACCTGGAGTCCCGGAGCGACATCGGGAACGGCGCCTGCATCAGCTGACCCGGCGGGCGCCGCGGGCTCGGTGCCCTGGCGACCGGCATTCAGGCAGGCGGCCAGCATGATCGCCACGAGGCTCGCCCCACGCCTGGTCTGACGCAGCCAGGCCGCGCGGTCGAAGAGCCGCTGGGGGCAGGACGGCCTGCCGATGGTGTCCAAGCTCCGCGTCCCGGAGGGGATACCCTAGGATCATGCGACAATCAGAATCGGGCCATTGCACCTTGGTGCATGCGTTTGTCCACCTCTCCCCTCGCCAAGGCAATGTGGCTCTTCAGGATGAAGAGCCGCTGCGAGTAGTGCAGCGGGACCGAAACACGGCTCGCCTGCCTCGCCAGCTCGTCCAGCTCGGTGGCCAGGTGGTCGAGACGCCCGGGGCCGGCCACCTCCATCTCCTGCTCCAGCACTCTGAGCCGCCCGTAGAGCCGGAAGATCCGGGTCTCGACCATGTACTGGTAGGCGGCGGGCAGAAAGCGGAAGAGCGGGAACACTACCACCAGGAGCGGGATGAGCAGGATCAGCAGGCGCTCCGCCATGCCGGCCAGCCACAGCGGGAGCACGCGGTAGACGAAGGGCACGCCGGACTGATAGAACTCCCGGGCCGGCTTGCTGAGGGGGAGATCGACCGCTTCGGCCGCCGGGAACCGACCGGCCTTATGGAAGATCTCCGGGCCACCATGGATCTCTGCCGCCGCCTCCAGCAGCAGGTATTGGATCGCGGGATTGAGATCGCTGCGTGCCACCAGGCTCGCCTCTACGGCGAGCAGGGTCACGTCCACTGGCGGGATGTTGCGGGCCAGGTCGGCCACGCCGGTCGGAAGCACCACCTTGGAGAGGCTGGGAAACAGCGCCACGTAGGCGTCCGCCCGGGGATAGCTCTCCAGGACGATGCCGTCGGCAACCAGGAGCCGCCGGACAGCCGGCGACCGCCAGGAGGTCAGCATCACGGCGCCGTCGATCTCGCCGCGCAGCAGCGCCTCGGCGCTCCGTTCGGGTGAGAGTCCGAGCAGCACGACGCTGGTCTCATCCACGCCGTTGAGGGCAAGCAGCCGCCGTGCCAGCACCCGCGTCGCGCTGCCTTCCGGTTCGACCGAGATGCGCTTGCCCTTCAGCTGCCGGGCCGCACCTTGCCGCGTCGTGCCCCGAAAGAAGGACCAGAGCGGCTCGAAGGACACCGTGCCGAGGGAGGCGAGATCGGGGGACGTCTCCTGGTCGGTCAGTCCGCTCTCGAGAAAGGCGACGCTCACCCCGCCGCGCTCGTCGCGCAGACGGGCGAGATTCTCGACCCCGCCGGCGGTCGCCACCACGCGAAGGTCTACTCCTGAGCGCCGCAGGACTTCGCGATAGCGGGCTCCGAGGACCTCGTACGCGCTGCCCTCGGGACCCGTCGCCATGGTGATCGTTCTCGGCGGAAAGACGCTTCCCTGCGTCAGGGCCATCCAAACGGCCGCACCACCGGCCGCCAGGAGAACGAGCGCTCCCGCGAACCAGGGGCCTCTGCGCGTGCGAAATACCTGCATGGTGCCGAACGACCGTTAGCGATCCCGCAACTGTGTCCGAAGCAATGGTCTGAGCCGACGGTTAGTTGGCGTCCTCCAGCACGAGGAGGCCGAACGGCTCGCCGCCTCCTTCGGCGTCCACCACGACCACCGTGCGCACCTCTCCCGGCCCAACCCCCTGGGTGCCCCCGTCGATCAGTACCGTCTTGGTGCCCGCCGGGGTGACCCGGATCTGGTAGTCGCCCGTGGGCAGCTCCAGGTATCCGGAGGCGTCGAAGCTCCCGAGCGAGGCCAGCGTGGGCGTCTCGGCCTCCAGGTCGGCGTCCGGCGCCGTCACATAGATGTCCACCGTCGGAGCGCTCGCGAAGTGAATCACCCGGACCCTCGCGTTTCCCTCCGTTGACTCGGTGTTGTCGTCGGTCAGGAACAGGGAGTTGGAATGCCCGAAGCAGCAGGGGAATACCGTGTAGTCCACCCCCTCGGCCAGATCCAGCTGGAGCGAGTCGAGGGTGCTGTCCGCCGTGAGGAAGACGACCTTGCGGCTCCCGGGCTCGAGCTCCAGATACTCGGACGCGTCCAGGAAGGACAGGTCGTTCGCCATCTCGATATCGTCCACGACGACGTCGACCTCGGACGACCGCGCATCCGCATGAACCACCCGGAGCCGTGCGAGGCCTTCCTCTGGTCCCGTCCCTTCGTCGTCGCTGCATGCCGCGGTCAGCGCGGCCAGGGCGAGAAGCAGGCGGAGCACTCCGCGTTTCACCATCCGATTCCCCTTGAAGCGGGTGTGCGCCTAGGCCGAGAGGCCGGCCGGCCGGCGTATGCCGAGCTTCTTGATCCGCGACCGCAGCGTGCTGGGACGCAAGCCGAGCAGGTCGGCGGCTCCCCCCGCCCCTTCGATGCGCCAGCCCGTCTTCTCCAGCGTGCGGCCGATGTGCGCCTGCTCCGCCTCTTCCAGTGTAGCGGGTTGCCATGACCGGCGGTGTCGGGCGCCCAGCGCGGGGTCCGGAACCTCCAGCACGGGCCCCTTCGCGAGGACGCAGGCCCGCTCGATCACATTCTGGAGCTCCCGGATGTTTCCCGGCCAGTCGTACCGCTGCAGCCGGGTGAGACTGCCCTGGGAGACGCCCCGGAACTGCTTCCCCATCCGGCGGCCGAAGTGGGAGACGAAATGCGCCGTGAGCGGCTCGATGTCCTCGGGGCGCTCGCGCAGCGGCGGGATGCGAATCGGCAGCACGTTGAGCCGGTAGTAGAGATCCGCCCGGAAGCGCTCCCGCGAGACCTCCAGCTCCAGGTCCCGATGGGTGGCGGCGATGAGGCGGACGTCCACGGTGATGGTGCGCTCGCCACCGACCCGCTCGAGCTCGCGCTCCTGGAGGACGCGCAGCAGCTTGACCTGCGTCTCGGGCGGCAGCTCGGCGACTTCGTCGAGGAACAACGTCCCCCGGTTCGCCAGCTCGAACCGCCCGATGCGCCGCTGGGTCGCACCGGTGAAGGCGCCGCGCTCGTGCCCGAAAAGCTCGCTGTCCACCAGACCCGGCGCGAACCCCCCGCAGTTCACCTTGATCATGGGATGGCCCGAGCGCCGGCTCGCGTCGTGAATCGCGCGGGCGAACAGCTCCTTGCCGGTGCCGGTCTCTCCGGAGAGCAGCACCGTCGAATCGGTGGGCGCAATCTGGGCGATCAGCGGCAGCACTTCCTTGAGTGCCGCGCTTACGCCGACGATGCCGGTGAACCCCGCCTCCTGACGGACCGCCTCGTCCAAGTAGCTGTTCTCGTGGGCCAGCTGATCCCGCAGCCGCTCGATCTCGCCGTACACTCTCGACCAGCGAATGATGGAAGCGGTCTGCAGCGCGAAGACCTCGAGGTACCTGATCTCGTCCGGACTGATCTCCCGCTCCGCGAGCATGAAGAGCAGGCCGGTGAACTCGTCGCCGACGAAGAGCGGGAACACGGCGCCGCTGCGGAGGCCTTCCCGCGCGGCGGAGGCGGCGGACGCCTCGGCCTTGGAGGCGTCCACGCGACCCGACGTCATCTCGGAGACCAGCTTCGCCAGCTCCACCAGATCGTTCCGGCAGATCGGCGCGCGATCGCGAGCGAGCCGCGCCGCGAACGCCTCGCTCAGCGGCAGGGCGTGCACCAGATCGAGACCCGCCAGACTCGGGCTGGCCGTTCGGGTGAAACGATGCAGGCGGGGTTCCGCGGCCCGTTCGGCGAGTGGGGCTTCGCGGCAGTGCTCACACTCCTCGTCCCGGAGGTAGAGCCAGATGGCCACACTCCGAAAGTCGGCGCGCTCCACGAGCACGCTGGTCACGGTCGTGAGCACATCTTCCAGGCGGTGACCGGCGGCCACCTGCGCCGAGATCTCCCGCAGCATGCGAAGGTGCGAGGCAGGGTCGAAGGCTACCATCCGACGTCCTCCAGTCGTCGCGAAGCCTAATGTACGGAAGGGGCGCTCCCCGCGACATGTCGTGAGCCCCACGACCACTCGTGGCTGAAGGTCCAGCTTGCCGCGATCGGCCGACTGGCCCCCCGCGCACCAATTCCTTTGCTCATAGTGCGTTGCACCCTTGCGTCTCGGCCGCCACCGCGGTGGCCCGTCGCCTGCCTGCTCCTGGGCGCGAAGGAACCTTTTCAGGAGCGCAGGAGATGGAGACCGACGGCAGCGGAGACAGGATCAGATTGCAGATGGCGACCCTCGCGGAGCTTGGAGTGGTGGGCCCCGAGGGCCTCACCGCCGAGCGAATCGCCCTGCGCGCGGAGCTGCCGGAGGAGCTGGTAACCAGCCTCTACCCAGACCTCGGTACGCTGCTCTACGAGTCGATTGATCAGGCCATCGAGCAGACGATCGGGAGGGCGATCGACGAGCTCCCGACGAACCTGCCGGCGACGGCCCGCCTCGGGCTCCTCGCGCATCGGCTGTGGGGTGCACTCCAGCTGCCCGTCATGGCGTCGATCTTCCGGCTGGTGGACGTGGACGACGATCGGCACGGGGCCTTCGAGCACCTCCTCGAGGAGATGCTGCTGAGCCGTCCGCGGGTCGCATTCCGGAGTCTGGTGGCCGAGCTGGTGCGGAGCGGTGACCTCCGGCTCGCCAATCCGGAGCACAAGGCCTATGTCATCGTCGCGCTGTTGTTCGCCTACGGCCTCTGGTACCACTTCCCTAGCCTCTACCCGCTGTTCACTCCACAGCATCCCGACAAGGTCGTATCCCACGTCCTGCTGGTGAGCCTGGGGACGGAGGCGCACGGGCGGATCATGGCCGCGTCGTCGGGCCGGTCGCCGGACGACGGCGGGAGGTGATCGTGCCCGACCGCCTCGCCCGCCCCGGCGTGCTCGACGTGCTGGTGGACGCCGCCCTCATCGTCTCATCCGATCTCCGCGTAATCGCGGCCAACGCCGCCGCGAGGTCGCTGCTGCTCGACGGCGACGACGATCCGACCGGCAAGGAGCTGCTGGGCTGCGTGGTGCCCGACGACGCTCCTCGGCTGCTCGATGCCCTGGACTACGCCCGGCGAGGGGCGCGAGGGTACGCCGGCCTGCACCTGAGGCTCCAGACGGCGGTCGGTGAGCCGGTTCACACCGAGCTTCGCGTCGCGGCGCTGGGGCAGCGGCAGCGCAGCGACACCTATCTGCTCACCGCCCCGCACTCATCCCACCGGCGCGGCGGGGCCGCGGCGCCGGGAGGAGATTTCTATGCCCTGCTCGCCCGCAACGCGGCCGAAACGCTCGGCGTGCGCCATGTGGTGATCGGGCGATTCGAAGGAAGCCCCCCGAGCCGCGTCTCGACCCTGGCGATCTGGTCGGCGGGGCACCCCCGTGACAACCTGTCCTACGAGCTCGAGGGCACGCCGTGTGCCGAGACGCTGCGCGCCGGATTCTCCGTCTACCCGTCGCGGGTGCGGGAGCACTTCCCGGAACACCGGCTGCTCCAGGAGCTCGGCGCCGACAGCTACGTCGCCATCTGCGTCCTCGACCCGGAGAACCGGCCGGAGGGGATCGTGGCGCTCCTCGGCGACGGTGCCAGCCGTCCGGCGGAGCTCGCCGGCCAGGCCCGGCTCCTCGCCGCTCGCGTCGGGGCGGAGATGGAGCGGGAGCGGCTGGCAATGGAATCGCGACAGACGGAGAAGCGCTGGCTCGAGCTGATCCGGGGCACGCCCGACGGTCTCTTCGACATCACGCTCAGCGGCGGACCCGGCTATCTGTCCCATCGCTGCCTGGAGCTCCTGGGGTACTCGCGCCCGTGCGCGGCCTGGCTCGAGTCGGCCACTCCACTGGAGTGGGTACACCCGGAGGACCGCGGAGGGCTCGAGGCGCAGATCGGCCGGGCGCTGCAGGAGGGACATCACCTGCAAGCCGCGGTCCGGCTGCGGCGTCGCAGTGGCGACTACCGGTGGTTCGACGTTCACGCCCGACTCACCCGTGAGACCTCGCCCGGGCCGGTGCGCGCGCTGGGGTTCATCAGCGAGACCGACCCGCGACAGGCCGGCACCGGAATGCTGCGGCGGATCAGCGAGGTCGCCCGGGTGGCGGCATGGACCTACAACATCGAGGCGGACGACCTGGTCATGCTGACGGACGGTGCCGCCACCACGGAGCTGCCCGAAGCCGAGGTCGCTGCCCTCGTACGGAAGCCGGAGAGCTTCCTCGGGCCTGACGAGGCCAGCCGGGTCCGCACGGCCCTCCTCCACGCCGGCGCCGAGGCGGCCGGATGGGACTTCGTGTACTCCGTGCGGTTCGGTCCGGACTCGACGGTCTGGCGGAGGACCTTCGCCCAGGTCGATGTGGAGCGCGGGGCGGCCGTGCGGGTGCACGGCGGCGTGCAGGACATCACCCACCTCCGCGACCTCGAGGCGACCTACCTCTCGGCCCGGAAGATGGAGGCGATGGCGCTCCTGGCGGGCGGGATCGCGCATGACTTCGCCAATCTGGTGACGGGCCTCGACGGCTTCCGCGATTCCGTCGTCCTCGCGCTGCCGGAGAACCACGCCTGCCAGGCCGACCTGGCCCAGATGGGAGACCTGCTGCGGAGCGCCACCGGGCTCAGCCGCCAGCTGCTCGCCCTGGCCCGGCGGCAGGTGCTGCAGCCTGCGGTCGTCTCGCTGAACGAGGTGCTCACCGAAATGCGACCGCTGGTGCAGCGGATGATCGGAGATACAGTGGCGATCGAGCTCGAGCCGGGGGGCGGGGTCTGGCCGGTAGTGGCGGATCGCAGCCAGCTGGAGCAGGTGATCCTAAATCTCGCGCTCAACGCGCGCGACGCCATGCCTCACGGCGGCCGGCTGACCTTCCGCACCCGGAACACCGTGTTCGATACGTCACTCAAGGTGATCTCGGGGGAGCGCCCCGCCGCCCCGCTGGTGGAGCTCGAGGTGCGGGACACGGGGGTAGGCATGAGTCCGCCGACGCTCGCGCGCGCGTTCGAGCCGTTCTTCACCACCAAGCAACCCGGCCGTGCCAGTGGCCTCGGTCTGGCCACCTGCCTTGGCGTGATCCAGCAGCTGCACGGCCACCTGGCGGTGGACAGCGTGCCGCAGCAGGGCACCAGGTTCCTGATCTGGCTGCCCCCCGCCAGGCGGCCGGGCTAGGCCGGCCGGCTTTCGGGCCGCTTACTGGGTTCAGCGTGGAGTTGGAGCGGCTCGCGATCCTGGAGGCCGAATACGATCGCGGCCAAGGCGCCTCCCGCGAGCGGACCGATGAGATAGAGCCACACGTGGCCGACGCTGCCCGCTCCTACTAGCGCGTGCACCACCGCCGGGCCCAGGCCCACCGCCGGATTGAAGGCGCCCCCCGAGATGGGGCCGCCGGCGAAAGCGGCGACCACGATCGTGAAGCCGATGGCGAGCCCATAGAACGAGTTGCCGTGGGTCTTCGCCGACGCCGCCGAGTTGAGGACGACCAGCGCGAGCGCGAAAGTATAGAGCAGCTCGATCAGCAGCGCCCCCGTGACCGAGGCGGTCTCAGCAGGAGCCGGCACGAAACTCTTGTCCAGCACGCCGTAGACCACGAGTGCAGCCACGATCGCGCCCGCCAACTGGCTCGCGATGTAGCCGAAGAACTCGCCCACCGAGCTCATCTTGCCGTTCATCAGCACGGCCAGCGAAACCGCAGGGTTGTAGTGGCCGCCCGAGACGTGCCCGCCCATGTAGACCATCACCATGAGGGAGCAGCCGATGGCCAGCGGGGCCAGGGACACCTCGTTGACGACGGTAAGCCCCACGGTGAGGACGAGGAAGAAGGTGCCGATGAACTCGGTCAGATAGTTGCGCATGGTACCGCCTCTCCGCGAGAAGAAGGAGCCGGTCAGTCGGAGCGCGTGCGAACGATGCAGCGAAAACCGAGGTGGCAGGCAGAGGTGTCGACCGGCTCGGGGAACCTGGCCGCGGGCCGGTAGCGACGGCAGTAGTTCGGCGCGCAGAGGTGCGAGCCGCCCTTGATCACCTTCCGCGGGATCCGGATCTCGGGTTGGCCGGGGTCATAGCTGTCCCTCTCCGCCCCGCCGCGAGGGTTGTGGGGCGTGCAGCAGGACTTGAGCGCCTCCTTCGGATGGCCGGGACAGTACCAGTCCGCGGTCCACTCCCACACGTTCCCGATCACGTCGTAGAGCCCGTAACCGTTCGGAGGGAACGCGCCCACGGGCGAAGTGCCCTCGTAGCCGTCCTCCACCCGGTTCTGCCAGGGGAACTCGCCCTGCCAGGTGTTGGCCATCGGCCGTCCCTGAGGCATGAACTCCTCACCCCAGGCGTAGGTGGCCCCGTCGAGGCCGCCCCGCGCCGCGAACTCCCACTCCGCTTCGGTCGGAAGCTCCTTGCCCGCCCACTGGGCGTACGCCTGGGCATCGGAGTAGCACACGTGCACGACGGGGTGCTGCTCCAATCCCCTGAGCGAGCTGGACGGTCCTCGTGGGTGGCGCCAGTCGGCGCCCCGCATGAGCTGCCACCAGTTGCCGATCTGGGGCCGGTCCACCGGGCCAGGCGGCTTCACGAAGACCAGCGAGCCGGGGTAGAGCTTCTCGGGCAGGGCGCCCGGGTAGTCGGCCGGGTCGGGAGGGAGCTCCGCGAAGGTCACGTACCCGGTCGCGGCCACGAACCGCTCGAAGGCGGCGTTGGTGACGGGGTGCGGGTCCATCCAGAACCCGTCCACGGCGACCCGGTGTGCAGGTCGCTCCTCCGGGTAGTGCCGATCGGACCCCATCTGGAACTCGCCGCCGGGAATCCACACCATGTCGGATTCGGCGGCAGCCAGGGACGCCGCCGCGGGCTCGACCAGCGGTGCGCTGGCGGTGGTCTTCATCGTCCTCCGTCTCCCGCCTCGCGAGCGCTCGTTCAGTCGGTCCGGTTCAGCTCCACTCGCCGGTTCTGTGCCCGGCCCTCCGCCGTGCGGTTCGATGCCACCGGCTTGTCGGGACCGTAGCCCTTGGCGGTGATGCGATCGGCGGCAACGCCGTTGGCCTCGAGGAAGTCCTTCACGGCGTCGGCACGCGCTTGGGACAGCCGCATGTTGGTCTTCCGGCTGCCGGTGTTGTCGGTGTGCCCGGCGACCTCCACCCGGACTTCGGGGTTGGCCACGAGGGACTGGGCGACGTTGGTCAGAATCGCCTTGGATTCGTCCGTCAGCGCGGACTTGCCGGTGGAGAAGGTGACGCCCTCCAGGATGACCGTCCTGGCGGTGCCCTCGAAGAGCTTGGGACAGCCCTTCTCGTCCACCACCTGGCCGACCGGGGTGTCGCTGCACTGATCCAGCGCGTCCGACACGCCGTCCGAATCGGTGTCGAGCTGCTCCGGCGAGCAACCCTGGGCGTCCACCCGCGCACCGGCCGGCGTCTCGGCACACTTGTCGGCGTTGTCCTTGACGCCGTCGCCGTCCGTGTCGCGCTGACTGGCGGAGCACCCCGACTCGTCCACCGGCTCACCGCGCGGCGTGGCGGGGCACTTGTCGCTGCTGTCGCTCACGCCGTCGGCGTCGGCGTCCTTCTGCTCCGCCGAGCAGCCTTCGGCATCCACGGTGGCGCCCGCCGCAGTGTCGGGGCAGCGGTCGGCGCTGTCGTTCACCTTGTCACCATCGCTGTCGCGCTGGCTCGCCGCGCAGCCCGCGCTGTCCACGGTCTCGCCGGCCGGCGTGCCGGGGCAGCGGTCGGCCTTGTCCTGAACGCCGTCCTTGTCCTTGTCGTAGTCGTTGCCGAAGAGGAGGACTGCGCCGGCCTGGACGCCCCAGTTCGAGTAGTTGTCGACCCGGTCTTCGTCGGGTGAGGGGACGTAGTCGATCGTCCCGTCGGCCTGGAGCGCGAACTTCTCACCCAGCCCGACACGGAGGCCCAACACGCCCGTGACGCCGTCGTCATCGAAATCCGCATCCTCGCCGTACATGTTGCGGACATATCCCGCGCCGAGTCGAACGGCGCTGGCGTAGCCGCCCAGGGGGATGTGGTAGGTGAGCCGACCGCGGAGCGGGGTGTTCGAGACGTCGACGCCCGTCGCCCCTTCGGGATTGGTGTTGGTGTACGCCGCTTCCGCCTCGATGGCGAGGTTGCGAACGACGAAGAGGCCCAACGTTCCGCCGCCGCCCAGCTTGTCCTCGAGATTCAGGGCATCGTCGAAAACGGTGTACCGGCCGAAGCCGCCGATCTCAAAGGTGCCGGGGGTTTGCGCGAGGCTGGGAGCGGCAGTCGCGAGGAGGGATCCGCAAAGGATAAAGGCGCGCCCGCCCATCGTTGCTCCAAGTTGTGTCAGCGTCGGCACAGTACCGGTGCGGCGACAACGTTCGATACTGAACCTTCGGCTAGGTGTAACAGGCGGTGTCCCGGCGCGCTCAGCGTGGTGCCTCGAGCCTAGGACCCATGAGGCTGTTATACCAAGGTGTAAGTTGCGCCTCCCGTCACCGGGGGCGCTTTTTCAGCATCAGCCGGTCCTACCCAGTTTCCTGCCACACGGAGTTTCCTGGCTCCGCGACGGTGCTCAGGGGCAATCTGGGTGGGATCCCGGGAGGGATGAGCCTTCCCCATCCCCTTGAGGCGGCCTTTCATTGCTATGATCGCGCCCATACGCCGCCTGGCCCGCGCCCGGCTCGCCCTCGACGAGCCGGCCCGCTTCGAGCGTCTCCTCACCGAGTTCTCCTCCCATCTCCTCTCCGCCCCGGCCGAGTCCATCGATGAGGAGATCCATCGCTGGCTGAGCGTGCTCCGGGAACACTTCGAAGTGGATCGCACCGCGTTGGTGCAGCTCTCGGCCCACAGCCCCCGGCTCCACGTCACCCAGGTCAACGACCGGCGGACCGGGTCCCGCCTGGCCGACTATTACAGCATCCAGGAGCTCGGCGCGTGCGTGGCGGCGATCTGCCAGGGCGATGTCGTCCGGTTGCGGCGGGTCGCGGACCTGGGACCTGCCGGCGAGGCCGACCGGGCAACCCTCCAGGCCGCGGCGGTCGGCTCGCTGCTGGCCACCCCACTTTCGGTGGGCGGCCAGCCGCTCGGCTTCATGGCCCTGATGATGGAGCGGGAGCGCGACTGGTCCGACGAGGAGGCTTCCCGGCTGCAGCTGATCGCCGGATCGGTCGCCGGTGCCCTCCTGCGCCGGAACGCCGAGCGATCCCTCCGGAGCAGCGACGCTCTCAGCGGTGCGGTCCTGGCCTCGCTGTCGGCGAGGGTAGCGGTGCTCAACCGGACAGGCAGGATCTTTCGGGTCAATCAGGCCTGGCAGGGGGCCGCCACGGTCATTGGTGGCGGCACGGCCGAAGTCGGCGACAACTACCTCGACGCCTGCCGGGCGGCGGTAGGACAGGATCCCGCAGCCGCCGACGTCGTTCGCGGGCTCGAGCGCGTGCTCGCCGGCGAGGAGGGCAGCGGCTTCCGCACCGAGTATGGCTCGTCGCCCGGAAACGGGTGGCGGTGGGACGAGCTGGTGATCGAGCCGTTGCGTGCGCCCCAGGGCGGCGCGGTGGTGATGCTTACCGACGCCACCGGCCGCAAGCGCGCCGAGCTGGAGGCCGAAGCCCATCGAGCGGAAGCCGCCCATGCGGCCCGGGGAGCCACCCTCGGCGAGTTGGCCGCCGGCCTGGCTCACGAGCTGAATCAGCCGCTCGCGGCCATCCTCACCAATGTACAGGCCAGCCAGCGGTTGCTGACGTCGGAGCCACTGCGGACCGAGCTGCTGCGCGACATCATGAACGACATCGCGGCGGACGACGTCCGCGCCGCCGAGATCATCCGGCGGATGCGGGCGCTGCTCAAGAAGGGGCAGCGGGATGTCCAACCGCTCGACGTCAACCAGCTGACGGGTGACGTGCTCCGGCTGGTGGCCTCTGACGCGATCTTGCGTCGAGTCCGCGTCCATCCCCATCTTGAGCACGATCTCCCCGGAATCGTCGGGGACCGGGTGCAGCTGCAGCAGGTGATTCTGAATCTCGTGGTCAACGGCCTCGAGTCGATGTCAGCGGTCGCACCGGGGCTCCGCCACCTCACGATCCGGACCGCGCAGCCGGACACGGACTGGGTCGAGGTGACGGTGCAGGACACGGGCCCAGGCATTTCCGCCGAGATCCTGGGCCGCATCTACGAGCCGTTCTTCTCGACCAAACCCGACGGCCTGGGCATGGGTCTCTCCATCTGCCGCTCCATCGCCGAAGCACACGGCGGGCGGCTGGAGGCCTCGAACCATCCCGCGGGAGGCGCGACCTTCGTGTTCGCCCTCCCCGTGGCCGGGACGCCGAGTGACACGCATTCCCCGAGACAGGAACAGCGAACCTATGTCGAACATGGTGCCGACCGTCTACGTCGTTGACGACAACCTCTCGTTCTGCCGCGCGGTGGAGCGACTCCTGGTGGGACTGGGATACCGGGTGGAGGCGTACGCCGTGCCGGCCGAATTCATGGCCCGCTGGCGGCCCGAGGACCCCGGATGCGTGATCCTCGACCTCCGCATGCCCGAGCTACCCGGGCTCGAGGTGCAGCGGCTGGTCTCGGCATCCGGGCCGCCCATGCCGGTGATCTTCGTGAGCGGTGCGGCCGACGTGGAGAGCTGCATCCAGGCGATGCGCGCCGGCGCGACGGACATCCTGTTGAAGCCGTTCCAGGAGAGCGAGCTGCTCGCGGCGATCGGCCGGGCGCTGGCGAAGGACCTCGACCGCCGGCGGGAGCAGGCTGAGGAGGAGGACGTCCGCACCCGCCTCGCCTCCCTCACGCCGCGAGAACTGGAGGTCTTCCGGCTGGTCGCCAAGGGGATGCTCAACAAGCAGATCGCCGTGGTGCTGGGGACCAAGGAAGGCACCGTGAAGATGCACCGGGGCCATGTCATGCGGAAACTGGACCTGGGCTCGCTCGCGGAGCTGGTGTCCTTCGCCGACCGGCTGCACCTGGACGATCCCTGTCCCGCCCTCCACGCCCGGGCCGGACGGTTCCGGCGGGACGAGGCGACCGGAACGGTGGCGGTCGGCAGCGCCGTCTGAGGGTCCGCGCGGCACTCCACCAAGGTCCACTATCTGCCCGTCTGACGCCGCTCTACGTTGGTCGCTGTAGGTCGCGAGGTCTTCCCATCTTGCCCCCTGCAGCGGCGAGCGTATGTCCGCTCACGGCCGAAATACTCCCCAGCCGACTGGCGGTGGCGCTCCGAGGCCACCCCTGGTGGCAGTGGTCGAGGACGATACCTCGTTTCGCCGGGCGCTCAGCCGATCGCTCGTGCTGAGGGGATTCCGCAGCGAGGTCTTCGCCTCCGCCGAGGAGTTCCTCCAGCATCCCGCATCCCGAAACGCCGACTGCGTTGTGCTGGACATCCACCTGGGCGGGATGAGCGGGTTCGAACTGCAGGGTGAGCTCGCCCGGCGGCCGTCCTCCCCTCCGATCATCTTCATCACCGCGTTCGACGAGCCCGCCACCCGGGAGCGCGCCCTGGAGGTCGGCGCCGCAGGATACCTGCAGAAGCCGTTCGACGAGGAATCGCTCCTCCAGGCCATCAGCCGGGCGGGGTTCGAGCCGTCCGGTCCACTGCGGCCGACCTGAGACAGCTCGCCGGCTCTCGATTGTCCAGGAAGTAGATCAGGAG
>JBKPGZ010000213.1:0-4960 GCA_046729675.1 Gemmatimonadota bacterium | reverse complement strand
GCTGCAGGAGCGCACCGGGATCATCGGGGAGAGCGCCGCGATCCAGGAGGTGCTGGTCAAGATCGAGCAGATGGCGCCGGTCTCCAGCACGGTGCTGGTCCAGGGCGAGAGCGGCACCGGCAAGGAGCTGGTGGCCAAGGGACTGCACGACCTCTCCCCTCGTCGGGGCAGGCCCTTCATCGCGGTGAACTGCGCCGCGCTGCCGGAGACCCTGCTGGAGTCGGAGCTGTTCGGCCACGAGAAGGGCTCGTTCACCGGCGCCACCGAGCGGCGGCTGGGCCGCTTCGAGCTGGCCGACACGGGCACCATCTTCCTCGACGAGATCGGCGAGATCCCGGCGGCCACCCAGGTCAAGCTGCTCCGGGTGCTGGAGAGCCGGACCTTCTTCCGGGTGGGCGGGGTCCAGCCGATCAAGGTGGACGTCCGCGTCATCGCCGCCACCAATCGTCCCCTCCGCGACGCCGTCGCCCTCGGCGAGTTCCGCGACGACCTCTACTACCGGCTCAACGTCCTCAACATCTACCTCGCGCCGCTGCGGGAGCGGCGGGAGGACATCCCGCTGCTGGTGCGCCGGTTCATCCGGGAATTCGGGCGGACCCACGACCGGACCTTCCGCGGCATCACCCCGGAGGCGATGCAGCGGCTGGTCAACGCCTCCTGGCCCGGCAACGTGCGCCAGCTCCGGAACCTGATCGAGAGCATGGTGGTGCTGGCGCCGGGCGCGGAGATCCGGGCCAGCGACATCCCGCGGGACATCCTGGAGGGGCCGGGGACGCTGCTGCCGGTGGTCGCGGCTAGCCTGCCCCGAGCGGAGCGAGGGGGCGGGACGGCGGGACAGGAGCTGGAGTTCATTCTGCGAAGCCTGCTGGAGCTGAAGCTGCAGGTCGAAGAGCTGCGGCGGCGGCTGGACGACCAGCCCCAGCGGGTCCAGGTGATCGAGCTGGGCGACAACGCCACGGTCCACGACGTGTTGCCGGAGCCCGACAACGATGGCGACCGTGCGGTGGTCTACCGGCCCGGGATGACCATGGCGGAGGTGGAGAAGGCGGCCATCGAGGCGGCGCTCCAAGAGTACCGGGGAAACCGCCGCAAGGCCGCCGAGGTCTTGGGGATAGGGGAGCGGACCCTGTACCGGAAGATCAAAGCCTATCGGCTGGAATAGGTTAGCTGTCTAAGAGTCGGAGGTGTCTCACAGCTAAATATAGCTGTATCATTGTTTTGCACTTCCGCAGCTATTGACAGCCCTCAGACTGGCCGTCAAATTGCTGGAGTCTCACCTGCCTCCCCCCTGGCCAGGGTACCATTGATCTTCGGAATCGACGCAGAGCGCTGTGTCGCATGCTTGGCGTGCGTGCGCGTGTGCCCCACCGACGCGATCGCGGTGGCGGGGGACGAGTCCCTGCTCCTGCAGGTGGTGGACGAGGCCTGTATTCGCTGTGGCCAGTGCCTACCGGCTTGTCCCCATGGCGCGGTGAAGGTAAATGGCGAAATCGGCAAGGCTCTCGCCATTGTCTCGCAGGGCGACGGCATCCTGATCCTGAGTCCGGAGTCGGTGGCGCACTTTTATCCGGCCACGCCCGAGCAGTTGATCAATGCCTGCTACGCCGCCGGCTTCCGGGCGGTCACCCGGGGCGTCATCGGCGACGAACTCGTTGCAGCGGAATATCTTAAGCTCTGGGAAGACGAGCCCTGGGGCACCCTGATCCGCTCCACCGATCCGGTGGTGGTGGAGACGGTGCGGACCCAGTATCCCGAGCTGGTGCCGTATCTGGCACCGGTGACGATGCCGGCGATAGCGGAGGCGCGATATCTGCGAGCGCTCTACCGCACCGGGCTGCGGGTCGCGTACGCGGGCATCTGTCCGCCGGTGGAGAGCGGCGATCTGGATGCCGCGATCACCTTCGGCGACCTGGAGCAGATCTTCCGGATCCGGGGGGTGAGTCCCCTGGCGATGCCGACCTGGTTCGAGCGGGTGCCGGAGGAGCGGCGGCGGCATCTGAGCGCGGCGGGCGGGATGCCGCTGGCGCTGCTGGAGGAGTCGCGCCACACCAGCCGCCGGTTCCGCAAGGTCCGGGGGCTCGAGGCCCTGCCGGCGCTGGCGCGCGCGGTGGTGGTGGACCGGCTGGATCTCGGCTTCGTGGACATCCTCTCGACGGAGGGGGCTCTGGACCATCCGCTCTCGGGACCGCACGAGGAGCTGTACTGGCGGCGGGAGCTGGTCGCGAGCACCGAGCCGCCCCGCAGCCGGTTCCCGGTGGTGGACGCGGCGGTGGTCGCGAGCGTGGGGGCCACCTTCGCGATCAAGCCCCGGCGGTCGAAGCCGGACCCCGAGGCGGTGGCCCAGATCCTGGAGCAGATCGGCCGGGGGCCGAACGGGCGTCCGTGGGATTGCCGGGCGTGCGGGTTCGAGACCTGCCAGCGGTTCGCCGAGGCGGCGGCGCTGGGGCGGGCCGCCATGCGGCAGTGCACGCCGTACCAGGAGCGCCGGGCCAACGAGGCGCAGCGGGCGGCGGCGGTGGACCAGATGACGGGCTTGAGCACCTACCGCGTGCTGCGGGATCAGCTGGCGTTCGAGGTCGAGCGCAGCAAGCGGAGCAACGAGGCCTTCGCGGTCCTCTTCCTCGACCTCGACCGCTTCAAGGAAGTGAACGACCAGTATGGCCACGAGGCGGGGAACGAGATTCTCCGCGCGGTGGCGGGCGAGATCCGGAACGCCGTGCGTGCGTCCGACGTGGCGGCCAGGTACGGCGGTGACGAATTCGTGGTGATTCTTACCCGCACCGATCTCCAGGGCGCGGCGCGCGTGGCCGAGGCGCTGCGGGCGGGGATCGAGGGGACGGGTCGGCGGATGGGCTATCCTCCCGGGCTCATCACGGTGAGCGTCGGGATCGCCGACTTCGATCCCAGGGAGCCGGCGGAGGTGGACCTGCTGGTGTCGGCCGACCGCGCGCTGTACCGCGCGAAGGCGGCAGGGCGGAATGCGGTAGCGTAAGGCGGTCAGGCGGTCAGGCGGTAGGTACGGAAGCACGGGCGACCCCCTACGCCCATGGACTCATAGACCGGGAAGGGTACGGGACCGTGACGGGATACAGTGCGAGACCAAGCGGGCCAGTCAACGTGAGCCAGCCGCCGCAGGCGGGTCAACCGTCGCGGCAGAGCGGGGCTCAGGAAGCGATACCGGATCCCTGGGGCGTTCGCCGGGCGGAGAACCTGCTGACGAGCCTCGAGGGCATCCTCTCGGCGCGGGTGGTGACCACGCCGCTGGGCGAGGTGAGCGAGGTGCACATCCTGGCCCAGGCGGGGCTGCAGCCGAAGCAACTGGTGCGTAACATCGAGTCCGCGCTCCTGGCGCAGCTCGGGCTCAAGGTGGATCATCGCAAGATCAGCATCGCGCAGACGGCCGAGGTGCGGCCGATCGAGGCGCTGGAGAAGGACGCGGTGCGGGACAGGATGCTCCAGCGCGCGCTCCTGTTCGAGACCATGTCGGTGTCGCCGGCCAAGCGGCCGCACCGGCTTGCCATCTCGGTGACGCTCTCGTTCCGGGGGCAGACCGAGACGGCGGAGGAGGAGGCGTCGGACACGCCGCGGAGCCGGGTGGAGGGCGCGGCGAAGGCGTCGGTGGCGGTGATCGACCGGCTGCTGACGGATTTCTCGATCGCGCTCGAGGGCGCGAAGATCGTGGAGGCGTTCGACCGGGAGTTCGCGTTCGTGGCGGTGCAGGGGCTCGGGGGGCGGGAGACGTCGCTCCTGACCGGCACCGCGGAGATCAAGGAGAGTGCGGAGCGGGCGGCGGTCTTTGCCGTCCTGGACGCGACCAACCGATGGACGGAGGCGCGGCGGCCGGCAGGCTGATTTTCACTGCTCGACGGTAGGTGGGTGCGGAAGCGCCCGCCCTCCAACTGGGGACGAGATCCCGGCGATCGTGGCGCCGGTGACGATAGGAGGTTTTGTAGGGGCGGCTTGTGGCCAGCGCCGGCAGGCCAACTCGTTGCGGAAAGGACACCAGGTAAAGGGGATCCCGGTCTCTGCGGTACGTAACTAGCGGTACGTGGTACCGAGCACAGCGGAGACTAGCGGATTATTGATCGAGCGGAGCGTCAGGCGGCCATAGCGAGGCTCGCCACTTCCCGATGGTAATGGTTTCTCTTACGGGGGTGACGCTCATGTTGAAGATCAGCTTGCTCGCGACTTTTGCCAATGCTCTTGCTGGACTGCTCAGGGTCGAAGGGCTGACTTGGAGCTAAGAGCTAGGCGAAGACCGGTATCCCCAACCCTGTACCTTTATGACTAACGAATGGCGCATCCGACTGTTTGTCGGCAGTGTTACTGCCGCCAGCTTCGCTGTTGGCGCCATTGTCATGGACCTTCGGCTTGATTTTCCGGGGTGGTGGCCGATTGCGACGTTTGTGTTTGTCGCAACTTTGCTGGAGGGCCTACATACTCAAGCGCGCATCGCAGCCAAGGGCTCGCTTTCGTTCATCATGCATATGTCTGCCGCCATCCTGTTTGGAGGCTGGTGGGCTGCTCTCGTTGCCGCCGTATCAACGTTTCTCGGTGAAGTTGCGCGCAACAATCCTCCAATCAAGATCGCTTTCAACGTCTCGCAGCGCATCCTCAGCGTTGCGTTGGCAGCCCTTACCTACCAAGCACTTGGTGGAAAGTTCCCGCCAGCGTACTTGTTGCCTGCGGCAGAGTTCGCATCTAGTGCGTTGCAGCGCGACTTGGGTCTGTTCTTTGTCTTCGCGGCTGTCTACTTCGTTGTAAATGCCTCATTAGTAAACAGCGTGGTGGTTCTCAGCTCTGGCCGAGCATTCCGCGAGGTCTGGAACCTTAATACTCGTGGCGTGCTAGTTTACGATCTTGGTGCGAGCGCTATCGCTGTCTTCGTCGCCTGGTTATACGCACGTTTCGACATTTGGGTTGGCTTTGGATCTCTGGGGCTGATCGGCATCATCGTGCC
>JBKPGZ010000212.1:0-29568 GCA_046729675.1 Gemmatimonadota bacterium | reverse complement strand
CGGCACTCGCTGACCTTCGGCGGCAACTACGAGCATTTCGGTTTCTTCAACTCGTTCAACATCTTCCGGAACGGCGTGTTCTTCCTGCCGGCGTTCATCCCGATCGGCACCACGTTCAGCTCGGTGGAAGAATTCCTTGCCGCCACCACCCCGGGTGACCCGACGTTCAAGGATTTCAGGTCGCTGATCGGCACCGGGCCGTACAAGGGTGAGAACATCGACGTCGGCCAGCTCGGCCTGTACGCCCAGGACGAGCTGCTGGCCTCGGAGCGGCTGAACCTGACGCTCGGCGTGCGCGTGGACTTCCCGATGTACTACACCGACCCGGTCGACAATCCGTTCTCGCGCGGCCTCACCGCGCTGGACGCGGACGACAATCCGGAGACGGTGGACCAGAGCGACCTGCCGGGCGCCAAGGCGCTCTTCTCGCCGCGGGTGGGCTTCAACTGGAACGCCAGCGGTGACCGCAACACCCAGGTGCGCGGCGGGACGGGCATCTTCACCGGCCGGGTGCCGTTCGTGTGGATCGGCAACGTGATCTCGAACCCGGGCGCGAACCCGAACCTGTTTCCGGTCGGCCCGATCCGCGAGACGCAAGACAGCTCCACGCTGGCGCAGTCCTTCGACCTGAACGCCATGGTGACCGACTTCAAGTGGCCCCAGACCTGGGTCTCCGACATCGCCATCGACCAGCAGCTCGGCCGCGGCTTTCTCGCCACGCTCGAGGCGATCTACGGGAACGACCTCCACAACGTGATCGTGCGGAACGCCGACCTGGTGACGCCGGTGCGGACCCTCCCCGACGGGCGGCCGTACTTCGGCGGGGCCGGCGCCAACGAGCTGAATCCCGACGGCGGCGCCGGCATCTACGTGCTCGACAACACCAACGAGGGCTACAACTTCAACATCACGGCCCAGCTGCGGAAGACGTTCGAGTTTGGGCTGAGTACCAACGTCGCGTACAGCTACACCCAGGCCAAGAACAACCTGAGGTCCACCGAGATCGCCAGCGTGCTGTGGCAGAGCCAGCCGATCCAGGGCGATCCCAACCGGCCCGAGCTCAGCTGGTCCGAGTTCGGCCAGCGGCACCGCATCGTGGGCAGCGCCACGTACGTCAAGCCCTGGTCGGAGAGATTCCGCACGTCGGTCGGTCTCTTCGTCGAGGTGGCCGAAGGCAACCGCTACTCGGGCTCGGGCGGCAACCGATACTCCTTCGTCTATTCGGGCGACGTGAACGGCGACGGGTTCAGCAACGACCTGATCTACGTCCCCCGGGACCAGAGCGACATCACCCTGATCGACTGCCCGTCGGGGTGCGGCTCGAACGTCACGGCGCAGCAGCAGTGGGACGCCCTCAACGCCTTCATCGAGCAGGACCCGTACCTCAGCCAGCACCGCGGCGAGATCGTCGAGCGGAACGGGGCGGTCAACCCCTGGTACAACAATGTTGACCTGCGGATCATGCAGGACATCGCGTTTGGCGGGGTACCCCGGCACAACTTCCAGGTGAGCTTCGACATCCTGAACGTCGGCAACCTGATCAGCTCGGACTGGGGCGTGCGCAAGGTGGCCACCTCCTCCGCCACCTCGCCGCTCCGGCTGGCGACGGACGCGAACGGGGTGCCGCAGTTCGACGCCAACGGCGCACCGGTGCTCCAGTTCACCGGACCGGCGGAGACCTTCATCGACGATCCCAACATCAACTCGCGGTGGAGGGCGCAGCTGGGGTTGAGATACTTCTTCGAGTAGGAGTGCTGTCACCCTGAACAAAGTGAAGGGGGCCATATCCAGCATGGCCCCCTTCGCGTTGCTCAGGGTGACGAACGGGTCGTTGAGCGTGACAAGAGTGTCCAGCGTGACAAGCGTGTCTAGAACGTCAGCCCGAACAGCACCGCCGCGCCCCGGTTCCTCAGATCTATCCCGGTTTCCAGGACCGAGCGGAGCCCCTCGGTGTACCGTCCCTGGAGGGAGAGGGTGGTGCGGGGCAGGTAGAGCTCCACGGCCGCGCCGGCGACCCAACCCACGTCCCACTCCCGCACCTGGGACACGTCCACCACCCCCGGATTCGCCTCCTCCTCGCCGCACGTGCTCCGGACGGTGTCGGCGGTGACGAAGAGAAAGTCACAGCCGATCCGAAGCGCGATCGAGGGCCCGCCGAAGACCGCGGGCCTGACCTGGCCGCGGGGCCACACCAGCCGGGCCAGGAGCGGCAGCTCGAGATAGGCCAGCTCGAGGTCGATCACACCGAGGTCGTCCGTGCCCGCGATCCCGACCACGGTCCGCCCGCCGCGCAGCGAGAAGAGGAGCTCGGGCCGGATGGCCACGACCGAGCTCACCGGAAAGTGCAGGTACACCCCGGTGATGGCGCCCTGCTTGCTCTCGACGATGTCGGCGTTCGCCCCGATCAGGTCGGCGCGGGAATAGCCCACCTCCGCGCCCGCGGCGGCACGGTTCTGGGCGGTGGCCGACCCCGCCACCAGACAGAGGCCGACCCCCAGCGTCGCAGCGCGGCGCCCGATCCTTCGCCGGTTGTGAGCGGACACGCGAGCGAATGTAATCGCTCCCGGTCCTGGTCACCTCGTGCGACGCCCCGGGGCCCCCGCGCATCCCACCCCGGGCAGCGCTTGATGGCCGCGGGGCCGCGCATTAGTATCCCGCCCGTTCCTATCACCCAACCCACGCTGCCATATGTCGTTGCTGACTCTCGAAAGAGTCTCCAAGCGGTTCGACGGGATCCTTGCCGTAGACGAAGTCTCCTTCGGCGTGGACCGGGGCCAGGTGGTCGGCTTTCTGGGCCCCAACGGGGCCGGCAAGTCCACCACCATGCGCATGATCACCCAGTACTTCGAGCCCGATACCGGGACCATCCGCCTCGACGGTTTGCCCCTCACCGAAGGGGGGCGTGAGGCCAAGCGGCGGATCGGATACCTGCCCGAGAACAACCCGCTCTACGCGGAGATGCTGGTCTCGGAATGGCTCGACTACGTCGCCGGGCTCAGGGGCATCCGGGGGGCCGACCGCCGAGCCTCGATGGACGAGGCCATCGCGGCCACCGGGATCGAGGACGTCTACCACCGGCCCATCGGGGAGCTGTCCAAGGGCTTCCGCCAAAGGGTGGGCCTTGCGGCGGCCATTCTCCACCGCCCCGACCTCCTGGTGCTCGACGAGCCGACCGAGGGGCTGGATCCCAATCAGCGGGTCGAGATCCGGCGGCTCATCGCCGAGCTGGGCCGGGAGCGCACCGTCATCCTGTCTACCCACGTCCTGCCCGAAGTCCAGTTCACCTGCTCCCGGCTCCTGATCATCAACCGGGGCCGGATCGTCGCCGACGGGCCGGTGGACGACCTGGTCTCCCGGGCCAAGGACGGCGGCCGGATCAGCGTGGAAGCCACCGGCGCCGGCGTCGCCGACCGGCTGGCCGGACTTCCGAACGTACGCGGGGTGGAAGCCCGTCCCACCGAGGGCAACCGGATCCGCGCCACCGTCACGGTGGCGGGCAGCGAGGATCTGCGCCCACAGGTGTTCGAGCTCGCCAAGTCGTCGGGATGGACCCTCTTCGAGCTGCACCAGGAGGCGGGGAGCCTCGAGGACCTCTTCCGCCAGCTGACCACCGACCAGGAGCCGGCATGAGGCGCATCTGGACCGTCGCGAGCCGCGAGCTCCGGGCCATGTTCGACCTGCCGACGGGCTACGTCCTGCTCGTCGTGTTCCTCGCGATCAACGCGTTCATCTTCTTCCGCCAGGCCTACCTGTCGAACACCGCCAGCCTGCGGCCGATGCTCGACATGCTGTCCTGGGAATTCCTCTTCTTCGTCCCCGCCGTGACCATGCGGTCGCTGGCCGAGGACCTCCGCGGCGGCCAGATCGAGGTGGTGCTGGCCCAACCCCTCAGCGAGCTGGAGCTGCTGCTGGGCAAGTATCTCGGCTCGGTCCTGTTCCTGTGGATCGCGCTGGCGCTCACCTTCGCCATCCCGCTGGGGCTCTCGGCCGGGGCCGAGCTTCCCTGGGGCACCATCGTCGGCCAGTACATCGGCGCAGCCCTGCTGGCGGCCGGACTGGCCGGGATCGGCGTGTGGGCCTCGAGCCTGACCCGCAGCCAGATCACCGCCTTCATCGTGGGCGCGGGGCTCATGTTCCTCCTGATCCTAGTAGGGCTCGACCCGCTGCTCGTGGGTCTCCCGCCGGGCCTGGGCACGATCGCGGCGCGCATCGGGGTGCTCTCGCACTTCGAGAGCCTGGGGCGCGGCGTGGTGGACCTGCGGGACGTGGTGTACTTCGTCTCGCTCGCGGGCGTCTTCCTCACGCTCGCCTACGGCGCCCTGTTGAGCCGGAAGCTCGCGCCCGGTGCGGGCTCCCGCCGGCTCAAGCTCGGCGTCGGCATGCTGGTGGTTTCCCTGATCGTGGTGAACCTGCTCGGCAGCTACATCGGCGGACGGCTCGACCTCACGCCGGGAAACTCGTACACCCTGTCGCCGGCGACGGGCCGCATCGTGCGCGACCTCGACGATCTGGTGACGGTGAAGGTGTTCGCCTCGAAGGAGCTGCCCACCGAAGTGGCGCTGATGAAGCGGGACGTGGACGACCTGCTCCGCGACCTGCGCTCGGCCGGCCGCGGGCAGGTGCGCATCATCGAGCAGGACCCCACCGACGACGAGGAGGCCCGGCGCGAGGCCGAGTCGCTCGGCATCCAGGCGGTGCAGTTCAACGTGATCGGCCAGGCGGAGCTGCAGGTGAAGCAGGGCTACCTGGGGCTCGCAGTGCAGCACGGCGGTCAGACCGAGACCATTCCGTTCGTCGGCCGCACCGACGACCTGGAGTACCGGCTGGCTTCGACCATCCGCCAGCTGAGCCGAGACAAGAAGCCGGCGGTGGGATTTCTCACCTATGCCACGGGCCCATCGGCGGCGTTCGCCGACATGCAGGAGCAGCTCCGCCGGTCCTACGACGTGCGCGACATCGACCTGAGCGACTCCACCCAGCCCGGGCCCGACGTGGTGGCGCTGGTCGCGGCCGGTACCCCGGACTCGCTGCCCGGGGCCCAGGTCAAGCGGCTGGAGGCGTTCCTCAACCGCGGCGGCAGCATGCTGGTGCTCGCGCCGGGGATGGAAGTCTCCCAACAGGCGCCGACGGCACAGCCGCGGCAGGTGGCCTGGAACGCCCTGCTCCGCCCCTACGGGGTGACCATCCGGAGCGACATGGCGTACGATCTCCTCGCCAACGAGGTGATCCCGCTTCCGACCGACTTCGGCCGCGTGCTCCAGGTCTATCCCTTCTTCATCCGGGCTCAGAGCACCCGCTCGTCGCCGGTGAACCAGGACCTGGGGGCGGTCGTGCTCACCTGGGCCAGCACCATCGATACGACCGGTGCGGCCAAGGGCACGGTGACGCCTCTCCTGGGGAGCAGCCAGGCCACCGGCACGTTCACCAACATGACCACCATCAACCCGACGCAGGACTTCCCTCAGGCCGACCTCAAGCACCGGCTCCTCGCGGTGCAGGTGAATCCGGACTCGGCGGGCGAGGGCGGCAAGGCGCGCGGGCGGCTGGTGGTGGTGGGAAGCCTCGACTTCGCGACCGACCGCTTCGTGCGCACGGCGCCGGAGAACCTGGCCTTCTCGCTCAACGCGGTGGACTGGCTGGCGCAGGACGAGGAGCTGATCGCGATCCGCTCCAAGGATCGCCGCCCGCCACCGCTGCTGTTCACCAGCCCGGCGCTGCGCGAAGGCGTGAAGTACGCCAACGTGGCCGGCCTGCCGCTGCTGGTCGCGGTGCTCGGTGCCATCCGGCTGGTGCGGCGCCGGCGCCGGACGCGTGAGCCGTACCGGCCTCTGGTGCCGGTGGAAGGGAGCGCGGGATGAGCCCGAAGCAGCTCGCGCGGCTCGCCATGGTGCTGGTGGCGCTGTTGCTCCTCTGGGGCGGGGCGTCGCTGGCCCGCCGCGGATCCCACGGCCCGTCCGAATCGGACCGGTTCGCGCTCGGCGCGATCCCGCGCGATTCGATAGACTCGATCATCATCCAGCGCGCGGCCGACACCGCACGCCTGGCGCGGGTGGATTCCGCCACCTGGACGGTGAACGGACATCGCGCCTCCAAGAATGCCGTGCAGGACATCCTGGCCGCGCTGAGTGACACCGCCCGGCGGACGGAGCTGGTCGGCGGCCGCCCCGCGTCGCACGCGGGCTTCGGCGTGGACAGCGCCAAGGGCGTCCGCATCCGCATCGTGCGGGGCGATTCGGCGGTGGCGGACCTGATGCAGGGCCACCGGGGGACGGGGCTCGAGGGCGGCTACTTCCGACTGGCGAAGGACTCCGCGGTCTACCTGGTGAGCGGTAACCTGGCGCAGGCGCTGGAGCAGACGTCCGACGAGCTGCGCGACAAGCGGATCGCGGGCGTAAGCGCCGACAGCGTGGCCCGGATCGAGGTCACCCGCGGGCGCCGCTCGTACGCCCTGCGGCGTGACGGCTCGGCCTGGACCCTCGCACCGGGCGGGCGCGCCGACAGTGCCGCCGTAGCCGAGCTGCTCTCGAGCTTCGGTCAAGTGGAGGCGGCGGGCTTCGCCAGCCGGGGCCAGGCGGATTCGGCCCAGTTCGCCCGGCCCGATCGGCGGGTCGCGCTACTTCGCGCCGACGGCTCTCCGCTCCTCAGACTGGCGTTCGACTCGACCTCGACGGGTTTCTGGGTGCGCGGGGGCGAGGACAGCACGGTCTATCGGCTGGACACCTGGTCCGCGGACCGTCTCACCCCCAGCGACAGCACGCTCAAGCCGAAGCCCGCCAAGTCATAGGGCGTCGAACGCGCCCCACCCCAGCTCCCGCACCAGGGGTCCGTGCTGGTCCAGCCGCGGCGGCGGCAGCCGCACGGACCCGGGCGCGAGCGGAGCGATGCCCGTCTTCGCATCGGCTCGCACGTCGGCGAGCGCCTCCGACACCCTTCGCACGATCCCCGCCGGCACGCCAGCCTTCTCCAGCCGCTCCAGCCACTCCACCGCACTATGTCCCCGGAACGTCTGCGCCAGGATCCGGACCAGCTCGGCGCGGTGCTCGACTCGGCCGGCATTCCGGAGATAGCGCGGGTCACCCGCGAGGTCCGGCCGCTCAATCGCGTGACAGCAGGCAAGCCACTGGGCATCGTTGCCGACGGCGAGAATGAACGGTCGATCGGCCGCGTCGAACAGCTGGTAGGGAACGAGATTCGGATGCGCGTTGCCCCAGCGCGCGGGCTCCCGCCCGGTCACCAGCGCGTTCTGGGCGACGTTGACGAGCGAGGCCGTGGCGCTGTGGGCCAGGGAGATCGTGAGCATCCGATCAGCCGGCGCGACTGTCGTTCGTGAGGCGAGGGAGGCGAGGATTGCGACCGCGGCGTCCTTGCCCGCGCAGACGTCCGCCAGCGCCACCCCGACCTTCATCGGTACCCCGCGGGGCTCCCCAGTGATCGCCATCCACCCCGACTCCGCCTGGACCACGACGTCGTAGCCCGGACGGCTGCTCTCGGCACCGAACCCGGTGAGCCGGCACCAGATCAACCGCTCTGACGCGGCGAGCAGGTCGGCGGGCACGATGCCCCGGCGCTCGAGGGTGCCCGGACGAAAGTTCTCGACCACGACGTCGGCCTTCCCCGCCAGCTCGAGCAGGACAGCGCGATCGGTGGCGAGATCGAGGTCGAGCGCCAGGCTCAGCTTGTTCCGGTTCACGGACAGGTAGTAGGCACTCTCACCGTCGGCGTCGAAGGGCGGACCCCACCCGCGGGTCTCGTCGCCGGCCCCAGGGCGCTCGACCTTCAGGACTCGTGCGCCGAGGTCGCCCAACGTCATGGTGCAGAGCGGTCCCGCGAGGACGCGGGTGAGGTCCAGCACTTGGAGACCGGCGAGAGGAGGAGGCAGCACTTGCGCTTCGGGGTTTGTTCGGGTACCGTGAGGGGAGCAAGGAGGAGCCAATGTCGCGGAGCCCCGATCTCGAGCGCAAGCTCGACGTCCTCATGTCTCTCGCCGCCGACGATCGCGAGGGCCTGCCTCCGCGCCTGCGCCACGCGCGGAGCACCGGCGCGCTGAATCCCGTCAACATCCGGTACCTCCGTCCGTTGCCGGGCATGCGGATGTCGCTGCTCCGCATCCTCATGACCAACGCCTGCAGCTACAACTGTCACTACTGTCCGATGCGGCGGGACCGGGAGATGCCGCGCACCCTGCTCAAGCCCGAGGAGCTGGTCCGCATCTTCCTCGGCGCGCGGGCGCGGGGCTGGTGCGAAGGGCTGTTCGTCACCACCGGCATCCCGGGGCGCCCGGTAAAGGTGATGGACGACCTGATCACCGCGCTCGAGCTGCTGCGCGAGCGTCACAGATTCGGCGGGTACATCCACGTGAAGCTGGTGCCCGGGGGCCAGGCCGCGCAGATCGAGCGGCTGGCTCAGCTGGCCAGCCGGGTGTCGCTCAACCTGGAGGCGCCCTGCGGAGCGAGCCTCACGTCCATCGCCCCGGAAAAGAGCTTCGGCACGGCCGTAGCCGACCTCGAGCGGGTCCGCGGACACCTGCTGCTGGAGCGCGCCGAGCGGGCGCACGGGAAGCCGGGCGATGCGCTGCACCCGGGCGCGGTCGCCGGCATGACGATGCAGTTCGTGGTGGGCGCCACCCCCGACACCGACCGCGCCATCCTGGGCACGGTCAAGCGGCTCAGCGCGGGAGGCGGTATCCACCACGCGCACTTCAGCGCCTTCCGCCCCATCGAGAACACCCCGTTGGAGGGAGCGCCTGCCGCACCGGCCCTTCGCGAGCATCGACTCTACCAGGCGGATCACCTCATGCGGAGCTATGGCTTCGACGCGGACGAGGTGGTCTTCGAGCCGACCGGCAATCTCCCCCTGGCGGTGGACCCGAAGGCCGCCTGGGCCATCGCTCACCCCGAGCGGTTTCCGGTCGAGGTTCGAACCGCCTCACCGGAGGAACTACTCCGCGTCCCCGGCATCGGCCCCACGTCGGCACGCCGAATCGTGGCCGAGCGAGCCGGAACTATCTTTCGCAGCCTGGCGGATCTCCGAAAGCTCGGTGTCGTGACCGATCGGGCGGCCGGGTTCATCACGTTGGGCGGTCGCCGGCTGCAGACGTCACGCTGGATCCAGCAACTGGGCTTCTGGGCGCCCGACGAGGAGGTGGGCATACCCCACCTGGTCTATCAGGTAAGCCCGGGAACCTTCAGGTAGTCTCTCCTCGTCTTCGATCACGAACGTTACGCGACATGGTCGGTACCTCTCGGGGTGACCGCGCTCACAGACCACGCGTGTACGCCGGGGCTAATCAACCGGTTGAGGCGTAAACGTTCATGAACGAGGATAACAATGACTAGTGCGACTCATTACGATCCCGCGAGCGCGGAGGAGCGTCGGCGCGAGGGCAACGGCGGGCACGGGGAGGACGGTGAGCGGCTGGCGAGAGCGCTCGGCGTCTTCAGCATCGGCCTCGGGCTGGCCCAAGTTCTCGCCCCGCACGGTGTCGTCCGCGCCATCGGGGTCGATGACGACGAAGGGAATTGGAAGACCATGCGCGCCGTGGGGTTTCGGGAGATCGCCACGGGTGTGGGACTGCTCACTCAGCAGCGCCCAGCCCGATTCGCATGGGGGCGGGTGACCGGCGATGCCATGGATCTGGCGCTGCTCGGCCGGGCGTTCAACTCCCGTCGGAACGACCCTGGACGCCTCGCCGCCGCCACCGCGGCGGTTGCGGGCGTCACCATCCTGGACATCGTCGCGAGCCAGCGGCTCACCCGGTCCGGGGATGACATAACCATCGGTGCTCGGACGCGCCGGCAAGGGATACGGGTGCAGAAGGCGATCACCATCAACCGCCCGCCTGAGGAGATCTACAGGTTCTGGCGCACCCTCGAGAACCTGCCCCGCTTCATGGCCCACCTCGAATCGGTCCGCGAGCTGGACGACCGGCGCTCCTACTGGAAAGCGCACGCGCCTCTGGGCCTGACGGTGGAGTGGACGGCGGAGATCGTCGAAGAGCGGCCCAACGAGCTCATCTCCTGGCGCTCGGTGAAGGAGTCCCGGGTGCCGAACTCCGGAAACGTACGCTTCGTCCGGGCGCCGGGCGATCGCGGCACCGAGGTGCACCTCGACATCCGCTACGATCCCCCCGCGGGCGCGGTCGGCGCGACGATCGCGAAGCTCTTCGGGAAGGAGCCCTCACAGCAGGTGGACGGTGATCTGCGGCGGCTCAAGCAGGTCCTCGAGACCGGTGAGGTGGTCCACTCCGATGCCAGTATCCACCGGGGCATGCATCCGGCACGGCCACCCGAGGAGGTGCCGACCGAGATCGCACGCGGCGGTGCGCGGTCGTTCACCCCGCAGAGCGGAGGTGTCGAATGAGGGCCACCTGCTGGGAGGGCAAGCGCACCGTCAAGGTCGAGACGGTACCCGACCCCAAGATCCTGAACCAGCGCGACGCGATCGTGCGGATCACCTCGACCGCCATCTGCGGCTCCGACCTCCACCTCTACAACGGCTTCGTTCCCAGCATGGAGCGGGGCGACATTCTCGGCCACGAGTTCATGGGTGAGGTGGTGGAGGTAGGGCGCGCGGTGAAGAACCTGTCGGTGGGCGACCGCGTGGTGGTGCCGTTCCCCATCGCCTGCGGCAACTGTGCCATGTGTCAACGGGACCTCTTCTCGCTGTGCGAGAACTCCAACCCCAACCAGTGGCTGGCGCAGAAGCTCTGGGGACACTCGCCCGCCGGCATCTACGGCTACTCCCATCTGACCGGCGGCTACGCGGGTGGGCAGGCGGAATACGCCCGGGTGCCCTTCGCCGACGTCGGGCCGCTCAAGGTGCCGTCCAGTCTGACTGACGAGCAGGTGCTCTTCCTCTCGGACATCTTCCCAACCGGCTACATGGGCGCGGAGATGTGCGACATCAAGCGGGGCGACGTCATCGCCGTATGGGGTGCCGGACCGGTCGGCCAGTTCGCCATCGCCAGCGCGAAGCTCCTCGGCGCGGAGCGGGTGGTGGCGATCGACCGCTTCCCGTACCGGCTCCGCATCGCGAAGGAGAAGGCGGGCGCCACCGACATCCTCAACTACGAGGAGACCAGCGTCTCCGAGGCGCTGATGGAGCTGACCGCCGGGCGCGGTCCGGACGCCTGCATCGATGCCGTCGGCATGGAGGCCCACGGCCACCACCCGATGTACGCCTACGACCGCGCCAAGCAGGCGCTGATGCTGGAGACCGACCGGCCGCTGGCGCTGCGGGAGGCGATTCTTGCCTGCCGCAATGGGGGCGTCGTCTCCGTCATCGGCGTGTACGGAGGATTCATCGACAAGTTCCCGATGGGCTCGGTGATGAATCGCTCGCTCACCATCAGGACCGGGCAGTGTCACGTGCAGCGGTACCTGAAGCCGCTGCTGGAGCGGATCGAGCGAGGCGAGATCGATCCCAGCTTCGTCATCACCCACCGGCTCAAGCTGGAGGACGCTCCCCGGGGCTACGACATGTTCCTCCACAAGGAGGATGGCTGCGAGAAGGTGGTCCTGAGCACCTGATCGCGGCACCCGCAGCATGAACCGGCCGCCCGGACCCCGGGCGGCCGGTTATCTTTCGCCCGCTCCACCATCCCAGGACCAGAGCAGCCGAACCTTCGCGACGGAGCCCGTCCCGGTGCGCTTTCCGTCCCTCGACCTGCTGGCCCGCCACGCTCTCGCGGTCCTCCGCCGTTTTCCCTGGACGCTCGCCGTCGGCGCGCTGGCCGCATTCGCAGCGATCATGGGCTCGCTGGGGGGCACCGACGAGGCGTGGGAGCGCCTGGCGTTCGTCGCCGCTCTGGGACTCCCGCTCACGATCGCCCTTACCCTGCTAGGCGAGACCCGCGGCTGGGCGAGCCGCCTCCGCCACCTCGTGGTGCTCGTGGGGCTGCTCGGACTGGCCGCGTTCTTCCTGACCTGGCCGGGGATCGACCGGCGGCACGACGCCATCCGCTACCTGCAGCTCAGCGCCGCCCTCCACCTGAGCGTAGCGTTTCTTCCTTTTCTCGGCATCTCCGAAACCATCGCGTTCTGGCAGTACAACCGCCGGCTGTTCCTCGGCTTCCTGCGGGCCGTGGTGTTCTCCGGCGTGATCTACGTCGGCATGGTGATCGCGCTGGGCGCGCTCGACAAGCTGTTCGGTGTGGACGTGGACGACGAGACCTATCTCCGCATCTGGTTCGTAGTCGCGTTCCTGGTGAACACCTGGATCTTTCTCGCGGTGGTGCCCGAGCGGCTGCCCGAGCTGGAGCACGATCGCGAGTACCCGAGGGCGCTCAAGATCTTCGCCCAATACATCCTGACGCCGCTCGCCTTCACCTACATGGTGATCCTGCTGGCGTACCTGGTGAAGATCGTGGCGGGCGCCCAGTGGCCCAGCGGCTGGATCGGCTGGCTGGTGGCCAGCGTGTCGGTGACGGGGCTCCTCGGGTTCCTGCTGGTGCACCCGTTGCGGTCGGACCCGGCCGAGGGGTGGATCCGGACCTACGCGCGCTGGCTGTTCGTCGGGCTCATCCCCGCCGCGCTGATGCTCCTGGTGGCGTTCTGGAAGCGGATTCTCCCCTACGGCTTGACCGAGCCGAGACTGCTCGGCGTCGTGCTGGGGCTATGGCTGCTTGGCATCGCCGTGCTGCTCACGGTACGGAGCGGGTCGAGTATCCGGATCATTCCGGTCACGCTCGCCGCGGTGCTGCTGCTGACGCTGTACGGGCCCTTCAGTCTGACGCGGCTCTCGGTGAACAGCCAGGCGCGGCGACTGGCTCGCATGCTGGAGCCGTCGGCGCCGGCGGAGGTGAGGGCGCGTGAGGCCAGTGCCGCGCTCCGCTTCCTGATCGATCACAACGCGGGCGAGGCGATTGCGCGGGCGATCGGCCGCGAGGTCCCGCCGGTGGATTGGGCCAAAGTCCCGCGCTACGGCACAGAGAGGGATTCGCTGGCGCGGACGGTGATGGAGCTGGCTGGTGCCAGGTATGTGCCCGAGTACGCCTATCAGCCGGGCGGCTGGTTCCATCTCAACGGCAACGGGCCGATCAAGGTGACGGGCTACGCGTGGGCGGTCCAGCTGGGGACACACGACGCGACCAGGCACGTGATCGACGGCGACACCGTGCAGGTCGTGCCCCAGGCGAGCGGGGATGGAACGGCGCGGATCCGCGTGGGTCGGGACACGCTGTTTTTCGATCTGAGGCCGGTGGCCGACCGGTACGCCGACTCGGTCCCCTTGGTCAGCAGCAAGCCGGTGGAGCGGATCGAGATCGAGGCCGCTGGCGGGTCACGCCGGTCGGCGCTCGTCCTCACCAATCTGAGCGGGCAGCGCGCGGGCGACTCGCTGGCCACCGTCTCCTGGGTCGGCACCCTGCTCCTGGGAGAGTGACGCGGCGCCGCCGGTTCAGACCATCGCGCGCGGTGCCTCCCGGTCGAGCAATCGCCACCCGGTCCACGGATCGGCCGGCCGGTCGCACCAGTTGTGGTACACCTCTCCGTTGATTCCGACGACGAACGCCTCGAGCCCGTCCACGTAGCCCTGCCTGACCGCCAGGTTTCTCGCCTCCCCCCGCAGGTTCAGCCACCGGCTCCACTCCCCGAACGGCTTGGACTGGAGCCGACAGCGCACTTCGCGATCGACGCCGATGGTGAGGATCGCGAGACCGCCGGCCGGCGTCCTGGTCACATCGAAGCACGCCACGTGCTCGCCCAGCTTCTCCCAGTCGTGCCACGGCCGGAAGGGCTTGTCCTGCCAGCGGTGGTAGACCGCGTCATCCTCAGCGAGCGCGAAGATCACCAGTCCTCCACCCTCGATGCTCGTCGCGCGCACCGCCTTGACGGCGACACCCGGCGCGCCGAACACGATCCATTCTCCCCAGCGCTCGGACGGCCGCTCCTGCCAGCGGTGGCGCACCTCACCATCGGTGATCCCGAACGCTGCCAGACCTCCGCCGGGAATCAGCGTCGGGGCCACGCCGCTCACCGGCCCCCCCAGCCCTTCCCACTCCGCCCAGGGAGCCGACGGCGAGGGCTTCCAGGTGTAGTGAAGCTCATCTGCCTTCACCGCGAAGAGCGCAGGCGCGCCGTCGGCCAGATTGGCCGCGGCGAGCTCATCGGCTCGAAGCTCCCACACCTGCCACGGCAGGGGCGGCACCCGTTGGAGTGCCGAAACGCGGCCCTCCGGATCGAGCCGCCCGAGCACCGGTCCCGCGTGCACGATGGTCTGGCCGCGGACCCCGGCCTCCTGCCACGGCCCCCAGAGCCCTTCCTCGGCTCGGGCGATGTACCGGAGCTTGTCATCGGGGCCGAGGATGTAGACGCTGTCGCCGGAAACCGCGAGCTGACGGGCTTGCATGCAGCCTCGGAGAAGGTCGGGACGATTGCGAAAACCCTTGCGCCACGCCCCTGAAGCCTCAGGGAGACAAGGTCGTGGACCCCTGCAACATTCTGCATCCCTGGCCCGATAGGAAGGGCCCAGGGGCCCCCGTTCCCGGCACAAGGGCCCCGAAGGCGGCGTGATCATGGGAGATGGGCCGATCAGTGGGACGGAGGCCCGCGCCTTGCAACGCTGCGACCCGCCTTGCGGCTCGTTCGGGCAGTCTCCCCCTGCTACTCGCTCGACCTCACACCACAGGTCCTTCGCAAGAGAGTCCGATCATGACCTTTACGTTCAAGCTCGCCCGCAGGATCGCTCGCTTTCGAGCGCCGCTGGCTGCAGCCGCCCTCCTCGCTCTCGCCGGGTGTGACTCCGACAACTCGTTCAGTCCCGAACAACCAGGCGCCCTCGATCCGGGCAGCGGCACGTCCGCCGCGTTCGCCGGCGGCATACCGATCGGGTTCTTCGCCCATCCGACCACGATGTTCAACGACCGCTACAACGGCGGCCATCAGAACATCTCGGAGGGCGCGCTGCTGAAGGAGCTGGCGGCGATCAAGTCGCGGGGCGGCAAGGTGGTGCTCTCGCTGGCTGGCGCCCCGAAATACTACCTCCAGGACGGACACTTCAGCTTCACCAAGTGGAAGGAGCGGATCAACCGCTACCGGGACATCAACTTCTCGTCCTACATCTCCGACGGCACCGTGATCGGCCACTTCATGATCGACGAGCCGAACGACCCTGCCAACTGGAACGGCCAGGCAGTCTCGCCCGCGGTGCTGGAGGAAATGGGGAAGTACAGCAAGCAGCTGTGGCCTGAGATGCCGACCATCGTCCGGGTGGAGCCGAACTATTTGGGCATGAGTCACAAGTTCGTGGACGCCGCCTGGGCCCAGTACCTCTACCGTCGCGGCGACGCGGGCGACTACATCAGACGGAACGTCGCCGATGCGCAGGAGCGCGGCGTTGCGCTGGTCGTGGGGATGAACGTGCTCAAAGGCGGGAACCCGAACGGCACCCCGATGAGCCCGAGCGAGGTCCAGTCGTGGGGCTCGACGCTGCTCAGCAGCACCTATCCCTGCGCCTTCATCAGCTGGGAGTACGATGCGGACTTCCTCTCGACCAGCGGCATGGGTGCCGCCATGGACGCGCTGCGCAGCAAGGCAGAGAACCGGAGTACCAAGAGCTGCCGGCGTACCTCGGGGGGAACCACCACCCCACCGCCGGACCCCGGGCCCGAGCCGGAACCGGAGGACCCCCCGACCTCCCCGGGCCTGATGTTCGGTCCCTACGGTCTGCCGGTGTCGGAGATGACCTCGTTCAGCAGCTCGGTCCGCGCCGTTACGCCGGACAACGTGCTCACCACCCTGCGGGCTGCGCGGCAGGCGGGAGCAAAGGTCATGCTGCGCCTCACCGCGGTGGACCTCAAGAACGCCGACGGCACGTTCAGCCTCTCCAAGTGGAAGGCCGCCGTGGATCGCTTCGCGAACGTGGATCTTTCTTCCTTCGTGAGCGACGGGACCTTCGCCGGGCACCTGCTCGCCCTTGCCCCTGATGACCCCTGGCGCTGGGGCGGACAGCGGATCTCCCACGCAACGCTCGAGGAGATGGCCCGCTACAGCCGCAACCGGTGGTCGGCGGTGCCGACCCTGGTCGAGGCGAATGCCTCCTGGCTCGCGACCACCACGTCGTGGAGCTGGCTCGACGCGGTGTGGACGGTCTACGCCGCCGACGCGGGCGACGTCACCACGTGGGTGGGACGGCAGGCGGACGCGGCAGCCAAGGCTCGCCTGGGGCTCGTGGTCGGGATGAACACGCTCAACGGCGGGACCAGTGCCAGCGGCATCCCCGGAACGCAGGACGGCAAGTACGCGATGAGCGCGACCCAGCTCCGCAACTGGGGCTCCGCGCTCGTCGCCGAGAGCCGCGCGTGCGGATTCATGCTCTATCGCTACGAGGCCAGGTATTTCGATCGCACGGACATCGCGAGCGCGCTCGCCGAGCTCGGTCAGAAGGCCGAGGACCGGCAGGCCACCTCGTGCCGAACACGGTCCTGACCGCCGATCGCGGGACTGAAGAGGAAACCGCCGCCCCTGGGGCGGCGGTTTTCGTTCGGAGGCCTGCGCTACTGCCGGCAGGAAGTTTTCGCGTGCTGTCTGGCCCGGGTCGAGACATCGGCCATCGCGCTCTTGATGGAGGACACACTGTAGTAGTCGGTGTCGTGCTGCCAGTTGAAAAAGGCGCAGGCGTGGCCCTCGCCGAGCATGGCGTAGCCGTAGTTCCTGATCTCGCTGGCGCTCATGGACCACTCGCCGCTGCGGTCACCGCGGATGCCGCTGGAGCCGTTGCCGCCGTTGATCACATTGAGACCCACCACCAGCCCGAGACCCTTGTTCTTCGCTGCAGCGGCCTCGGCGGCCACCCACTTCGCTGCGTCACCCCTACCCGCAGTGTACTGAGCCCAACCGGCGTCCAGGTGGCGGTAGCTGAGGGAGGAGGTCTTCAGCCAGCTGGGCGCCACTCGCACCAGCGTGGTCATCTCGGGCCAGAGCTGCTTGCTGTAGGCCGCCATCTCCTCCAGGGTCTTCTGTGAGATCACCTTGCCGCCCCACCTCGAGGCGCGGTGCGGCTCGTCGATCAGGTAGTGACCGACGATGGTGCCGTCCTTGATGTAGGGGGCCAGATTGACGGTGCGATAGCGACTCACCAGCGACTTCCACTTCGACAGGCTGAAGGTGCCGTCGCTGTTCTGCACATACGAGTCCTTGCCCTTGCACAGCTTGATCACCACTCGGCCACCCTTGGCGCGGGCCCCGGAAAGCCAGGTCAGGATGTTGGAAGGCTCGAGCGGCCCGCCGTTCATCCACCCGGTGTGCACGCTGTTGAGGTAGTCATTCCGCATGTTGAACGTGCCGAAGACGATGCCGGGACGGTCGGACCTGGTGTCGAGGACGGCCTCCGCCGTCTCCGGCGTATCGGGCGGCGGGACCGGCGCGTCTGCCGGGTCGGCCGGCGGGTCTGCCGGGGCAGGGGTCTCGGACCCGGTGGGTTCTGGGGCGGACGGGAGGGCTCTCTCCTCGTCACACGCGACGGAGAGGACGGCGAGGACTGCGATCCACGGCCCGAGGTGCCGGGTGTGTGGAAACAATGACGAGCGGGACATGAACCGGGCTTCCCTCTGCATGGAGAAGGTGAGTACCTGACTCCAGAGGCCGCCGGGCCACGGTGTCAGGCCGTGGACGTGCGGGCTGGAGGACCGTGTATCGGGGACCTCGCGCCAGCCGAGGTCGGAGTATTGATTGGAGAGGTGTCCGTGCCGTTGACGGCCACGGTCGCGACGGAATGGCGGCCCGGATGGCGCCATCTCGTGGTCAGGTGCTCGCGGCGGGGAAATATCCGGTTGGGACCGGAGCCCTGTCAACCGTGTGCCATCTCACAGCCCGAAGTCAGGTCAGAGGTTAGGTAGCGGTACCGCGGCGCTCGGGGCGCCGGCGGCAGACTCGAGATCAGCCACCCCTCGTCGTGGCGAGGGCTACCGGATTCGACACCCGGAGGCCCCGTGCCCGACGGCTCCCTTGCCGGCATTGCCCCGCTTCGCACCGGTCCCCTGATTCTGGTAGTGGACGACGACCAGCCCGACCGCATCGCGGCCACCCGCATGGTGCGCGGGCTCGGCTATCCGGCCCGGAGCTTCCGCCAGGGCCGGGACGCGCTCCAGTTCGTGGAGCGGTATCCCCAGGTCGCGCGGGTACTGCTGGCGGATCTCGGCATGCCCGTGATGGACGGCGGTGAACTGGTTGAGCGGGTGCTGGACGCCGACCCGACGATGCGGGCGGCGCTGATGGCCGACCGGGGTGATCCCGCGGCGGCCGACCTGCTGGAAGGCTACCGCGACCTGCCGATCCTCGAGAAGCCGCTCCGGTTCGCGGATCTCTATGAGGTGCTCACCAGACTGGCGGGTCTTCCGCCGCACGCCGCCGAGCCCCAGCCGGCGTCGATCTCGGCCGCGAGCCAGTGGAGCCGGCGGAGGACATCGGGGGGGTCGGTGTCACCCTAGGGGGATTCTTGTCACCCTGAGAAGTGCTTCCTACCCCCGCTGAACCGTTGTGTCCTCGACCCGATCCGTCGCCACGTTGGGGTGCTCGCCCAGGTATTCCACCCAGAGCTTCTTGAGCGGCCGGTAGTGCGTGGCCGCCTCCACCAGCTCGAGGAAGCATTCGATCGTGCGCTCGAAGCGCTCCTGCAGCACCGGCGTGGCGATCCTGCCTGCCGCATCGAAGGCCTCGTGCGCCTGCGCCAGGGAGAACATGTCGGGATAGACCCTGGCGCCGAGATGCTCGAGCGGCACCCGCAGCGCCCAGAGCCCCCGGTTGCCTCCAGCCATCGAGGGTGAAGCCGAGAGCAGCATCCCCTGCCGGCCGTTGAACGGCTGGGGCCGGATGCGCGACACCCAGTCGATCGCGTTCTTCAGACAACCCGGCATGGAGGCGTTGTACTCCGGAGCCGCGATGATGAACGCGTCGGCACCGACGAGCCGGTCGCGAAGTCTCTGGACCCCGGCCGGCACGCCGCTCTCCCGCTCGACGTCGCCGTTGAAGGAGGGGCAATCGAAATCGGCCATGGCCGCGCGGTCGGCCGTGCCTCCCTTCTCGTCCACCACGACCGCGGCCAGCTCGGCAAGCCGCCGGTTGAGCGACGAGCTGCGCAGCGAGGCGCCGAAGGTCAGCACCCGGACCCGCCGTCCGTCCCGTGATTCGTTCATCGCGTGTACCTCCTGCTCCAGGTCTGGGCCATTCGTGTCTCCGGGACCACCACGGCCGCGATGAGAAGCCCGGCGACCAGCGCCACCGCCGTCAGGATCATGCTGAAGATGGTCTCGATTCCCGCCACGGCCTGGCGTTCGATCAGCGAAGTCAGTCCCCGGAAGCCCACGCTTCCGGGGACCAGCAACAGGATGCCCGGCACGGACACCACCGCCGCGGGCCGCTGCGTCAGCCGCTCGTACACGCTACTCGCCACCCCGACGGCGAGCGCGCCGGCGAAGGTGCCGAGCTCGACGCCCAGTGTGGCGGCGCCGGCGCGGCCGCCGATCACGCCCAGGGCACCGATCGCCACGATCCAGAACGCATCGCGTGGTTCGGCCCGGAGCACGACCACGAAGCCGAGGCCCGCTGCCACCACCGCGACAAAGGCCGACCAGTCGGGGAGCGGCGTGGAGGTCGCGGCCGGCATCACGCCGCCGAACAGCGACCCGCCGATCCGGTTTCCCAGCGCCACGCCGAAGCCGATCGCCAGGAAGGTCATGAAGGCGCCGCTGATGCGCGCCGTGCCGGAGGCGAGGTTGCGGGTGGCCAGCTCGGTCATCGCGACCGTGAGCGTGAGGCCCGGCAGGAGCACGATCAGTCCGCCGAGCGTGGCGATCAGCACGCTGACCGGGGCCGCCGCCCGCGCGAGAGCGATCGCGCCGGCGCTCACGAAGAATGCGGCGACGGGCTCGAACACCCGGCCGAGGCGCGGGCGTCCGCGGGTGCAGAGCGCAAGCAGGCCGAGACCCAGACCAAGTACCGCCGCGATGGCGACCTCCCGTCCCCCACCCCCGAGGAACTGGGTGGCGGCCCCGGAGACCACCCCGTACGCCAGCGTGGTGAGAGCGGGACCGTAGGGCGCCGGCGCGGACGTGATCCGGTTGATGGCGACGACCCCTTCCGCCGGTGATATGCGTCCCTGCGCGACGTCGAGCGACAGGTGCTCCAGGGCCGCGAGGGTGCCGAGGTTGACCTCGCCGGGCGCCACCCGGAGCATGTGGGTCCGCTGGCGGCCGATCGGACCAAACGAGGCCATGATCGAGGTCGGGGTGGAGAAGAACTGATGGTTGACCAGCCCCAGACGGTCGGAGATCGCGCCGAGGCTGTCCTCCAGGCGCTGCGCCGAGTGACCTGCGCTGTGGAGCGCGCGGCCGAGCTCGAGAACGAAGCCGACCGCGGTGGGATCCGGCTCGTCGCGGCGACGCTCGAGCGGGTTGTCGCTGGAGTCGGGCACGAAAGCTCCGGCTGGGGGCGCCGAAACTTGGCACCGATCGGGGTCGAGGAAAACCACGCGGCCTCTTGATGTCGACTTGACAGCTCACTACGAACGTGTGGGCAACACCGATGGTGAGGGAGTCCATGCCGGCACATCGCACGGCGCTCATCGCGCCAATGCTGACTGCATTCGCGCTCGCGGCTTGCCGGGAGAGCCCGACCGCACCGAGTGAGACAGAGGCGTCCGGTCCGATGGCCGCCGCCGTGGCAGGGACCTGGACCGTGAAGGCGGATCACCCGAGAGGGGTGTGGGGGGCGGCAAGCGCCTCGCTCACGAACCCGTCCACGCTCCGCACCCTGCTCTACGTGATCGGCGGCCGGATCCGTGAGTTCGGCAGCGCCGGCGCGGTCACGGACGCGGTCAAGGTGTACGACGTGAGCGCGGACAGCTGGCGCTCGAGGGCGCCGGTGCCGGTCCGCCTCAGCCACACCAACGGCGCCGTGGAGCTCGACGGCAAGATCTACGTCACCGGCGGATTCACCCGGGTCTGGGACCCGCGGCGAAGCGTCTGGCGGCTGTCGACGCTCAAGTCGCTCTACGTCTACGACCCGGCGGCGGACACCTGGAGCAGACGGCGCGATATGCCCATCGCGACCGCCAACGGCGTGAGCGCGGCGTACAAGGGGATGCTGTACGTGGGCACCTCCTGCTACGACTCGTCCGTCTGCGGCGATGATTCCGAGCGGGGCGCCCTGTGGCGCTACAACCCCGCGACCGACCGCTGGCTGCTGCTCGACCGGACGGGACACGACCTCTGGGAGGGATCAGGCGGGTTCATCGGGGGCAAGCTCTACCTGATCGACTTCCTCGGCGCGATGGACGTCTACGACGTCGCGACGAAGGGCTGGTCCACGGGCCCGACGTTCCCCGCCCGCGCCTGCGGCGGTGTCTCGGCAACCCTCCAGGCCAGGCTGTATCTCCTCGCCTGCCAGGAAGGGTTCGGCGACTACGGCGACCACCCGATGGTGGTGTTCGACCCCGCCACCGGCCAGTGGAGCGAGGAGGCGGACGCGCCGGTGCTGGAGACCGAGAACTGGACCTTGAGCCGCGTGGTGGCGGGCGGTCGGCCCGGACTGGAGCTGATCGGCGGCGCCGGCGAGGGGAGCAACCTGCAGTTCCTGCCCTAAAGTCCTCCTCCTCCTCTTGACAATCAAGAGGTGAGTGACGTATGCTGGGCTCGTCCTGATTCCGGAGCTCCGGTGGACCAGCCCAGCACCGACGTCGTTCAGGGCACGCTCGACATGCTGATCCTGAAGTCGGTCAGCCTCCAGCCGATGCACGGCTGGGGCATCGCCCGCCGGATCGAGCAGATCTCCCGCGGCGTCTTCCGGATCAATCCCGGTTCGCTACTCACGGCGCTCAAGCGGCTCGAGCGCGCCGGCTGGCTCGACGCCGAGTGGCGGGAGACGGAGAACGCGCGCCGGGCGAAGTACTACACCCTCACGCGCGCGGGCCGGAAGCATCTCGCCGCCGAGACCGCCGACTGGTCGCGCCGGGTATCTGCCATCGCCCGCCTGCTGGAAGCGGAGGGCTGAGACGTGTCACTCCTCCGCCGGCTGGTCCGCGGGTTCCGCGCCCTTGCCCGCCCGGCCGTTGCCGAGCAGGACGCGGCCGACGAGGTGGCGCATTTCCTCCAGGAAGCAGCCACGGAGCATCGCGCGCGCGGGCTGTCGGATCAGGAGGCGATGCGGGCGGCACGGCTCGAGCTCGGCAGTCCTGCCGGTGCGCGTGAGCAGGTCCGGCGCTTCGGCTGGGAGAACGCGGTCGAAGCCTTCCTCACCGACCTTCGGTACGCCGCCCGTCGCCTGCGGGCCGACCCGGGCTTCACGGCGATCGCAGTGCTCACTCTGGCCGTCGGGATCGGCGGCGCCACGGCGATCTTCAGCGCGGTGGACCACGTCCTGATCCGGCCGCTCCCCTATCCCCACGCGGAGCGCATCGTCGCCGTCTGGGACATGCGCGAGGACGGGGCGCAGCTCGATATCGCGTTCGGCACCGCCCGCGAGCTCGCGGCGCGGGCGCGGTCGCTCGAGCACCTGGCGGTGATGAGGCCATGGCAGCCCACCCTGCTGGGGGCCGCGGAGCCGGAGCGACTGGAGGGTCAGCGCGTCGGGGCCGACTACTTCGAGGTGCTCGGCGTCCTTCCCACGATCGGTCACGAGTTCGAGCCGGCCGACGACGCCGCCAGTGCGGCTCCGGTCGTGGTGATCAGCGACGGACTCTGGCGGCGGCGCTTCGGCGCCGATCCGGGTATCGTCGGCCGCACCATCACGCTCGACGGGCTTCCCCATCTCATCCTCGGGGTGATGCCGCGCGATTTCGAGAACGCGGCTGCGCCCGGGGCCGAGGTCTGGACTCCGTTGGGCTACGACATGAGCCAGTCGCGGGCATGGGGACACCACCTGCGCCTGCTCGCGCGGGTCCGCGCGGGAGCCGATGTCGACGAAGTCCGCCGAGAGCTCGAGACCATCGCGCGGCAGCCGGTCGCCGACTTCCCCCGGGTACCCTGGGCGGCGCTGAACCACGGGCTGACTGTCCGCCGGCTCCAGGACGAGGTCACCAGCGGCGTGCGGTCCGCGTTGCTCGCCCTGCTCGGCGCCGTGGGCCTGGTACTGACGGTCGCATGCGTCAACGTCGCTGGACTCCTGCTCGCGCGCGGCGCCCGCCGCCGGGGCGAGCTCGCCGTGCGCTCGGCCCTGGGCGCGGGACACGAGCGGCTGGTCCGGCAACTGCTCACCGAGAGCCTGCTCCTCTCACTCCTGGGCGGAGGGGCGGGTGTGGCCGTCGCCGTCCTCGCGGTGCATGCGCTGGTGGCGCTCAGCCCCGCCGGACTCCCGCGGGCCCACGCCATCGCGGTGGACGGTTCCGCCCTCGTGTTCGCATTCGTCGTGAGCACGGCCGTCGCGCTCGCCGTCGGATTGCTGCCCGCCTTCGCCGCCACGCGAGGTGACCTTCGGGACGCGGTGGGCCGGGGACCCGCTCCGACCCGCCATGGCGCGGGCCGGGACGCCCTCGTGGTGGCGCAGGTGATGCTGGCGCTCGTGCTCCTGGTGGGCTCGGGCCTGCTGTTCCGCAGCGTGCAGCGGCTGCTCGCGGTGGACGCCGGGTTCGAGGCTCCCGGCCTGGTGACGATGCAGATCCAGACTTCGGGGCCGAGGCTGGAGGATGACAGCACCCGGCTCCGGTTCTTCGCGGCCGCGCTTGATGAGGTGCGGCGGGTGCCCGGTGTGACCCTGGCGGCACTTACCAGCCAGGTCCCCCTGAGCGGCGACGACGATCGCTACGGCCTACACCTCGTTCCCGAGCCCGAGGCCGATCCAGGCGAGCTGGGCGGCGGCACCTATCGCTATGCCGTCACTCCCGGGTACCTGCAGGCCATGGGCATCCCCCTGCTCCGCGGCCGATGGCTGGGATCCGCGGATGATGCTGGAGCGCCCCGCGTGGCAGTCGTCAGCGCCTCGCTGGCTCGGCGGCGCTTCCCCGGCCTCGATCCGATCGGCCACCAGGTTCGAGTGGGCCCCGCCGACAGCCCGCCCTACACCATCGTGGGAGTCGTGGGCGACGTGAAGCAGGTTTCGCTCGCGCTGAACGAAGGCGAGGCCGTATACCTGCCCGTGAGCCAGTGGCACTTCCTGGATCAGGTGCTGTCGGTGGTGGTCCGGACGCGGGGCGAGCCCGACCGACTGGTGCCCGCGGTGCGGAGCGCGGTGTGGTCGGTGGACCCCGACCAGGCGGTGGTCCGGGCGGCCGCGATGGAGGATCTGGTGGCCGCCTCGGCCGAGGATCGGCGGTTCGCGCTTCGACTGCTGGCGGTTTTCGCTCTGGCGGCCCTGGTGCTGGTCGGCGTGGGAATCTACGGAACACTGTCCGGCCGGGTCGCGGAGCGCACCCGCGAGATCGGCGTGCGGGCGGCGCTGGGGGCCTCGCGCCGAGCCATCGTAGGGCTGGTACTGCGCCGAGGTCTGGCGCTCACGGCGCTCGGCATCGCCCTGGGTGTGCTCACGAGCGTGGCCGCCACGCGGGCGATCACCTCGCTGCTCTACGGCGTCTCGCGGCTCGACGCGGTGACTTACCTGGGGGTAGCGGTGCTGCTCGGCGCTGTGGCTTTGGTCGCCGCCGGCGTTCCGGCGTGGCGGGCGGCCCGGGTGGACCCGGCTCTCCCGCTCCGCGCCGAGTAGTGGCGCTGACCCGCCCGAGTCTCCATCGTCGTCACCTGGTGAAGTCCACCGCGGTCGTGTTCCCACCGCACACCACGACTCCCACTCGCTCGTCCGGACCAGGGCCGTACCGGCCCGACAACAGCGCCGCGAAGGCAGCAGCACCCCCCGGCTCCGCCGCGACGCGGAGCACCCGCCACAGCGCCGTCTGAGCGGCGCGAATCGCTTCATCGGAGACGAGCAGCGCCGAGGCGACGTGCTTCCGGGCCAGGGGAAACATGAGCTCGCCCACGCGGCGCGGCGCCAGGGAGTCGGCCGCGATGCCGCCCGCGGGCGCGTCCACCGGACGCCCTGCGGCGAGGGCGGCGCTGAGCGTCGGCGCTGCTTCAGGCTCGACCGCCACCAGCCTGATCGGGGGCCCATCGGCATACCAGGCCGCGATTCCACCGAGGAGCCCTCCGCCTCCCACCGCGATCAGCAGCGTATCGAGCCCCGGCGCCTGGCGCTCCAGCTCCGCGCCGACGGTGCCCTGGCCGAGCAGCGTCTCGGGCTGGTCGTAGGCGTGGATCTGCATCGCACCGCTGGTCTCCGCCCAGCGCTCGCTCAACGCGAGGGCGTCGGCGTAGCGATCGCCCTCCACCACGACCTCGGCGCCGCAGCTCCGGATCAGCTGCAGCTTGGAAGGCGAGACGACGGTCGGCACGAAGATTTTGGCGGGAACGCCGAGCCGCTGCGCGGCGAAGGATACGGCCGCGCCGTGGTTGCCGCCTGAGGCGGCCACGACGCCCGCGGACGGCACCGGCCGGTGCAGCAGGTTGGTGAACGCGCCGCGAGGCTTGAACGAGCCGGTGTGCTGCAGCAGCTCCAGCTTGAACACGATCGGGTAGCGCGGGCGCAGGCCGAAGTCATCCGACCACACCTCGACCGTCGGCGTCAGCCGCACGTAGGGTCGGATCACCTCGTGATTCGCGGCGATGGCACGGCGATCGGGAACGGCCTGCACGACGGTCACACGAGGCTCGCGATCTGTCCGCCGTCCACCTGGATCGCGGCGCCGGTGAGGAACGTGGCGCGAGAGGAGGCCAGGAACGCAACCACCGCCGCGAGTTCCTGCGGCTGCCCGGCTCTTCCCAGCGGAATATCGGTGAGGCGCTCCCCGAGTACATCGTCGACGCTTCGGTGCTCCCGTTCCGCACGCGCCCGCGCGAGCTCGACCGTGCGGGCGGTGTCGAAGTGGCCGGGCAGCACCGTGTTGACGAGCACGTTGTCCCGGGCGACCTCGGACGCCAGGGTCTTGGCGAAGCCCAGCAGGCCGCTGCGCGCCGTGTTGGAGAGCAGCAGGCCCGGGATCGGCTGCTTGGCCGCCATAGAGGTGAGGAAGATGACCCGGCCCCACTTCCGCTCTCGCATGCCGGGCACGCACGCCTGCGCCAGACGGATCGACGCCATGAGATTGAGCTCGAGCGCGGCGGCGTACTGCCCTTCCCGGGTCGTGGCGAACACGGTGGAGGGCGGACCCCCTGCATTGGCGAGGAGGATGTCGACCGGCCCCAGCGTCCGCTCGGCTTCGGCGGCTATCTTCGCGGGGGCGTCCCGCTCCCGCAGGTCGGCCACGATCGGGACGGCCCGGCCGGCCGTGGTGGCGTCGATGTCAGCGGCCTGGCGCTCGAGCTCGTCGCGCCGTCGGGCGACCATCGCTACCGCGGCACCTTCCCGGGCCAGCTCCCGGGCGATGGCGAGGCCGAGCCCGGAGGAAGACCCGGTCACCAATGCCACCTTGCCGTTCAGTCCGAGGTCCATATCGCCCTCTTCCCGGAGAAAGCAGTTGACAAGCTATTCGTCGCTTGGCTAATTGGCAATATGTCTACCGCCGATGTGCTCCGCGCGCTCGCCAACGAGCGCCGGTTGCAGGTCCTCGAGTGGCTCAAGAACCCGCGAGCGCATTTCCCGCAACAGGTGGATGGCGACCTGGTGAGGGACGGCGTGTGCGGGCTGAACCTGGCGCGGAAGCTCGGCGTCAGTCAGCCGACCCTGAGCGAGCACATGCGGGTGCTGGCGCGGGCGGGACTGGTGCGCGGCAAGCGGATCAAGCAGTGGACGTTCTACAAGCGGGACGAGCGGAGGATTCGCGAGCTCAAGCGGGGGGCGCTGGGCCGCCTGTAGCGCCGGGACTGCCTGCGGCCGCGACCATCACAGCACACCCGACCGAGCGCCCAGCGAGATCATCGGCTCCGCTTCCTTCTCACCCGCGCCATCAAGGCAATGAACTCGTCCGGGTCGGGCAGCGTTACGCCTCGAGCCCTGGCCGCACGACGCACTCGGGCCTTGATGGTCCGGACCTCCTCGGGCGTGTACTTCCCCGCGTTGCTGGGCTGGTGGATGTACGCCCACGCGGCCCTGATGCGGCCTGGGGTATCGATGGGGTACTTCTTGTTGACAGAGTCCGCGAAGGCAGCGTCGCCGTACTTCTCGATGCCTTCCTTCGGGTCGGCGTCACGTCGGCGGTGAATTTTCTTGGCCACTACCTGGCCCCTCCAATAGGAGCAACCGCTCAGGCGAATCGGAACAGCGGGGGAAAGAGAAAGGCGACCAGCGCGGCCCAAGCCGCGATGACGTAGACGTAGGTAGTCTGCCAGTCGCATAGTCGCGAGGACCTGGCGACCTGGTCTATTTCATATGCGAGATCGGCGAAGCAGCTGCGCATTGACGGCGACGATCACGGTGCTGAGCGACATAAGCACCGCACCAATCGCCGGCGACAGTAGGATGCCCTGGCGGACAAGGATGCCGGCGGCGAGCGGAATGGCTATGACGTTGTAGCCCGCCGCCCACCACAGGTTTTGCACCATCTTCCGATAGCTGGCGCGGCTGAGTCGTATGATGCGCGGCACATCACGCGGGTCACTGCGCACGAGGACGATGTCGCCCGCCTCGACCGCCACGTCCGTTCCCGCGCCGATGGCGACTCCTACGTCGGCTGCGACCAGGGCCGGCGCGTCGTTCACCCCGTCGCCCACCATGCCGACGCGACCGCCGGCACTCCGGAGCTCTTGGATCTTGCCGACCTTCTGGTCCGGCAACACCTCCGCGAACACCTGGTCAACGCCGAGATCGGCCGCAACGGTCTCGGCCACGGCCTTCGCATCGCCGGTCAGCATGACGACCTTGATCCGCTGCTGGTGGAGCGCCTGGACCGCCTCCCGAGATTCGGGGCGAATCACGTCCGCCACCACGAAGAGCGCCAGCGCCCGAGAGCCGGAGGCGCCCTCTCCCTCCTCAACCAGGAAGATCGCGGCCTGCCCTCGAGCTGCCGCCCGGTCAGCGGCCGTCTGCAGCGACGAGGGAATCTCCACACGGCGGGTCCGCACCAGCGCGGGCCCGCCCATCAGGAAGGTCCGCCCCTGCACCCGGGCGCTGACCCCGACGCCAGGAATGGCTCGGAACTCCTCGGCAGGCTCCGCTAGCAAGCCGCGCTCCTTTGCCGAGCGCATGATGCCCTTGGCGATCGTGTGCTCCGAGTCTCGTTCGACCGATGCCGCAAGCCTCAGGGCCTCCTGCTCGCCGACACCCTGCGCCGTGGCGATCTCGACGACGCCGAACTCGCCGCGTGTGAGCGTGCCGGTCTTGTCGAACACGATAGTGGTCAGATTTCGGGCTTCCTCCAGTCCTCGCCGGTCCCGAACGAGGAGTCCCCCGCGCGCGCCAAGGGTCGTCGAGATCGCGATGACCAGGGGGACGGCCAGGCCCAATGCATGCGGACACGAGATCACGAGTACGGTCACCATCCGTTCCACCGCGAACGCCGGATCGCCGCGGAGGGAGAGCCACGCCAGGAACGTGAGCGCACCCGCAATGATGGCGACGACCGTGAGCCAAAAGGCCGCCCGATCGGCCACGGCCTGCGCCCGGGACCGTGAGGTCTGCGCCTGCTCGACCAGCCGCATGATGCCCGCGAGGGCCGTCTGCTCCCCCACGCCGGTGACCTTGACGCGGAGCGACCCCGCGCCGTTGACGGTCCCGGCGATCGCCTTGTCGCCCGACCCCTTCTTCACCGGCCGCGACTCGCCGGTGATCATGGACTCGTTCACCTCGCTGGTGCCCTCAACAACGATCCCGTCGGCTGGGATGCTCGCGCCAGGGCGCACCAGGATCAGGTCGCCCGCGCGTAAGGCGTCGACAGGGACCTCCTCGAGTTCCGAACCCTGCACGCGCAGCGCCGTATTCGGGAGCAGCTTGGCGAGCTCCTGGAGGGCACCCTGTGCCTGAGAGATCGATCGCATTTCGATCCAGTGACCCAGCAACATGATGGTCACCAGAGTCGCGAGCTCCTCCCACAAGGGCATGCCTGGGTACCCCAGCGTCACCGCGGCGCTGAAGACAAACGCCACGGTGATCGCCAGGGCGATCAGCGTCATCATCCCGGGCAGGCGGTCCTTGAGCTCGCGCCAGGCGCCCTGCAGGAAGACCAAGCCTCCGTACAGGAAGGCCGCCGTGCCGAAGACCGGCGCGATCCATCGCTGACCTGGCACCGCGGGCGGGGAGTAGTTCAGCACCCGGGGGAGCATGTGTCCCCAGATCAGGGTCGGGAGGGTGAGCGCGAGGGAGATCCAGAACTTGTCGCGGAACATCCCCACACTGTGCCCTGCGTGCTTGTCGTGGCCCCCGTGTGCCGCATGGCTGCCATGCTCGGCCACCTTGCCGTGTCCGTGATGAGGGTCGCGCTCAGTGTGCTCCGGATAGCCCACCTCCACGGGCGCTTCGGCCGTAGCATGGTGGACGTCATGCTGAGCGTGTCCGGGCCCGTGATGATGGTGCCCTCCGTGTGTTCCGCCGTGGTGGTGCTCATTCTCTCTCATACTGCACCCGCCCGCCGTGTCCGTGATCCGCCGACGCTCCCGACTCTCCCCCATGGCTTGTACACCGAGATGGCGGTGATCGCGGGCAGTACCAGTAAGCCCCCCGC
>JBKPGZ010000211.1:0-4565 GCA_046729675.1 Gemmatimonadota bacterium | reverse complement strand
GTCCCGCCTGGCGCGGGCGCCGGGGCGGCGCCGCCCTGAGCCGGGGCCTGCGGCGCCGCACCAGGCGCCGGAATCGGCGGCCCGCCGGGCGCGCGACGCACCGGGCTCCCTTCACCCGCCGAGTCCGCCTTGGCCTTCAGCTCCTTGGCGACCCCCACCGCGCGCTCCACGCCCGCCTGGTTGATTCGGAATGGCAGTCGCTCCCGCAGCAGCGTCGCCAGCGCCGAAGGCATCGGCCGGAGCGTCGCCTTCCCGGCGATCAGATTGTCGAAGTACTGCTCCATCTTGAGACCGGCCACCTTCTGGCGCTCCGCTGCCGACACCGTCGTGTCGGTCAGGTCACCGCCGGTGAGTCCCATCTCGGTCTTGAGCGTGTCGAGCTGCGAGAGGTAGCGCCGTTCCATGGTCTTCCACTCGAGCTCAGTCGGCCGGATACCCGCGGCGTCGGCTTCGCGGAGGAGCAGGGTGTTCTGGGTCAGCACCCGGGCGAAGCGGCGCAGGGTGCTGTCGTCCGCCGCCTTGAGCTGCTGGAGGTACTGCGGCGGCAGCGCCCGCACCCAGCGGAGGAACTGCTGGACGGTGAGCTCGCCGCCCTTGTAGGTGGAGATCTTCTGCTCGGACCGGCGGGACTCCTCCGTCGCGCCCAGCGCGGCTCGCATGGTCGCGGCGGCGTCGCCCGCGATCTCGATCCTGCTCGCCTCGGCCAGACTGTCCATGAAGGTCGAGTCCAGCGCGGCGCCGGCGTGTTCCAGCAGGTAGTCGTCGAGCCGCCCGCGCACCTCGCCCAGCGGCGGTCGCCGGATCAGGTGGAACCCGAACGGCGTCTCCACCACGCCGCTGGTCTGGCCCGGCTGAAGCGCCCACGCCGCGCTGTCGAACGAGGCCACGAATCGGCCCTTGGGACTGGGCGGCAGGTAGCCGCTGTCGGCCTTGCTGCCGGGATCCTCGGATAGCTCGGACGCGAGCTTGCTGAAGTCCGCGCCCTTCCGGACCCGGGCCAGCGCCGCCTCCGCCTTCTTCCGGGTGGCCTCCTTGACCGGGGCTGGCGCGTTGCGGGCGCCGAAGAGGATGTGCTGCAGGACCCGCACGTCGGTGCCATAGAGGCTGTCCGCCGCGCTGTCCGACATGGCGGCCCGGCGGGTCATGAGGGTGTCGTGGAAGTGGGTGCCCTTGAGCTCCGCCAGCTCGGGCCAGACCGCCTCGGCCACGCTGGCCGAGTCCACCGGCAGCTGGTTGAGCGCCACCGCCTGGGAGAAGAGCGCGTAGTCCACCCACGTGTCGGTGATGAAGTCCGCCGTCTCCCGGGTCACGCGCTGGCGCTGGCCCTTGGTCACGCCGGCCACCATGTCGGCCAGGCGCTGCGCCGGCAGCTCGATGACGCCCGCCTCCGCGGCCACATCCGCGTGAGCCGAGAAGAGGTCGCGGAAGTTGGAGCAGCCGGTCAGCGCGACTCCAGCGAGGAACAGAGAGAGAACGGAACGACGCATGGGTACTCCGGTTGGGGACTGGCGCGCCGGGATTCAGGCCGCCTTCTGCAACGCCCGCACCAGCGCGGGAACGATCGGCTCGCCGCCGAGACGAAGAAGGCGGAGCGAGAGCGGCACCGTGCGGCGCACCTCCGCCGCCAGCTGCACGTCGTCCAGGGCCGATGTGAGACCGGTGAGCCTGGGCTGGGTGCCCGGGCGGAAGGTGAGCCGCGCCTCGTCTCCCCGGATCAGCACGTGCTGCAGGCCGAGCGCCGCGCCCAGGACACGCAGATGCGCCATGTGAAGCAGGGTCTCGGCCTCGGCCGGTAGGGGCCCGAAGCGCTCGCGCATTTCATCTCGCAGCCCATCAATTTCGCCCGGTGCGAGCGCCCGCGCCAGTCGGCGGTACAGGTCGAGCTTGACGTCGTCGTCGGGCACGAAACCGTCCGGCAGATGGGCCGGCCGGTCCAGCACCACGTCCGGTGGTGCGGGCTGTTCTGTCACGCCCTGGCCCCGCAGGCTGCGCACGGTCTCGTCCAGCCAGCGCATGTACAGTTCGAACCCCACCGCATGGGCGTGGCCCGACTGCTCGGCGCCCAACAGGTTCCCGGCGCCGCGGATCTCCAGATCCTTGAGCGCGATCCGGTAGCCGGCGCCGAGGTCGGCATGGTGCTCCAGGACCCGGAGTCGCTCCTCGGCCGCGGCGTCGATGGCGTCCGGCACCAGCAGGTAACAGTAGGCCCGCCGATGGCGGCGGCCCACCCCGCCGCGAAGCGGGGAGAGCTGGGCCAGGCCGAAGCGGTGCGCGTCGTGCACCACCATCGTGTTCGCGTTGGGCACGTCCAGCCCCGACTCGACGATCACGGTGGAGACGAGGATGTCCACCTCGCCCGCCACGAACCCACGCATCACCGTCTCCAGCTCCTCGGCCGGCATCTGCCCGTGGGCCACGCCGACCCGGGCCCGTGGCGCGAGCGCGCGCACCCGAGCCGCCACCGTCTCGATGGTCTCGATCCGGTTGTGGACCACGAAGACCTGGCCCCCGCGGTCGATCTCGCGAGCGGAGGCTTCCTCCAGGAGCGCGTCGTCCCAGGGTTCGACGAAGGTGAGGATCGGCGACCGGTCCCGCGGGGCCGTCTCGATCAGCGTGAGGTCGCGCAGGCCAGCGAGCGAGAGATGGAGCGTGCGGGGGATCGGCGTCGCCGTCAGCGTGAGGACGTCCACCGCCAGCCGCAGTGCCTTCAACCGCTCCTTGTGCTTGACGCCGAAGCGGTGCTCCTCGTCCACCACCAGCAGGCCCAGATCCTTGAAGACGACGTCCTTCGAAAGCAGGCGGTGGGTGCCGATCACGATGTCGGTCGAGCCGTCTGCCAGCCGGGCGAGCGCGGCCTTCTGCTCCTTGGGGGTGCGGAAGCGGGAGAGCACCTCGATCTTCACCGGGAAGTCGGCGAGGCGCTCGGTGAAGGTGCGCCCGTGCTGCTCCGCGAGGATGGTCGTGGGCACCAGCACCGCTACCTGCTTCCCGCCCTGAATCGCCTTGAACGCCGCCCGCACCGCGACCTCGGTCTTGCCGTAGCCCACGTCGCCCACCAGCAGCCGGTCCATGGGCAACGGCTTTTCCATGTCGCTCTTGACCTCTTCGGTCGCCTTCCGCTGGTCGGGGGTGTCCTCGTAGAGGAAGCTGCTCTCCAGCTCGCGCTGCCACTTGGTATCGGGAGGAAAAGCGTAGCCGGCGGAGACAGAGCGGCGGGCGTAGAGGTCGAGCAGCTCGGCGGCCATCTGCTTGATCGCCTGGCGAGTGCGCTCCCTGACCCGCTGCCAGGAGCTCCCGCCGAGGCGATGGATGCGCGGTGGGGGACGGTCGCCATCCTCGCCCGCGGCGCGATAGCGCTCCAGCTGGTCCAGCCGGTACAACGGCACGTTCAGCCGGTCGCCGCCCTCGTACTCCACGATCGCCACCTCGAGGGTGGACTCCCCGACCATGATGGTCTGGATGCCCCGGTAGACGCCGATGCCGTGATCGAGGTGGACCACGTAGTCACCCACGGTGAGCGCCCCGGTGGCGAACGAGGGCGCGGCCTGGCGGTAACGTCTGGGGCGCCGCAGCCGCCGCGCACGGCGGAAGATCTCGTGGTCGGTGAGCACCCGGAGCGAGGGCATGACGAAGCCGCCGTCCAGCGCACCGATCGCGAGCGTCGCGCGGGTCGCACCGCGGCTGCCCTCATCGAGCAGCTCGTCCAGGCGCTCCAGCTGACCCTCGTTGTCGCAGAGGATGATGGTGGGTGGAGAGCCTCCGAGCAGTCCCCGCAGGCGGTTCAGATCGCGATCGACTCTCTCCGGCGGGAAAAAGCCGAACTGCAGATCGGCGGTGTCGTCGCCCAGGGTGAGGCGGGGGAAGGCGGCGATCCGCTCCCGCCAGGCCGTCGGCTGTTCCAGGATGGCGTCGCGCCGAGGCACGTCTTCGCCCAGCCGCCGCGCGACCTCGAGGTGGTGCTCCGCCTCGCTCCACGCGCGCTCCACCTCGTCGGCGTCCGCGCCGGCGGACTCCTGGATGACGTAGGTGTCGCCCGGCAGCAGCTCCAGCAGCGTCATGCGGCGCGGTGCCGGTCCGGACCCATCGCCGTCACCCAGCGCGCGGGTGCTGACGGGGAGCACGGTGACCTGGTCCAGCTCCTGGAGCGAGCGCTGGGTGGTGAGGTCGAAGCCGCGGATGGAGGTGATGTCGTCTCCCCACCACTCCAGCCGAGCCGGCACCGCCATCCCGAAGCCGTACACGTCGAGGATGCCGCCGCGCACGCTGAACTCCGCGACCTCGGTGACCGTCCCCACCCGGCGATAGCCCATCGCCTCGAGCGCCGCGGCCACGCGCTTCGGCGCCTGCCGGTCGCCCGGGACCAGCCGGAGCCTGAGGCGCTCCAGGGCGGCAGGCACCAGCGTGCGCTCCGCGGTCGCGCGGGCGGTGGTGACCACGATCCGCACCTGTCCCCGGAGCAGCGCCTCCAGCGTCTCGGCGCGCTCGCCCGCGATCTCGTAGTGCGGTTCCTCCTCGCCCAGCGCCTCGCGCTGCGGATACAGCGCGACCGGACCATCGGTCAGCAG
>JBKPGZ010000210.1:0-9890 GCA_046729675.1 Gemmatimonadota bacterium | reverse complement strand
GGCAGCGTCAGATGTGTATAAGAGACAGGACCCGTTCGTAGCAGACCCGCGCATGCGTGGCGGGACCGGAAGCGCCCGCCGCTCGCACCACCTCCCCCGCTCGCAAGCACCGAGCCGAGATCTGGTCGTTCGAGGGGCCCGTCCCGTATATTCGCCCGGTGACCGTGCCCACCGACGGGTCCGCCGCAATCGCGCGCGTCTCGCGCCGCCTGATCCCGTTCCTCTTCCTTCTCTACATTCTCAACTTCCTCGACCGCGTGAACGTCGGTTTCGCGGCGCTGGAGATGAACCGCGACCTCGGCTTCGGGCCGGCAGTGTACGGCTTCGGCGCGGGCGTGTTCTTCATCGGCTACTGCCTGTTCGAGGTGCCCAGCAACCTGGTGCTCTACCGGACCGGCGCGCGGCTCTGGATCGCGCGCATCATGGTGACCTGGGGCCTGGCGGCATCGGCGATGATGCTGGTGCGCACACCGTGGAGCTTCTACCTGATCCGCTTCCTGCTGGGTGTGGCCGAGGCGGGGTTCTTTCCGGGCATCATCTTCTATCTCACGTACTGGTATCCCGCGCGTGAGCGGGCCCGGGCCTACGCCTGGTTTCTCGCGGCGATCCCGGTGTGCGGCGTGATCGGCGGGCCGATCTCGGGGGCACTGCTCGGGCTCGACGGACGGCTCGGTCTGCAGGGCTGGCAGTGGCTCTTCCTGCTCGAGGGCATTCCATCGGTGCTGGTGGGCTTCGCGGTCCTGTGGCTATTGCCCGACCTCCCCCGCGACGCGCGCTGGCTCCCGCCGGCGGAGCGCGCGTGGCTCGAGGGTCGGCTCGCAGCGGAGCGAGCCGAGCACGTCGCGCCCCATGGCGAGAGCCTCCTGCGGACGCTGAGAAATCCGGTGGTGTGGTGGCTGGGCTTGAGCTACTTCCTTCTGATCGTCGGACTCTACGGCTTCGCCCTCTGGCTTCCGCAGCTGGTGAAGGCGAGCGGCGACTTCAGCAATTTCGAGGTGGGGCTCATCACCGCGATCCCCTACGCGGCCGCGGCGGTCGGGATGGTGCTGGTGGGCCGGAGCTCCGACCGCACCGGCGAGCGGTATCTCCATCTCGTCATGCCGGCGCTCGCAGATGCGGTGGGATTCCTCGCGGCCACGCGGACGGGGAGCACCGGCCTGCTGATCGCCGCGCTGTGCCTCTGCGCGTTCGGCGTGCTGGGCTGGCTGGGGCCGTTCTGGGCGCTGCCGACCGCATTCCTCCGGGAGCAGGCCGCGGCGGGCGGGATCGCGCTGATCAACTCCATGGGGGCGTTCGGCGGGTTCGTGGGGCCGTATCTGATCGGCAGCATCAAGGAGGGGACCGGCGAATTCGCTCCGGGACTCCTGGTCCTGGCTGGTTCCCTGGCGGTCGCGGCCGTCATGGTCCTGGGTCTCCGGGCGACAGCGTTTCGCCGGTCGCGCGACGTCAGGACTGCGACGCTCTAGGCTTCGCCGTCGGTGGCACCAGCCCGTTGAGCCGGAGATACACCGCGATCTGGCTGTAATGCCCGGCCCACTCCTCCGCCGCCGAAACCATGACCGCCGCCCGAGTGGTCTGCTCTCCGAAGTACGGTACCGTCTCGCCCAGTCCCGAATCATCCACGCCGGCCAGAGCCGACTCGCAGAACTGGAACGTCTCCTTGAGCCGGGCGACGAGCTGCTCCTTGGAAGCGCCCGAAGCCAGCGCCCCGCGCTTGGGCGCTGCCACACCACCGATACTGGAGCAGTAGGTGTCGTTGCCGGCAGCCATGTGGGCGATCGCCTCGCCGAAGCTCATCTGGGCTGGCGTCGGCTTGAATCCGTACTTGCCGGCCGGCATGTCCTCCGCGGCCGCGATGAAGTTGTTCGCGGCCCGCCCGGCGGAAGCACGCACAGCCTCGGCGACGGGTGACGCTGCATCCGCCATGGGACTCGTCCCGGCCAGGGACCAGGTTGCGAGCGCTGTCAGCGCTACAAGCGGAATTGTTGTGTTCATGGTCCTGATCCGGCTTGGGTTGGATGTCTTCCCACGAACTCGGCTCTCTTTCAACTTACGTTGGCTGCCACCGCCCGGGTTCGGCGCATGCCCAGAGGCTTACGCGAGCGGGGGAGGTGGCGCGCCCGCCGGGCGCGTTAGGTCACGCCACTACCTCACCCGCTCGTAGCAGGCCCGATGATGCGTGGCGGGACCGGAAGCGCCCAAGGGCGCGCCACCTCCCCCGCTCGCCCGCACCCGCTCGCCCGCACCGCTGGCGCCCCCGCGTACCCCAACCTATGTTGGCACCGGCTCTCCATCCGGAGCCGGTCCATGACCGATCAGACTGCCACCCTGCCCCCACGCACCTCCGACGCCGCTCCAGTCCAGGACGCCCTGGACCCCGCCGCGATCGCCGCCCTGCGCGCCCGGCTGCGCGGCCAGCTCCTCCACCCTGGCGATCCGGGCTACGACGACTCGCGAAGCCTGTGGAACGCCATGATCGATCGCCGCCCCGCGCTGGTGATCCGCTGTCTCGGCGTGGCCGACGTGGTCGCCGCCGTGGAGTTCGTCCGCGAGCACGGGCTGGCCCTCACGATCAAGGGAGGCGGCCACAACATCTCCGGCCTCGCGGTCGCGAACGGCGCGGTGATGCTCGACATGTCGCTGATGCGTGGCGTCCGGGTGGATCCGACCGCCCGGCTCGCCTGGGCGCAGGCCGGCTGCCTCCTGGGCGACGTGGACCGCGAGACCCAGCTTCACGGCCTCGCGGCACCCCTGGGATTCGTTTCCACGACCGGCATCGCCGGGCTGACGCTCGGCGGCGGGATCGGGTACCTGACCCGTCGCTTCGGCTGGACCTGCGACAACGTCATCGCCTTCGACGTGGTGACCGCCGACGCACGCATCGTCCGCGCGACCGAGAGCGAGCACCCCGATCTATTCTGGGGCCTGCGCGGCGGAGGCGGCAATTTCGGCATCGTGACCGGCTTCACCTACAGACTGGCACCGGTAGGCCCCGAAATCGTCGGTGGGGGGATCGCCTGGCGCGCCGAGGAGGCGCCCCGGATCCTCGAGGCTTTCCGCACCCTGGCCGAGGAGTCGCCGCCCGAGCTTGGGTTGGCGGCGGGACTGAGGAAGGCGCCACCCGTGCCCTGGCTGCCCCAGGAAATCCACGGGCAGGACATTGTGGCCCTCTTCTTCTGTTTCACGGGTCCGGTGGCGGAGGGCGAGAGGCTCCTGGCGCCGATCAAGCGATTGGGGCGGCCCGTCGGTGATGTGGTTCAACGGCGGTCGTTCGTCTCGCAGCAGAATCTCCTGGACGCCACGCAGCCGAAGGGCCGGCGGTACTACTGGAAGTCGGAGTTCCTCCGGGCGCACGACGTCGAGCTGCTAGACCGGGCGCGGGCACACGCCGAGCGCATCATCTCGCCGTACTCACTCGTCATCTTCTTCCCCTTCCACGGGGCGATCGACCGGCTCCCACCTGACCATTCGCCGGCCGGCAATCGCGAGGCCCGCTCCATGTTCAACATCGCCGCTTCGTGGGAGCGCCCCGCCGATGACGCGGCCAACATCGCCTGGGCGCGGGAGGCCTGGGAGGATCTGCGTCGGTTCTCGACGGGCGGGACCTACGTGAACTTTCTCACTGAGGAGGAAGGCACCGACCGCATTCGGGCGGCGTACGGCAGGCACTACGATCGGCTCGCCGCGGTGAAGGCACAGTGGGATCCAACCAATCTCTTCCGCCAGAACAAGAATATTCCACCGACACGGTCGCCGACGGGCTAAAGTTGGCGGGCTGAGACTCCCCCGGGAGGACTGCACCTGCGCTCTGGCCCGCCCACGCCCGACGCTGTACCATTGGAGCAAATTCTCCCTCCCCCGGAACTCCATGCCTGCCGACATCCTCAGCCGGCTCCAGGCCTCCCTCGGAGACCGCTACCGCGTCGAGCGCGAGCTCGGCCGGGGCGGCATGGCGACGGTTTTCCTCGCCCACGACCTGCGACACGACCGCCCCGTCGCACTCAAGGTGTTCCATCCCGAGCTCGGCGCCGCGCTGGGCGACCGCTTCCTTCGCGAGATCCGCGTAGCCGCCAGGCTCGGCCACCCCCACATCCTGACGGTGCACGACTCAGGCGATGCCGACGGTCTCCTCTGGTACACAATGCCCGTGGTGGACGGCGAGAGCCTGCGCCAGCGAATCAGACGCGAGGGCCCGCTGCCGCTGGAGGACGCGGTGCGCATCGGCCGGAGCGTCGCGGAGGCGCTCGACTTTGCCCACAGCCATGGGGTCGTGCACCGGGACATCAAGCCGGAGAACATCCTGCTCTTCGGCGGCGAGCCGATGGTGGCCGACTTCGGGATCGCGCTCGCGGTGGATGCCGCGGACCAGACTCGCCTGACCCAGACGGGGCTCTCCCTCGGCACCCCCGCCTATATGAGCCCCGAGCAGGCACTCGGTGATACCCGCCTCGACCACCGCACCGACATCTACAGTCTCGGATGCGTGGTGTACGAGATGCTCGCAGGCGAGCCGCCGTACACCGGACCGACGCCCCAGGCGATAGTTGCGAAGCGGCTCACCGGACCGCCACCGCCGCTCGGGGCGGTGCGCGACGTGCCCGAGGCGCTCGAGCACGCGATTCACAAGGCGCTTGCACGCAACGCACCGGACCGGTTTGCCACGGCACGAGACTTCGCGCGAGCACTCGCCGACGCGGCGACCTCGCCTCGCATCTCCACCATCCCCGGAATGGAGACTCGAGTCAGCCGCCGCGGGGCCCGGAGACTGCCGGCGCTCGCATCGCTGCTGATGCTGGCCGTGGCTGCCGGCCTCGCATGGATGACCTTCCGACACTCCCGTGGCACCGCACCGTCATCGGAGAGCCGGCTGGCCGTGCTCCCATTCTCGGTTCCCGCCGCCGGACAGTTCGACTATCTGGTCGAAGGCATGGTGGACCTCCTGAGCCGAAACTTGAACGGCGTCGGCCCGCAGGTGACGGTAGACCCCGGGCGCGTGGTGTCGGCGCTCGGTGCCGGCGAGAAGCGCGGTGTGCAGGATGCCGAGCGCGGCCTCGTGATCGCCCGCCGGCTCGGCGCCGGCCGGTACATACTGGGCAGCGTGCACACCGCCGGAGGGCACCTGCGGATTCAGGCGCAGCTCTACGAGGAGACCGCCGACAGGCCGGTGCCGATCGCACAGGCATCAGCCGAAGGGGACAGCACCGCGCTGTTCGACCTGGTGGACCGGCTCTCGGCCCAGCTCCTGGTGAGCGGCGATCGAAGCCAGGGCGCCCGCCTGGCGCAGACCGCCGCGGTCACCACGAGGTCGCTGCCGGCGCTCAAGGCCTATCTCGACGCGGAGCGAAATCTTCGAGCCGCGCGCTTCGATTCGGCCGTCGCGGGGTTCCAGGCCGCCGCTGCGCTCGACAGCAGCTTCGCCCTGGCCCATTACCGACTGGGAGTGGCGGCCATGTGGAGCGGGCGCATGGGTCTGCTGGCACCGTCCATCTCTCGCGCGCGCAGCCTCGCCGATCGGCTGGGCGAGCGTGACCGTGCCCTGCTTTCGGCATTCGCCGAGATGGCGCGCGGCGCGCCCGACGGCGCCGAGCGGCAGTATCGGGAGATCCTGGATAAGTATCCCGACGACCTCGAGGCCAGGTTCCAGCTCGCCAACGTCCTCTACAATTACAACGCGCCGCGCGGACGGCCGCCGGGCGAAGCCAGGGAGCACTACGACCGCGTGCTGGAGGTGGACCCCAAGTTCATATGCCCGATATGACCCATGTTCGACCTCGCCGTGCGCGAGGACGACTGGGCCAGGGGAGACACGCTGATCCGGCGAAAATTCCCCCAGGGTCTGCCCTTCGACGTGCGCGTCGTGTTCGCAGCCGTCCGCAAGGATACGGCGAGCCTGCATCTGCTCCAGGAGGAGGGGAAGCAGACGGCGGGCCAGAAGGGACGGAAGGGCGACCGGGCGCTCGAGGCGGGAGTGCTGCTGGCGAACTATCTCGAAGAACTGGAGCAGGCGCAGGAGTTCACCCGGTTCAGCACCCAGGCTTCGCTCCCGACCCGGATCAGGGCGCCGGCCCACCTGCAGCTGGCGAAGCTCGCCGTGGCCGGCGGCCGCTGGAGCGTGGCGAAGCAGGAGCTCGCCGCGGCCGCGCGCCTGGGAGAGGCCGACTCTGCCCTGATCGGCCGAGCGCTGGCCGCATCACTGCCCTTCCTTGGGGTGCCGAAGGGCGACATCCGAAGCATCCGGGACGAGGTCGAGCGCTGGAGCCCGGGACACGACGCTGCCAAGCCGCTGCCGGACTGGATCCGCCCTCTCGCGCCGCAACTGCGGCTCTACCTGCTCGGCCTGCTGAGTGCGCGGCTGGGCGACGGGGCCGAAGCGCTCCGGCTGGCGAGCGCGGTGGAGACGCAGCCCGTCTCGCCGGAGTCGCGCGGGGTGGTGAGGAGTCTGGCCCGGACGATCCGCGCGGATGTCGCCGCCGGGTCCGGGCGAACGAACGAGGGGCTTACGCTGCTCGAGCAGGTTCACGGCGAGATCCCCTTCGAGCTGCTCGGGCTGCCCACCTTCTCCGAGGAGCACGCCCGCTACCTGCGGAGCAGGCTGCTGTTTCTGGCTGGGCGCGACGAGGAGGCGCTGCGGCTGGTCGAGAACGGGTTCGCAGGCACGGCCGCGGAGCTCTACTACCGGGCACCGGCCCACCTGCTGCAGGCCGAGATCCACCAGCGGCTGGGCAACAGAGACGCGGCGGCGGAGCAGTATTCGCGGTTCATCGCCCTGTGGCGGTCCTGTGATGAGCCGCTGCGCTCGGTCGTGGAAGGGGCGCGGACGCAGCTGGCGCGGATAGTCGCGGAACCGCGCTAGCCGCTGGAGTCCGGAGTTCGGCAGTGTGAAACGGGGGCATGCCACTGGGCACGCCCCCGTCGCACACCAGGCTTCTCAGATCCGAGGACTAGTGGAAGGTGACGCCCATGCCGAGCTGAAAGACGTCCGCGCTCCCGCCGTCGAAGGCACCCCTGAAGTAGTTGAGCACCGGAGTGATCGAGGTGGTCCGTGCGATCCGCATGTCGTAGCCCATGCCGGCGAGCACGCCGAACCCGCCGTCGGACGCGCTCACGATGCCGTCATCGGCCGACAGCCGGGAGTAGCCGGCGCCGCCCTTGAGGAACAGACCCGACTGCACCATCGGGTACCAGGTCGCCGCGGCGGACACGTTGGCCAGGCGGACCGTCGCGCCATCCTCGCTCTTGGTCCAGCCATTGAACTCCGCGCCCACCAGCACGTTGGGGCGAAGCGCCGTGCCGAGGTTGAGATAGCCGGTGTAGCTGCCGGTGCGATCGACGCCGTCGCAGCCCTCGCAGCTCAGCCCCATGGAGCCCCAGCCCAGGCCGACGCCGGCATAGAAGCCTTCCCGGGTCTGCGCGTGCTGCGCGGCGGCCGGAGTGGCGAGACTGAGGCTGGCCAGCGTGATCACGCCGGCGAGAATCGAGTGTGCGGTACGCATCGTGGCTTCCTTGTAATCGAGGAGGAGATCGGGTCGCGAGATCCGGGTCCACCGGGAAGGCAACGAGCGTGCCACCCGTAAGCGGGCTTGGGGGCACGAGTTAGAGTGTGGCGGTCAGAGTCGAGGGAGAGGAGTGCAAGGGCCAGGCGCAAAATGCGCGCTATCGATTGCTCATGGGTTGCTGGTTGACGGCGGCCGGGGGAGATGCGGCGGGCACCGAGGAGCGTGCGCGTCGGCTGCCGTGCAGCGGAGTGACGGGTGTGTCCCCCACGCTCTTCAGGTACGCGTTGGGATCATGCATGACCGCACCCGCCGGCAGGTGCGCGTGCAGCTCGCCCAGGTCTCGCCGGATTCGTGACTCGTAGAAGGCCGGCAGCCGGTCGTCCTCGCCCTCCATGAACCCACGCACACTCGAGTCGGTGTCGAGCAGACTCCGAATCGTGGTGTGGTACGCGATCCGCCCCCAGCCCTCCGACGACATCGCGCGCACCACGTTCATCCATCGCGGGATCATCTCCCTGTTGACGCCAAGGCGGCGGCCGATCGCCCGCCAGGAGAACGAGTAGCTCGTCAGGTCCACCAGCCGGTCGTAGAACTCGACCCACGTGTAGTTCGCGGGGCGGACGTTCATGGCGTGGTTGTTGTTCAGGAACGTGAACGGGAACGGGAGGACGCGCCCGGCGCGCTGGTAGTCCAGATTCATCGGCGCCGCCCGGCCAAAGGCCGAGAGCAGCGAGTACGCCGGGAACGCGCCCGGGGCCAAGTCCAGGAACCGCTTGGTCAGCTCGAACGGCTCCGGCCCCTCGTCGCTGTCGAGGCCCAACACGAAGTTGGTCTGGACGTAGGGGACGTAGCGCAGCAGCAGGTTCACGTGCTCGGCGCACTGGCGGACCTTGTCCATCCCGGTGTGCCGGGTCTTCGACTTGTTGCCCAGCGCGAACCAGGACTCGATCCCCGGCAGGAGCGCCTTGAACCCGTTCCGGCGCAGGCGCTTGAGATGCGGCTCCGACAGGAGCGAGAGGCTGCTCTCGGCGATGAAGCGCACCCGCCCGGGCGGCACCGCCGCCTCGATCGCGTCCATGTAGTCGTCGAACCGCACGCCGAAGTTGGGGTCGTGCCACGCGACGATCGGGCTCCGCATCTTCGTGAGCAGAAACGCCAGATCCTCGCTCACGGCATCGAAGCCGAGCGGCTGATAGTCCACCGTGGAGTCGATGCAGAAGCTGCAGGTGTAGGGACAGCCCAGGCTCCCGATCATGGGCACGAGCCTGATGGCGGGCGTGGTCTTGGCCAGCGTGGCCTCCTGGAACTTCCATCGCGCCGCCAGACTCGGCAGCTCGGCCGGATGGCGGCTCGCGCTCAGCGCGCGGCCGAGCGGGCGGGACGGAGCGCACTCCTCCAGCACCTCATGCAGCACCTCCCGGTCGGTAAACCCGAGGACGTAGTCGAAGTACCGCTGCGCGTCTTCGGGATAGCAGCGGGCGTGGGGCCCGCCCAGGACGGTGATGGCGCCCCGCTGCCGGAAGAGGTTGCTCAGCGCGTACGCGAGCTGCGCCGCCTCGGTGAACGCGCCGATGAAGAGGAGCTCGACGTCGGTGGGAATCTCGCTCAGCAGGTCCTCCGCCCCCGTGTAGCAGACGTACCGCACCTCGTGGCCCGCTTCCTCGCACCACACCGCCAGCGCCTGGGGCATGATGCTCGCCAGGTTCGCGTTCATGATCCGGCCGTAGAGGCTGCGGCGGGGATTTTTGGTGACGAGATCGAGGATGCCGACTTTGCGGCGGTGGGGACGCGAGCCGTTGGGCGCTGTGGGAGCGGGCGGCAGGACCAAGAGAGCACCCCGGTATCGGAGGTGGGCACTCGTATCGCTGGGTCCCGGAAGCGGGGCGAAGAAATAGGAGTGAGTTGGGACGGCTCGCCGTGTAACGAAACGGGCTATAGGCGAAGACGCCACACTAGGCTATACTGCAGCGCTGCATACCGCAAGGCTGTATATCGCAGCCGACGCGGTCCCACCGCGAAAGGTTCCATGGTACGCCTCACCATCCACCACCTCATGGCCCAGCGCGGCATCACCGCCTACGCCCTCAGCCGCGGCACCGGGCTGAGCTATCCCAGCGCGTACCGGCTCTCGCGGCCAGCCGGCACCTTCGGCCGGCTGCACGCAGACACCATCGATCGCCTCTGCAGCTTCTTTCGGGTGCAGCCTGGCGAACTGCTGCACTGGACACCCGGGCAGCGCGGGCGGCGGAGCGCTTGAGGCTCCGCGCCGCACTCGGCTTGAGGTAGTATCGCCGCGGTGGCAGCTCCCCGCTAGCCTGCCGGAGGCGCGACGGGCCTGACCACGACGCTGTGCCGCGCGCCGTCGGCCACGAGCTCGATCCACTCCCCCTGCAC
>JBKPGZ010000209.1:0-14299 GCA_046729675.1 Gemmatimonadota bacterium | reverse complement strand
TACCACCTGTTCAACAGCGCCCTGATCGGGGCGATCTTCGGGCTCCTGCTCGGCGGGCGTATTGGTGCGAGCACGCGCCGGGGCGTAGTCCTCGGCGCGGGATACGGGCTGGTCTGGTGGGTCCTCGGCGGGTTGGTCCTGATGCCGCTGTTCCTGGGCATGCCGCCCTTCGCGCCGCTCCGGATGGCGCCGATGCGGCCCGTCGCAATGGGCAGCCTCGGAGGCCACCTCGTCTACGGTGTGGTGCTTGGCGCCGCGCTGGCGCGACTGCTGGGCCGGGCTCACGCGCCGCCGCTCCATGCCCAGCCGCACGGGTGACGGGAGTCAAACCTCCGTCCCCAGCATCATCTGCTCGATGCAGTAGTGGGCCAGCTCGACCAGCCTCGGCCCCGGGAGCCCCGCGATCAGCGCGTGGGTGAGCCCGGCGTCCTCCCAGGAGGCGATCCGGTAGCCTGCGCGTGAGGCGACGCGGACCTGTCGCGGCTCCGCGGAGGTCGCGCCCGGGAGGATGTAATAGGAGAGGGGGCGACCCGCGATCGCGTACTCCACGACCGCCCCCGACTGCCCACCAAGGAGCAGCAAGCGCGCGCCCCTCAGCCGCGCACCCGGGAACAGCGGAACCTCCACACCGAACGGCAGCCGATCGCGCAGCCAGCGGGCCACTTCCACCGAGTCCGACGAGATCAGTCCCCCGCTGCGTTGCGCCTGGAGGTGGTCCTCGGCGATGGCGGCGAGCGCGTCGCGCTGGACAGACGGGGAACCGGAGGCCGCGCGCCAGCCGAGCCAGGCGCTGGCCAGCAGGAGCGCCCCCGCCAGGCCCGCACCGAGCCGCCGCCAGGGCCCCGCCGTGCGGTCGGCACCCCTGGTGCGCGCCAGGGCGATGGATCGGAACAGGCGATCCCGCACCTCCACCGGCGCCGCCGGCCGGGGCACGGCCTCCCGGATCCCGTCGCCGATCCGGCGCATGTCCTCGAGGAAGCGCCGACAGTCCGTGCACCGGCCCGCGTGCTCCCGCGCCGCCATGATCTCGCCGGTCGCCTCCCGTGGGCCTGCATCCGGCCAGAGCAGCCGGCGGGCGTGTCCACACGACATCGTCACTGGTGCCTCCGGAGCAGTGCGTCCCTGGCCGGTGTCTCCAACGCGGCGCGCAGCTGTTGCCGCGCCCGGAACAGCCGCGAAGCGATCGTGCCTTCCGGCACCTCGAGCATGCCGGCCACCTCGCGTTGGGTGAAGCCCTCCACGTCCACCAGCAGCACGATGGCGCGCAGCTCGGGCGCGAGGTCGTCGAGCGCCCGGGTGAGCTGCTCGGCGAGCTGTCGTGATTCCAGCGCCTCCGCCGGAGAAGGGAGCGGCCGCCACTCGGCGAGGGCGGCCTCGAAGGCCGGCTCGTCCAGGTCCGTGCTGACCGTCTCGGCCCGGCGTCTGGCGCCGCGCGCGCGATTCAGGTGGGTTCGCCCCAGGATGGTGAACAGCCACGAGCGTGCGGCGGACGGCTCCCGCAGCCCTGCATATGCGTTGAACGCGCGGAGCGCCGTCTCCTGCAACAGGTCTTCCGCGTCCGCCTCATGTCCCCGGCAGAGTCTGAGCGCGGTGCGGAACAGGGCGTCGAGATGCTCTGCGAGCACCTCCTCGAACGCCCGCGCGGGTGGAGCCTTGCTGCCTGGTGTGGGCGTCTGACCTCCGGACGGGGAGCAGGCGGAGCGGCCCTCTGTTCTGGCTTCTCCCCACTGCAGACACCGGAACGGTGAGAATCCATCCCGGGCGCCGTGTCGCTCAGCGGAAGGTGGCGACCTCCTGCAGCGGCTTGCGCCTGAGCCGCGGCACCCTTGCGTCGGCGGCGGGGTAGCCGGTCACCACCAGCATCATGGGCCGCTCGTTCGGCGGCCGCTCCAGCAGCTCGGAGAGGAAGCCCATGGGGCTTGGCGTGTGGGTCAGCGCCACCAGGCCCGCGTGGTGCAGCCCCGCGAGCAGGAAGCCGGTCGCGATCCCCACCGACTCGCTGACATAGTAGTGGGTCCGTCGCTTCCCTTCGGCCGTGAGGCCGTAGCGCTCGGCGAACACCGCAATGAGGTAGGGCGCCGTCTCCAGGTAGGGCTTGTGCGCGTCGGTGCCGAGCGGCGCGAGCGCGGCGAGCCACTCCGCCGGCGCAGTGGCATAGAACTCCTCTTCGGCGCGCTCCGCGGCCTCCCGGATCAGCCGCTTCAGTGCGGGATCCTCCACCACCACGAAGTGCCAGGGCTGGAGGTTCGCGCCGCTGGGCGCGGCGCTTGCCGCCTCCAGGCAGGCCTCGATGACGGCTCGCGGCACCGGGCGGTCGCTGAAGTGCCTGGTGGTGCGACGCCGCTGCATCTCGGTCGCGAACGCGCGGGCCCGGGTCTCCATTTCGGCCGGCGGATACTCGCGCCAGCCGGCTAGCGGTTCGAATGTCGCTTCGAAGGACATCTGCACTCTCCGCGGCCTCGCTCCGGTCGGCGAGGTGAGATCAGGAGCGGCCCCACTCGAGCGTCCAGGCGTCATCGCTGAGCGCGATCCGGCTGCCGAACGCCCGGCACTCACGGTCGAGCGTCTCCCTGAGCCAGGTGCAGTCCGAGCGTGACGGCTGCTGCAGGCGGAACTTGCGAATCTGCAGTGGTGTCATGCCGAGCCGGACCAGGTGACCAGTCGAGCGATCGATGGTGACGAAGTACATCAGGACCAGATCATGTCGGAGCTGGCCCTCGCAGGGAATTCCTTCGTAGTCATTCAGGAAATCGCCGCAGCCATAGAGAATCGGCCGGTCGCGGTAGACCTCGACGGCTTTCGGGTGGTGCGATGAGTGGCCATGAATGACGTCGATCCCGGCCCGGTCGATGAGCGCATGGGCGAAGCGCCGGTGGGCCGGAGGAATCGCGAAGCCCCAGTTCCCACCCCAATGGACGGAGGCCACGCTCACGTCGCCGGGCCGCTTGATCGCGAGCACCATCCGGGCGATGCGCTCGACCGTCGATTCCGAGAAGTCCGGCAGCAGGTGCACGCCCGGCCTCGCGGGCTCGGCGGCCCATTCGCATGGAATCCCGCTGTCGGTGGCACCGAAGGCGAAGACGAGCACCCGGGACCCATTGCACACCTCCAGTACCGAGGGCGCCTGGGCGGCCCCGAGATCCCGACCCGCACCGGCGGTGCGGATACCGGCCTGGGCCAGGATCTCCAAGGTTTCCACCAATCCCGCCCGCCCCCAGTCCAGGACGTGGTTGTTGGCCAACGTACAGCAATCGATTCCCGCCACCCCGAGCACCGGTGCGTTGGCCGGGTGCATGCGGTAGTTGATCCCTTTGGGGCAAAAATCGTTGCTGGTAGTGATGCTGGTTTCCAGGTTCGCGATGCGCACCTCCGGCCGTTCCCGGTCCAGCACTTCGAGCGCCGCACCCCAGACGTAGGCGTGGTCCACCGGCCAGGGAATCGGGCCGTTCGCCCGCACCGCCAGCTCAACGTAGTCCAGCGCCGAGCGCACGAACGGCTCATGGAGCGAGGGCGAGGAGGGGCGGGCAAGGATCTGATCGACACCTCGTCCGGTCATCACATCCCCACACAGGAAGAGCGTGACTAAGCTGTCCCGACCCGACAGATTACTGACTGGAGGCCCGCCCATGCTGCAAAGTCCGTCGCCCGTCGCTGCTGCCGCCTGGCCGTCCCTGCCGCTCGGCTCCTGGCGGGACACCCGCGACACCCTCCACATGTGGACTCAGATCGTCGGCAAGACCCGCCTCGCGCTGGCCCCGCCCGAGAACCACTGGTGGCACGTCGCACTCTACCTGACGCCGCGCGGGCTCACCACCTCCCCCATGCCCTACGGCGCCCGCACGGTCTCCGCCGACTTCGACTTCCTCGACCACCGGCTCCATCTCCGCACCAGCGACGGCGCCACTGCCAGCATCCCGCTCATCCCCCGCTCCGTGGCCGACTTCTACGCCGACTACCTGGAGGCGCTGGGCTCGCTCGGCATCCAGGTCCGGCTGCGGCCGGTCCCGGTGGAGGTCGAGGTGGCCATCCCCTTCGCGGAGGACCGGCAGCACGCATCCTACGACGCCGATGCGGTGAGCCGCTGGTGGGAGCTCCTAGTCGAGGCCGATCGGGTTCTGAAGCGATTCCGAGGCCTTTTTTTCGGCAAGGCGAGCCCGGTTCACTTCTTCTGGGGGAGCTTCGACCTGGCGGCCACGAGGTTCAGCGGCCGCCTCGCGCCGCCACATCCGGGGCACGCCCCTAACTGCCCGGACTATGTAATGAAAGATGCCTACTCCCACGAGTGCAGCAGCTGCGGCTTCTGGCCCGGCGGCGGGCCCGTGGGCGAGCCCGCCTTCTACTCCTACGCTTACCCCGAGCCGCCCGGATACGCCGACCGCCCGGTGCGCCCGGAAGGTGCGACCTACAACCGCGATCTGGGGGAGTTCATCCTGCCGATGGAGGCCGTGCGCACCGCCGCCGATCCCGAGACGGCGGTGCTCGACTTCTGCCAGTCCACCTACGAGGCCGCCGCGGATCTTGGCCGCTGGGAGCGTGCCGCGCTCGACCGTCCCGCGTAGGCCGGTCGAGCCCGGCGGCAGTTCTCGGTTCAGTAGGCCAGGCGGTAGCTCAGACCCCCGGTCCACAGCAGATCGGCCTGGGTCTTGTCGAATCCGTTCCGGTCGTAGTTGTAGATGTAGGTGGTTGCCTGGGCGAAGAGGCCGAAGTTGCTCCTTGGCAGCACGTACTCGACGCCTGCGCCGCCCTTGCCCGCGAACTTGGTGAAGCTTTCGAACGCGGAGTTGTCGGCGTTGTCGATCGTGACCGCGCCCGCGCCGAGCAACACGTAGGGTGCGATTCCGCTGGTCGTGGGATAGCGCAGCTGCACGTCGCCGCCGTAGAAGTAGTGATTGAACTCCTGCCCGCTGAATGCGTTGCCGGAGCCCTCCCCCTCGGCCCGGGCGAAGTCGAAGGTGCCTCGCACCGCAACATACGGGTTGAACTGCCAGCCTAGCCCGCCGCCGGCGGTCCAGCCGCTATTGAGTGACGCTGTTCCGGCGTCGTTGAGGTCGGTGAGGGACGAATTGCCGCCGCCGTTGGCGAAGAAGACGGGGCCGGGATGGAAGCTGGAAGTCTGCGCCGAGACGGCTGCCGGCGCGAGGAGGGTGAACAGGAGTGCCGCAGTGATTCCCGAGCGGGTGAACATGGAAACTCCCTCTTTCAGATTCAGCCCCGATAGACTCGCGTCGCCCGGACCGGCGGCGCTGGGAACCGGCGGAGGGGCAGTTGCGTACCGGCCGGTCGGTACATACAATACATACCGACCGGAAGGTACGCAAGTAGCTTCTTGCCTGCCCCGGCCCCTGCCGCACAGGTTCCGTTCCGATCGCCACCGTCTTTAAGGGAAGAGGAGTCGACGCATGGCTGAACAACCGATTGCTCCCGGCCCGGCCGAGTCGGCCGCCGAGAGCCCTCAGCGCCGGCGTCTCCCGCCTGACGAGCGGCGCTCGGAGATCTTCGACGCCGCGCTGAAGGTCTTTTCGGAGCTGGGGTACGACCGGGCGACCCTCAACGAAGTCGTCGAGCGGGTCGGGGTCAGCAAGGGATGCCTGTACCACCACTTCGAGTCCAAGGAGCGGCTCCTGATGGAGCTCCTCCGCGAGAAGGTCTCGACCGTGCGGGCCGAGGAGGAGGCCCTGAGCGGGGCGGCCGGGTCCCGTGAGGAAGTCCTGCGCGCGCTGGTCGATCGGATGTGGCAGCACCTCAAGGAGCCCGGCCGGATCGAGTTCACCAAGCTGCTGATCACCGAGCTGCCCAAGGTCCCCGACGCGGCGCGATACCTGTTCGAGGAGTTCGCCGTCCCGAAGCGGGAGATGATGCGCAAGGTGCTGGAGCGTGAGGGTACTGGCGACAGGATGAGCGAGGCCGATGCGGAGACGACGGCCGTCGTGATTCCCTGGATGATCCTGGGGGTCGCCTTGGGCCTGCACGCCTTTCGGGGGATCGACCCCTCCGAGATTTCCTACGAGCAGGTCGGGCGAGTGGTCGCCGACGTGATCGTCAACGGAGTCGGCGGCGTCGGCACCGAGTAAGCGCCGATGTCACTTAAGCGCAGCGAAGGGGACCATGCTCGATATGGTCCCCTTCACTTCGTTCAGGGTGACAGGCAGTTACGACACGGTCACCTTCTTCGCCATCCCGTGACGGTAGTGCCCCTTGCCGTCCTTCGAGTCGGGAACGAAGCAGATGAGCCCGTACTCCCCCGGCGCGAGGTCCACCTCGAGGAACGCCTTGTCACCGGGCATGATACCACTGACGCCCCCGTGCAGGGTGCCCGGCGGCTTGCCGACCATCTTCTCGCCCCACTTGGCGAAGTCCATCGGCTCCTTCCCGGAGTCGAGCTTCACGATGACCACCTCGTGCTCCTGGGGACCGGCGTTCTCGATCCGGATCGTGTGCCGGCCCGCCGGGATGGGCTTCGACAGCTCGAAGTCGTAGTCCACCAGCTTCATCACCACGTCGGCCTCCGGCTCGGCCGCTGAGGCGCCGGCGCCGGCCGTCACCGTCAACGGGCGGACCATCCCCTTGGCCACGTGCGGGGTGCCGTCGGGGTCGGGAACGAAGCAGAGCATGGCGTAGTTACCGGGCTCGAGCGTCACAGCCGTCGTGGACGTGTCCCCGATCTCCGCGGGATTGGGACCACCCTCCATCGTGATCCACTTGGGCGGCGGGCCACCGGCCTTGAGCGCCGCCATGAAGTCATCGAAGGTCTTCCCTTCATTCAACTTCACCAGCTGAAGGTGGTGAATGGAGGGCCCCTGGTTCACCAGGCGGAAGGTGGTGAGCCCGGCGGGAAGCTCGGCGGGAGCGTCGAACTTGTAGTTGGTGGCGATGACGGTGACGGCTGAGGGAGCGGCGGATGCGACGGGGGCGGCAGCGGAGTCGGCGGCACCGGCAGCAGCCGCCGCCGGGGGCTTGTCCGAGCGACAGGACGCGACCGCGAGTCCCGCCAGCATGACCAGCGGAACCCGGTTGACGCGGGAATCCATGAAGACCTCCGAAGGGGGCTTTGGGAAAGAGTACGCCGAAACTCGCGATCAGTCCCCGCCCCGTCAAGCCGGGCTGCGGCGCCGGAGACCTGTCACCCTGAGCGCAGCGAAGGGGACCATGTTCGATATGGCCCCCTTCACCTCGTTCAGGGTGACACGGACCTCACAGACGTCAGGGCAGTGCGCTGGTGAAGTATTCCGCCTCCGGAGCCGGATCGATTTGCTGATTCGTCCCGGCGAAGGCCTCGGGGCCAGGCTGTTGCCGTCTCCCGCAAAGAGCGCGTCGTCCCCCGCGAATCGCCCTGGTAGCGGGGGGTTCCTGGCCAAGCTACAGGCGATGGTAGTGGGCGCAAGGTTGCTTCGTGGCCGGCGGCCCTCGACCTCACCGCGAGCCCACGATCTCCGTCGTCCAGATATCGCTCTGCCGGTCACCCAGCGTGAAGTAGAATCGGCCGCCGTGTACGCGGAATCCGTTCTGGTGCCACGGTCGTGAGGGGTCGTCGAAGCGCATCGCGAGCTGGAGCGGCCCTCCGCCAGCCGACACGCGCCAGATGCCCAGTGAGCGGTCCTTCGGGTCGCGGCCAAGGAAGTAGACTGTTCGCCCGTCCGCGGACCAGGCGGACAGGTAAGGGAAGATCGGCGCCACGTCGGTCGCCGGGTTCTGAACCGTCATCAGCACGCGTGACTCCCCCCCGGGCACACGCACCACCTCGAGGGACAACGGAGTGGCGGAGCCTACCCTGAAGGTCGCGATCGCCTTGCCGTCCGGAGCCCACGGGGCAATTTCGCCACCCCTGACCAGCGTCCGAGGCGAGCCCCAGTGGCCCTGGGCGTCGCGCGTCACGAGGTCGGTCGCAGGGGCCGGGGTGAGGGCATTCTTCACCATCGAGAGCGTACGGCCGTCGGGCGACCATCGGGCGGCCCAGTACTGCGCCCTCCCGGACGTCACCCGTGTCGGCGTACCGCCCTCGGCAGGAATGACGAAGACCTGCCGAGTGCCGCCCTCGAAGGCGTGATAGGCGATCTCCCGCCCGTCGGGCGAGAACTGCGGGTGGAAGGCGGGCGTGGCACCAGAGGTGAGCTGCTCGACCTCACCACCGGCGAGCGGCACCCGGTAGAGCTGCTGCACGCCGCCACGGTCGGAGTCGAAGGCGAGCCAGCGCCCGTCGGGAGAGACGTCCAGATTCTCGACCACCTGGCTGCCGCCGGTCACCGGCTCGGCTCGGCTCGCGAGGACCAATCCGGAGCTCGGGATCGGGAGCGACCAGACGTTGGAGGTCTGGGTGAAGGCCGCATAGGCCAGCCGCCGGCCGTCGGCCGACACGCTCATCTGTGCCGCATCGAGGCCGGTCGTGAGCCGGGCCGGCGCTCGCAGAAGTTGCCCGTCGCGCCCCAGCGTCGCCTGGTAGATGTCGCGGCCGCCATCGCGATCCGAGACGTAGAGCAGCGATCGGCCTCCGAAGAGCCATGCCGGGCTGAGATTGAGCCCCTCGTCGTCGCTCACCCGTATCGGCGCGCCACCCGTGGCGGGGACCACCCAGATGCTGCTCACCGCGATGTTGCCGAGGTCCTCGTTCCATTGGAACCGCCAGTTGCCGGAGACGCACGCGATCCAGCGCCCCACAGGTGACCACGCGCAGGAATGCGCCTCGGGGAGTCGCGCGAGACCCCGCGCCGCGCCGCCCTCCGCAGCACGCACGTACACCGAGTCGCCCAGCGCGTAGGCAATCGAGCGCCCGTCGGGTGACCAGGACCCGTCCATCCACACGGCCTGCGGCGCCGCCAGAACGAGCTTCGCCGGTCCGCCGAGCGCCGGCACCACCTCGAGACCGCGCGGGGAGCGAAAGAGCAGCCGGCCGCCGTCGGGCGACCATCGGGGTGCTCGGGCGAAGCCGGCGCTCGCGGGCGTGATCGCCACGGGCGTCGCGCCCTCCACCTGGCGCACGTAGAGCCGGGTCTGTCCCAGTGGGCCGGCCGTGTAGGCGACGAGTTTGCCGTCCGGTGACAGTGCCGGATCGAGCTCGAGGCCGGGGTCCAACGTGAGCTGGGTGCGCCGTCCGAGCTGCAGCGCCGGTTGCGGACGGTTGAAGATCAGTGTGATCGCGGCCGCGAGCGCCACGAGTGCCCCGGCTGCCGCGACCCACTTCCACCCTGCGCCGCGACGTCGCGGGCCGCTCAGAGCCTCCACCGGGCGCGTCGTCGTCGGTGTCGTGCCGCTGCTCGGAGTGGCGAGCGGCTCGAGCTGCGCCAGCAGCTCCTCGGCCGACTGCCAGCGGTCCGCCGGGCGTTTCTCCAGGCAGCGCATGATGACCGCCTCGAGCGCGGGCGGGCAGGCCGGACGCTGAGCAGAGAGCGGTGGTGGCGGCTGCATCACGTGCGCGGCCAGGATCTCCTGGCTGGGGCGCCCCGAGAACGGCGGGTGACCCACGATCAGCTCATAGGCCACCACGCCTACCGCGTAGATGTCGGCCCGGTGATCGATGCCGGGGTCGCCGATCGCCTGCTCCGGCGCCATATAGGTCGGCGTACCGAGGGCGACACCCTCGGTGGTGAGCTGCTGCCGGCCGGTGGCCTCGCTCACCGCCTTGGCGACGCCGAAGTCGGTCACCAGCGCGTGCCGACCGGAGAGCAGGACGTTGTCGGGCTTCACGTCGCGGTGCACCACGCCGTGCTCGTGGGCGTAGGCGAGGGCATCCACGACCTCGATCAGGATCTTCACCGCATCGTGGACCGGCAGCTCACCCCGGCGGGCGAGTTGGCCACGCAGCGACTCGCCCTCGACGTACGGCATGACGTAGTAGAGGAAGCCGCTCGCTTCGCCGGAGTCGTGCAGCGGCAGGATATGGGGATGCTGGAGCTGGGCCGCCAGCTTGATCTCGCGAAGGAAGCGCTCGGGACCGAGCGAGGCGGCGAGCTCGGGCCGGAGCACCTTGAGGGCGACCTGTCGCTCGTGCCGCAGGTCGCGCGCAAGGTAGACGGTCGCCATGCCGCCCTGCCCGAGCTCGCGCTCGATGGCGTAGCGGCCGGCGAGGGCGGCGGCGAGCCGGGAGTAGACTGCGGTCACGGGTGTCAGGTCGAGACGACTGGAATGTGCCCCGGCCTGCCGTGGATTGCCAGCAAGCCCGCCGGCGGCTAGAGTATCCCCGCCTGGCGCACCACGAGCACGCGGCGGTTCGCGGGCCTGGTCAGGTAGGAAACGACCAGCAGCACCAGCAGGACCAGCGGCATGCCCCAGACCTGCGGGCCGTCTCCGATCGCATACGCGGCGATGAACGCCATCACCAGGGCGAACGTCGCCCCCGCGTATGCCCATTCCTTCAAGAGAGGCAGCCCCGGCAACAACAGGACGATGGCGGCGGCTGGCTTGGCGAAGCCAAGTACGATCCTGAGGTGCTGGGGGTACCCGGATCTGGCGAAGCCGGAGACCACCTGCTCACTGCCGGTGAGATAGGAGAGCGCACCCAGCAGCGCCACGCCAACAATCACGGTACTGCTCCAGTAGGCGATCTTTCGACTCATGGAGGCTCCAAGTCTCAGTGGTGCTCCGGCAACTCAGTGCCCCCCGCTCCCCTCCCGCCGACTCGCCTCATAGAGGAACCAGGTCCGCCGCTCGGTCTCATCGATCCAGACCTCCAGCAGGCTCGCGCTCGCCACGTCGCGCGCCTCGTCACAGATGTCGTGCGCCTCCCGCATCCGCTCGGCGAACGCCTGGTTGTCCTCCCGCAGCTCCGCCAGCATGTCCAGCGGCTCCACGTACTCGGCGTCGTTGTCCGTCACCCGCTGCAGCCGGCCGATCTCCCCGATGGAGTGCAGGGTGAGCTCGCCCAGCTTGCGCACCCGCTCGGCGATCGGGTCGGTCATGGCATAGATCTGGTCCGCATGCTCGTCCAGCAGCAGGTGGTAGTCGCGGAAGTGCGGCCCGCTCATGTGCCAGTGGAAGTTCTTGGTCTTGAGGTAGAGGGCGAAGGTATCGGCCAGGAGGCGGTTGAGCGCCGCGGCGGCGTCCCGGGTACCCTCACGCTCGAGGTCGGTCGGGGTGACGAGCGGCGCGGCACGGCGAGTCTTGCCGGCCGGTGGGAGCTTGGTGGAGGTAGCCATGGTGACGGTACTCGCTGGGGGTGGTCGGTCGAGCCTGCGATCACCGACATACTTCGCGTCGGCGGTCGGCTGCGCAAGTGTCCCCCATCACACTCGGAACGGCGTAGGTTCCGCAGGGGACCGCCGACTACCCGAGCCGGGAGCGTGGATGACGAGCGAACGCCGGAAGATGACCGCGGGAGACCTGTACGACCCCATGGACCCCGAGCTGGCCGCGGGCCGCGACCGGGCGCGCGAGCTGTGCCTCGACCTCAACGCCACCCGCCCGTCGGAGCCGGACGAGCGCCGGCGCATCCTGCGCCAGCTGTTCGCCGCCGGCGGCGACTCGGTGGTGCTGGAGCCTCCCTTCTTCTGCGACTACGGGTTCAACGTCGAGCTGGGCGAGCGGGTGTTCTTCAACTTCAACTGCGTGATCCTCGACGTCTGCCCGGTGCGCATCGGCAGCTTCACTCTGTTCGGTCCCGCCGTCCAGATCCTCACGCCGATGCATCCCCTCAATGCCGAGCTGCGCCGAGGCAAGGAGTTCGGCAAGTCGATCGAGATCGGCTCCGACGTGTGGGTGGGCGGCGGGGCGCTCATCCTGCCCGGGGTGCGCATCGGATCGCGGTCGGTGATCGGCGCGGGGAGCGTGGTGGCGCGAGACGTGCCGGAGGGTGTCCTAGCCGCGGGCAATCCCTGTCGCGTGATCCGCGAGATCAACGAGTAGCGGTTGAGCCGGCCACCTTCCCGCCGAGCGGCATCAGCACGAGCAGTCCCACGATCGCGACCACCACCACCATCACGACTACCCGCGGCTCGTCGAAGTTCTGCCCGCCCACCACGAGGGCGGCGGCGATGTTCCGCTGCGCCGTGCCCATCGCCAACACGCTCCTGGTGTCGCGGGTCGGCCCCCCGAGCACCCATCCCAGCCCGAATCCCACCAGCAGGAACACGACGCTTGCCAGGACCCCGCGCGTCCCGAACAGGCCGATGATGTTCCGGATGTTGGTCACCAGCATGAGCACGACCATGATGGTCAAGCTCAGCGTGGAGACCTTATTGAGCACCGGCGCCGTCCGCCCTGCGAACACGGCATAGCGGGCCCGAACCGCGAGCCCGATCACCAGCGGCAGCAGCATGAGCATGACCAGCGAGCGGGCGATCTGCATGGGATCCACCGACACGCCTTCCAGCAGGAGCGGCATGACGAGGGGCATGTACGCCACCGTAAGCACCATGAGGAGCACCATCAGACCCACGGCGAAGGCCAGATTGCCTTTGGCGGCGCCCGCCAGCTTCGGCAGGAACGGCGCGCCGGCCGCCCCGCCTAGCAGCAGCAGCGCCACGGCGAGCGGCTGGTCCAGCCGGAGCACTCGTGCGATGAGGAGGGCCACCAGCGGCATCAGCAGGAAGTTCGCCACCAGCGACAGGATCACGAGCCGGGGATTCCGGAGCGGGACCAGGATCTGTCCGACGGTGAGACTCAAGCCCACCGCCAGCATGCTGGACACCACGAAGCCGAGTAACGCCACCGGTACGGCCTTGGCCAGGAGTTCCATCGGGGTCTCCTACATGCGTGCTACGTTCCTCCAGAAGTTCGCCAGGCTTTCCGTTCCGCCGAACAGCGTGGTGAAGATCGTCGAGTCGGCCATCAGGATGTGCCCGGCGCGCGTGTCCTTCGGCGGCAGCCAGAGACAGGAGTTGAACTCCCGGTTGCCCGCGGCCGTGAAGGGGTGCGGGCGCTCCAGGTCCACCGGCTGGCGGGTCAACACCCGGACGGACGACCCATCCTCGGCCGTGACGGCATAGTGCGGCAGATGCAGATGGAAGTTGAAGGTCGTCACACCGTCGAGCAGCCGGAGCGTGTCCAGGTCCTTGTTGACCGTGAGCGGCGCGATCTGCTTGGTGCCTTTCACCACGGCCGGCCGGAGCCCGAACTGATTCATGACGGGTACGTCGAGCGCCTTCATCAGCGACCGGGTGTACTGGCCGAAGCGCTGCTGCCGCGGCACCAGCTCGTCGCCGTGATGCTTGTATTCCATCTGGCGCTGCTGCATGTCCTCGGTGAAGCCGACGTCGTGGTGCGGGCCGATCAGGAGGCAGGTGTCCTCCCGCTTGAGCCACTCCCGGATGGCCGCGATCTCCTCCGCCGAGGCCTGCTGCTCGGAGACGAGATGATCCAGGCCGAACACCAGCAGGGTGTCGGTGTCCGCCAGGATCCGCTCGTCGATCGGCAGCTTGTAGCCGGCCTGGTCGATGCGCTGGAACACGGCGACCGGATGGCCGGTCACCTCGCCCACCGCCTTCTGGAAGTCGAGCGTGGACCGGTGGAACAGCTCCAGCGTGCCCGCGATCCCCTGGAGGAAGTTCATCTCGTCCCACTCGGTGCCCTCGTAGGCCGGCCAGGCCACCCGCCGCACCTCGGTCATGGTCGAAAACCGGTTGTCCAGCTCCGCCGTGTTCCGGTTGGCCTCCCACGGGTAGCTCCAGGTCCAGTAGATGCTCACCCGCCGCTTGCCGCGGGTGTACTTCCGGGGGACGTGGTCCTGGTTGTAGGTCCGCCCCGGCAGCCTGGTTCCAGCCATAGCGCGCTCCCTTTCCGCTCCCGCGGCTCGGCCGTCAGAAGGCGACCGAGCCCGTGATCTGCAGCGAATAGCCCTCGTACGTGGATCGGTTCGAGAATTCCTGGTAGTACCTGAGGCCGAGTCCTACGCCCCGCGCCGGCAGACTCAGGTTGCCCGCGAAGCCCAGCGCGTTGACCGCGTATCGTGCCTCCGCCTGCTCCGGCGTGACCCCCGGACCGCTCTTGTCCGTGGTCTGCCGCTGTTCGTACCCCACGACGCCGGCCTGCAGCGTCATGGCGTCGCCGAGCGGCAGCATCCGGGTCACGGAGTAGTCCAGGCTGATGGTCTGGCCAGGCTCGACACCCGTGCCTTCCTGGCTGGTGTGGAACTCGTACATCTGGAACGCGGAAACCGCGGTCCGCTTGTCCTTCGACAGGTAGATCGTCTGGCCCGACGCCAGGACGTGGGTCCAGTATCCCGAGCCGACATTGTCGGACTCACCGGCCTCGAACCGTCCGGTCGGCGCCAGAAACCCGTAGATCGCCCGGATTCCGAATCGCTCCCTCATCCATCCCAGGATCATGGGCTGATAGTACGAGTCGGCGAAGCCGCCGCCGCCGCTGATGGACC
>JBKPGZ010000208.1:0-14201 GCA_046729675.1 Gemmatimonadota bacterium | reverse complement strand
CCACAGAGGGAGCCGGGGAGCCGCCCAGCACCACCACGAAGCCGCACCGCACAACCCCAAAAAGGATTCACCACGAAGGCACGAAGGACACGAAGGACTGCGGCGATCAGGCAATCATCGGAGTCCACAACCAATTCTTTGTTGTTTTTTCCCTTGTGTCCTTTGTGCCCTTCGTGCCTTCGTGGTGAATCCTTTTTGGGGTTGTGCGGTGCGGCTTCGTGGTGGTGCTGGGCGGCTCCCCGGCTCCCTCTGTGGCCTCCGTGCCTCTGTGGTGAAGGGGCAGTGAGGAAGGGCCGAGAGCGGAAGCTAGGACGCGTCGTGAAAGATGATGCCCACGACGTGCCGCACCCCTGACCGGATCCGGCTCACACCGTGGCGGAGGTTCACCCGGTAGACGCCTCGGCTTCCCCGGACGGGCCGGTTCCGGACCGTGAAGACGACCCCGTCACCCTTCCGGAGCGGCACGACCTCCGCCCGTGACTGCATGCGCGGGCGCTGCTCCGTCATGACGAACTCTCCCCCCGTGAAATCGAGACCCGGCTCGGAGAGCAGGATCGCGACCTGCAGCGGGAACACATGCTCGCCGTAGACATCCTGGTGCAGGCAGTTGTAGTCACCGGCCCCGTAGCGGAGGAACAGCGGGGTCGGGCGGGTCTGACCGGCGGCATGGCAGCGCGCGAGGAACTCCTCGTGGGTCGCCGGGTATCGCACGTCGAGCCCGAGCGCGTCGTTCCAGCGGTCCGCGATCGGCGCCAGGTGGGGATAGAGCGCGGTCCTGAGGGACGCCACCGGTTCGGGGAGCGGGTAGCGGAAGTACTTGTACTCCCCGCGCCCGAAGCCGTGCTTCGCCATCACGATGCGACTGCGGAAGGGCTCCTCGGCGGGGTACAGCCCGGCGAGCCCGTCGCACTCGTCGGGGGAGAGGAGGCCGGAGAGGACCGCGTTGCCAGCGACGTCGAGGTCCTCGCGGACGCGCTCCCAGTCAAAGGTCTCGACCCGGGCATCAACGTCCTCGAGCGGAGAGACCGCAGCCGACGCTATCATCCCGCGGCCTCGCGCCGGAGCAACTCGAGCTTCCGCTCGACGCCCCAGCGATAGCCCGCGAGCGCGCCGTCGCTCCGCACCACCCGATGGCAGGGGATCGCCACCGCCAGCGGATTGACCGCGCACGCGTGCGCGACCGCCCGGACGGCGCCCGGAGATCCGATGCGCTCGGCGACCTCGCGGTAGCTCGCCGTCGAGCCGGCTGGAATCTCCCGCAGCGCGCGCCAGACCCGCTGCTGGAACGCAGTACCGCGCACGTCCAGCGGCAGGTCGAGACCGACTCCGGGAGCCTCCACCAGTCCGACCACCTTCGCCACGACGTCCTCGAACGCCGCGTCACCGCCGATCAGCGTGGCGCGGGGGAACCGGTCCTGCAGCTCGCGGGCGAGCGCGTCGGGATCGTCTCCCAGGAAGATGGCGCAGACCCCGCGCTCGCTCCGGGCGACGAGGATCGAGCCCAGCGAGCATTCGCCGACCGCGAAGCGGATCTCGGCGTTGGCGCCGCCGGCGCGGTACTCGCTCGGCGTCATCCCCAACACCTGCTCCGATTCCCCATAGAACCGCCCGTTCGAGACGTAGCCCGAATCGTAGATGGCCGCCGTCACCGTGGGCGCCTTCTCCAGCTCGCGGCGGACCCGCTCGCCGCGGTGGGCCGCGGCGTAGGCCCTGGGTGTCAGCCCGGTCACCGCCTTGAACACGCGGTGGAAGTGGAACGGACTCATCCCTGCCCGGGCGGCCAGCTCCTCGAGCGACGGGGCGCGGTCGGCGGTCTCGATGAGGCGGCAGATCTCCGTGACGGTGGCGGTATGCTGTTCGCTCAGCGATGGGCGGTCGGGACGGCACCGCTTGCAGGGACGGAAGCCGGCCCGCTCCGCATCCTCCCTGGTGGCGTGGAACCGCACGTTCTCGGGACGCGGCCGCCGCGAGCCGCAGGAGGGGCGGCAGTACACGCCGGTGGTCCGCACCGAGTAGAAGAAGGTGCCGTCCGCCGCCGCACTGCGCGCGACCACCGCCGGCCACCGCGGATCGCTCTCGGTCGCTCCGGCGGCGTCCCGTGTCTTCTGTGATACGATCATTCGCTTTCCCTCTCGCCTTCGTGGCATGGTCTCGTCCCTCACGAAGGAAGTCTATCGGTCCACCGAAGGCGCCGCACTCCGATTCTTGCTCTCGAATTCGCTCCAGGCCTGCCGCTCCGCCCGAGTGAAGTCGGGCGTCACCACCCGGCCTTCCGCGGTCGAGCGTCCTGCCGCCTCGATCACCGACATCACAGCGCAGCCCTGGACCGCGGGGACCGGCGCCTCGCCGACCCCCGCGACTGCATCCCGGAGGGCGGCGTAGTAGATCGGATAGCTCCCCAGCGGAGCGGCTATCTCCCGGGGCTCGGCGCCCTCGCCGGGATGGATGGTCAGGGGATCGGGATCTACACCCCACCCGGGAGAGCCCGGGCTGAGGCCGCGTACCAATTGCTCCTCCTGCGGATCCCAGCCCAGCTTGGTGAGGCTCGCTTCGGTGCCCCGAACGAGGAACCGTGGAGCCGGCGCCGCGGCGAGCATGCTCGAGGACAGGATGACGCGGGAGCGCCCGTAGCCGAGAAGCACATGGAACCAGTCCACCGCAGTTCCACCTCTCCGCTGTATGCGGAGGTCCGCCGCCACGATGGCCGGTGGGCCGAAGAGCAGCAGGGCCTGGTCCACGAGGTGCGAACCGAGATCGTACCACACACCGGAGCCGGGGCCGGCCCGCTCGCGCCAACGGTCCCGCACCTCCGGGCGATAGCGGCTCATCTCGGACCTGACCTCGACCACATCGCCCAGCAACCCCCCGGCGATCGCCGCGCGAACCCCGAGGAAGTCGCTGTCCCAACGGCGGTTCTGGAAGACCGACAGCACCCGGCCGGCATCGGCCGCCAGTGTGGTCAACGCGCGGGCCTCGGCGAGGCTGATGGTGAACGGCTTGTCCACCACGACGTGCTTGCCGGCGCGGAGCGCCGCATCCGCGAGCGGAACGTGGCTCTCGTTGGGGGTGGCGATGACCACGAGGTCCGCATCCGGGTGCCGCGCTGCGGCGAAGGGATCGGCCACGGTGGCCGCGTCGCGATAACCTGTCTCCGAGACGGAGCGCCGCGTTCCGAGAACCCTCAGCACGAGCCCGGGCGTGGCGCTGATGAGCGGGGCGTGGAAGACGCGTCCCGCGTAGCCGAAGCCGACCAGCGCCACGCGGATCGGCGTCACCGTCCACTGCTCCGCACGACCTCACCCAGGGCCCCCATCGCGTCGCGGAGCTGGGCGTCCGAGAGGTACGGCGCCGGACCGAAGCGGAGCACGTCGCCGCGGGTATCGATCATCACGTCGCGGGCGTGGAGCTCCCGCGCGAGCGACGCGGCCAGCGGCGAGCGCAGGGCGAGGAAACCGCCGATCTCGCCGAGCGGAATGGCGCGGTCGCGGGCGGCGACGGCGGGATCGAGGTCGAGCGAGTCGAAGGCGGAGGCGAGAACGCCGATCTGGTGCTGGCTGACCTCACGTAACAGCGCAGGCGTCAGCCCCTGTTCCCGGAAGAACTCGAAGACGGCCGCCGCCCGGTAATGGCTGGTCGGATCGTAGGTCGCGCCGGCGAACCGGTCGGCCCCCTGACCGTAGACCACACGGCCGGTCTCCCCCCGCTCGGTCAGAGCGGTGAACTCGCTGTACCAGCCGGTCACCACCGGCCGCAGCGTGGCCCCCGGCGGCAGCCGCAGGAAGCAGTTTCCCTCGCCCAGCTGGCAGTACTTGTATCCGCCTCCCACCACGAAGGCGTCGCCCAGACCCTCATCGGTCAGGGAGAACGGGACGACGTTGAGCGCATGGTATACGTCAACCAGCAGGGCGGCCCCGTGTCGCCGGCAGCTCGCAGCCACCTCACCGAGCCCGCGGGCGATGCGGCCGGTGTCGAAGAAGACCGCGGACACCAGGGCGAGCGCGGTCCGACCGTCGACCGCTGCCGCGAGCCGCTCAGAGACGGTCTCCACCGGCCGCTCGGCGACGCGGACTACCTCCAGTCCCTCCTCGGCGAGGCGGTCGAGCTGGCGGCGAATGGTGTGGAACTCGCCGTCGGTGGTGACCAGGCGCGGTCGGTCGCGCAGGGGCAACCCGGACAGCAGCCGCACGACCAGCTCGTGGGTGTTGGGCGCGAGCGCGATCCCCTCACCCGCGTCGCCCAGCAGCCGGGTGAATCCCTCCCGGACTCGCTGCGCGCGCTCGAAGGCGTGGTCCCACTTGTCGTCGACATAGCGGGCGGCATCCAGCCAGGCCTGGGACTGGGCCTCGAAGCCGCAGTCGGGCCAGGCCTGGTGCGAGTGTCCGGTAAGGAGGAGACGCTGGGAGACGCGAAACCGGGAGTAGTGGGGCGCGAGCGAGTTGGGCGAGCGGTGCAGCGACGCCGGGTCCATCACAGCTCGGCGCGGATGGCCCACAGATCCGGGAAGAGCGGCTTGTTGAGCGTAGTCATGAGGTACTCCGCCCCGGTGCTGCCGCCGGTGCCGCGCTTCGTGCCGATAGTGCGCTGCACCATCTTCACGTGCCGGTAGCGCCACTCCTGAAGCCCCTCGTCCAGGTCTACCAGCCGCTCGCACAGTTCCGCCAAGGCGGGATGGTTTCGGTAGACCTCCATCAGCGCCGGCCGCAGCGCGGGCGACGGCTCGACGCTGCGGGTGACGTCGCGATCGAGATCTGCCCGGGGCACCGCGACCCCATTTGCCGCCAGATACTGGAGGAACGCGTCCCACAGTGTCCCTGCCCCGAGCCGACGCTCGAGCCGTCGGCGAGCCTCGCTGCCCTCGGGGTAGCGCTCCAGCGCGCGCCGGTCCTTGAGCCCGAGGGCGTACTCCAGCTCCCGGAACTGGTGCGACTGGAACCCGCTGCCCGCCTCGAGCCGGTCGCGGAAGGAGAGGAACTCCAGGGGGGTCATGGTCTCCAGGATGTCGAGCTGGGCGACCATCACCTTGAGGATGGTGAGAATGCGCTTGAGCGTATGGCGGGCCCGGTCCCCGTCGTTGCGCGAGAGGAGGCAGTCCAGGTAGTCGAGCTCGTGAAGGACCTGCTTGAACCAGAGCTCGTAGACCTGGTGAATCACGATGAAGAGCATCTCGTCGTGCTCCGGCCCGTCGGAAAGCGGGCTCTGGAGCGCGAGGAGCTCGTCGGTGCGGAGGTACTCGCCGTAAGTGGGCATGCGGGCAGGATGCGGCCGGGGGCTTGGCGGCGCAAGAGCGCGCGGGGTGGCACTAGGGCTCGCGGCGCCAGGTCACCGGGTTGTTGTCGCGCCAGTTGACCAGTCGCGTCACCCTGCCGGTCGAGTCGCGCTCGAAGAGCCAGAAACCTCGGACCCCGTGGCGCACGAACAGCAGGTCGTCCAGGGCGCGGAGCCGCTGGCTCGAACCACCCTGCCTGGTCATCACGAGACCCGAGTCGGTGGCCGCGATCGTCACGCGGATGTCCGGGGTGAGGACATAGCGTCCCGCGTACTCGCGTGCGAGCCGCGGGGGCACGGGCACGCCAGCTATAGGGTGGGGCAGGGCCGTGGCCTGCGACGCGAGTTGCCGCCATCGGCCGCCGGCGTGAACCCAGGTGTCGGTGATGTGGAAGACCGTGCGCAACTCCTGGCCGTAGAAGTCGTGCCACTCGTCCGCGTCATAGCTGAGCACGGCGACGGTGGAGTTGCCGGTGAGATGACGGCGGGTGAGGGTGAGCTTGCCTTGCTGCCCCGCCGGCAGCCCACGAAGGCCGGCCAGAAATTCCGCACGATCCACCACCTCCCCCTCCTCGGTGGCCTGGATCCAGTCCGGGGCGAGATGGAGGGCCCAGACGGAGGTATCCCCGGACGTGACAGCGTCGAGGAGCGACTGAGTGGTCGCTACCAACCAGGCAGAGTCCGCGGCGGGGACCTGGGCGGCGGCCGGCACGGCGATGGAGGCGATGGAGAGGAGGAGAAACACACGAATGAACATCGACGCGGCTCCAACATTGAAGGTCCGAATCCGGCGAGCCGGCGGCGCCGCTGCGCGTACATTCGCCGCGGACCCAGCCACCGGACCGCGAAGGAGACGAACAATGAGGCCAATGCTGCTCATCGGACTGCTCTCCGCCCTCGTGGCCTCGAGCGCCTCGCCACAGTGCCGGACGCCCGAGCACCGACAGTTCGACTTCTGGGTCGGCGACTGGGACGCCTACGACCTTCCCAACACCGCCAGGTCCGTCGCCCGGATCCAGGTGACCAGCATCATGGACGGCTGCGCCCTGCGGGAAGTGTACCTACAGAAGGACGGTCTGCACGGCGAAAGCTTCAGTCTGTGGGACGCGTCGCGTGGGCGATGGCACCAGAGCTGGGTCACGAACCGCGGAGCGCTGCTTCTGCTCGAGGGACGCCTCGAAGGCGAGCGGATGGTGCTGACCGCGCCGGAATGGAAGCCCGACGGGAGCTCGACGCTCCTCCGCGGGATGTGGTGGCGGGAGGGCGCGAACGTGCGTCACAAGGCCGACCGCTCGACGGACGGAGGCAGGACGTGGGCGCCGGTGTGGGACATGGTGTTTCGTCCGCACCGAGTGGAGTGAGCGTCCATCGCTGCAACACCGTACACCCGACGAGGATTCGGAGTCCGGATCCGGCGCGCCCCCCGCCAACCGCGGCACTACGGTGTGGGAGCACCGCGGGCCCACGAGGCCCCGGCAGTCTTCGCCTTCGTGGCTATTCGGCAATAGGGAGTTCGTAGCTGCGGAGGTGGCTCGTCGGCGGCGCCTGCGGCCCAGGCGTTCGCCGGCGGGCAGGTCCTCCATCCTTCCCCGCATCACCTCACTTCCCACCTGCAGCGACCACGAACGCGCCGTCCGCCGGTCCTTGCAACCGGCGGCGGCGCCCGCGCGTCGGAAATTGGGAGTTGCGCAGACGTAGCCCGGCTCGCAGTTTCGCCCGTACCCCTCGTGAGCTTGCGACGTCAAACGGCCCGCGGTCCCCACGACGCCGGGAAGGAGGAACAGATCGATGCCACGGAAGAAGAACGCCTCCCGAAGTGCGGATCCGGAAGTGGACGGCCCCAGGGAAGCGTGGGTGGGGCCGGAGCGACGGCAGGAGCCGCGCGGGATCAACGAGGGCCCGGGCGGACCTCGCCTGCGGCGGAAGTCGGACGAAAGCCTGGCGCAGGAGATCCATGAGATCCTCACCTCCGATCCCGAGCTCGACTCCACCGACATCGAGGTCGTGGTCGAAGGCGGGGCAGTCACACTCAGCGGCGAGGTCGAGCATCCCGATGCCAAGCATCTCGCCGAGGAGCTGACCGAATCGATCTCGGGCGTGCGCCTGGTACACAACCGCCTCGTGGTGCGGCGTTGAACGCTGGGTTCATCGGGCTCGGCGCCATGGGCGGTCCCATGGCGGCCAATCTGATCGAGGCGGGGCATCGGTTGCGGGTGTGGAATCGCTCGCGTTCGAAGGCCGAGGAACTGGCACGGAAGGGTGCGGAGGCGGTGGCGGAGCCACGCGAGACGTTCCGCGAAGTCCTGATCTCGATGCTGGCCGACGACACGGCGGTGCGGGACGTGATCCTCGGCTCGGGCATGCTGGACCGGGCCCCCCGCGGCGGCATCCACGTGAGCATGGCCACGATCTCCGTCGCGCTGACGGAGGAGCTGACCGAGGAGCACCGGCGGCGGGGGCTGTACTACATCGCCGCACCGGTCTTCGGCCGGCCGGAGGCGGCGGCCGCACGCCAGCTCAACATCGTGGCAGCGGGGGACGGAACGGCGCTGGACCGGGTGCAACCACTGCTCGATGTCATGGGCCAGCGGACCTGGCGGCTCGGTGAGGAGCCGCGGGAGGCCTCCGCGGCCAAGCTGGCCGGCAACTTCCTCATCGCGGCCGCGATCGAGTGCATGGGGGAGGCGGTGGTGATGGCGGAGCGGTATGGGGTGCGGCCGGCCGCGCTGCTGGAGATCCTCGGCAACACGTTGTTCGCCGCGCCGGTGTACCGGAACTACGGGGCGCTGATCGCCGACCGGCGCTACGAGCCGGCCGGGTTCCGGCTGGAGCTCGGCCTGAAGGACGTGCGGCTGGCGCTGGCGGCGGGCGAGTCGGCGCGGACTCCGCTGCCGGTCGCCAGCCTGCTGCGGGACCACTTGCTCGAGGCCATCGCCCAGGGCGACGGGGAACGGGACTGGGCTGCGCTCGCGGAGGTCGCCCGGCGCCATGCTGGAGAGATGGAGCCCGCGGCCCGGCGCTGAGCGGAAACGCCCCCAGGCGGCGGTGGGGCTGAATCAGAGCGTGGCGGTCGGCCGGGGCTCCCGTCGGCGCCGACCCTGCATCTCCAGCGACACCTGAATCAGCTCCTCGAGCTGTCCTGAGGCGAACGGCTTCTGGAGCACCGGGACCTTATGGCCCTCGGCGCCGACCTGGGTGAGCCCCGCCGGAGCGTAGGCCGACATGAGGATCACCGGGAGCCCGGGATAGTCCCGAACCAGAGTCGCCGCCAGCTCGGTTCCGTTCATCTCCGGCATGACCACATCCGAGAGCACCAGGTCGAGGTTCCCCCGCCGCATGCGGACCACCGCGATCGCTTCGGCTCCGTGACTCGCCTCGAGCACGGTGTGTCCGTGCGCAACCAGCTGGCGGCGGAGCGTGACACGAATACCGTCCTCGTCGTCCACGAGGAGTATCGTGCCGGTCGGCGGGGTCGGCATCGGTTTCTCCAGACAGGGGGCGGGAGCCAGGCTCCCGTCGGGATAGTCTACCCCCCGTCTCAGACCCCGCAAGCCGTCAAGACACCCCCTCCAGGAACTCAACCACCCCAGTCTCCAGGCTGTACTCGGCCCCCACCACCCGAAGTCCCTCGTCCTGAATGAGCTGCTCCAGGATTTGACTGCCGTGCCTGAGGTGGTTCGCCGAGGCCCGGATGTTGGCCCGCACCCCCTCGCGCACCAGGGCGCCGAAGTCGTGCCGGAGCTCAGTCGCCAGCAGCGCCTCCACCGAGGGGCGCACCCGGTCCACGATCGCGCGGAGATTGCGAGACTGGTCCTCGCGCGGCCGGCGGAGCTCCTCCAGGGTCGCCAGGATGGCGCCGCACTGAGAGTGGCCCAGCACCACGACCAGTCGGGTGGAGAAACGGGTGGCGGCGAACTCCACGCTTCCCACTTGCGAGGGGGCGACGATGTTTCCCGCCACCCGGATCACGAACAGATCGCCCAGTCCCTGGTCGAAGACGATCTCCGCCGGGACCCTCGAGTCGGAGCAGCCGAGCACGATGGCGAAGGGCTGCTGGCTGGTGGCCACGTCGGCGGGCCGGGCCTGGCCGGGGAAGCCGTTGCCCCTGTGGATGTTAGCGACGAATCGCCGATTCCCCTCCCGCAGCCGCTCGAGCGCTTCCTGTGCCGAGACCATTGCCGAACGCTCCTCCCCGGGTACGCATGCTGAACCCAATGAGAACAGACCAGGAGGGAATCGCAAAGCCCTAGGCCGACGTCTTGACGCTCAACGCGGCGCGTCGGAGCCGGCACGCCGGCTGGTCGGATTCGACCAGCCGGCGGCGCAATGGATCGGCAGACAGGCGGTGAAGGAGTTCAGCAGTCCGGCGGTGCGCCGGAAGCTGCGCGACTAGCGGCCGCCGGGCCGGGTCAGCAGCCGGTCGAGCTCGCTCAGGCGCTCGCCCCACCAGGTCTTCACGCGGTCCGCGGCCTCGCGGTCGGGAAGCTTGCCGTGCTGCACCGCCACCTGGCACTTGGCGTCGCCCCGAGGGATGAAGTACCACTCCACGTTGGTGCCGTCGGGCCAGGTGATCCGCATGGACTTGTTGGGGATCGCCGTGCGCACGGTGAGGCTCACGTCGCCCAGCCAGCGCCGCCGGGTGCGCGCGTCCCGGAAGGCGCGGTAGACCCGGGCGGCAGGCGCGGCGAGCGTCTTGCTCTTGCCCGCCTCATACTGGCCGTTCCTGCGCTGTCCCACCGCGCGCAACCCCTTGATGCGCTCGTAGCCGACCGTGACCGCCTGGGTCCACCACATCGGCGTCTTGTAGTGGCGGCGGACGTGGTCCGCGATGCCGCGGTGGGACCACTCCTGGGCGCCGGCCTGGTCGAGCACCCAGACCCAGCGCTCCCAGTCGCAGCCGGTCCTTGCCTTGATCGTGGCGTCCTTGATTCCGGCGAGCTGCTCGTAACTCGGCGCGCGCGACGGGCGCGGCGCGGCGGCGGGGGGTGCTGGCTGGGGCCTCTGCTTGAGGAGATGAGCGCGGGCGGTGGTGTAGGCCTCGCCCGTCTTGCGCATGCGGGAGCGCACGAGGCGCTTGAAGTCCTTGTCGGTCGGCATCGAAGGGTTCCTCTGGTCAGGCCACGGGCACACCCCCCAGCAGCGCGCCTCGCGGCGACGCAAAGGAACTCGCGATGCCAGTCCGGGAGTATGCCCCCCTTTGCCTCACCAGGACCCCCGCTGGGGGAGGGTCGTCGAGGTTGGGCGTGGACCGCCGCCCGTGCTTCCACGATGCAGCGGAGGGCCGCTCGCCGCAAGAGCAAGCTCGCTCAGCGCGACCACGCGGTACCCGCGGCGCCGCAGCTCGGGAAGCACGGTGCCGAGGGTTCGCGCGCTGCGCCGTCCCCTCCCACCGCCGTCGTGCATCACGATGACGGCGCCGGGCCGCACGTTGCGCAGGATGTAGCGGCCGGCAAACGCGCTCGACGGAATGGTGGCGTCGTACGGATACACCGAGCCGAGCGCACAGTCGTAGCCCTTGCGCGACATCGCGGTGACGGTCTCGCGGGAGTACCGGCCGGAGCCCGGCCGTGCCCACCGCACCCGCGCGAAGGGCGTGAGCATCGCGTGCGACTGATCGAGGTCCCGCGCCAGCTCCTCCGCGCCGAGCCGAATGGCGGGACGGTCGTGCATGAAGTGGTTGCCGAGCTCGTGGCCTTCTTCGACCAGGCGACGAACCAGCGCCTCGCGCCCCGGGACTCGCTCACCGAGCAGGAAGAAGGTGGCCCGCGCTGCGTGTCGCCTGAGCTCCGCCAGGATCAGCGGAGTGGTGTGCTCGTCCGGCCCGTCGTCCAGCGTCAGCGCGACCAGCCGCTGGTGTGTCTTGACCCGATAGAGGCAGCCGGGGAACGTGGCGGCCAGACGATCCACCAGCCAGACGGGCGGCCCGACCAGCAGCACCCCGGCGCCGGCAACGACGGCCCCTAGCGCGCTCCAGACCGGCCAGCGAACGCGCACGGGCTAGCGGTGTCGTTCCCGCTTGAAGTAGAAGTGGACGCCGTCGGCTGCCGCGACGACCCCCGCGAGCTCCCAGTGCTCCGCGCCAAGCGCGTCCAGCTCGCCGGTGCTCATGAGTCCGGTGGCAGGATCCCGCACGATCTCGCGGTACTCCCAGCGCGATTCCACCGGTATCACCGGCGGCTCGACGGGGGACTGCGGAGGCAGCGGCGGCGGTACGGGCGACCAGGGTGGACGAGGAGGAATTTCCTGACCGGTGTGCATGGGATCGCTCCAGCGCTGTGGCTTGCTCCGAAGACTAGTGGCCTTGCCGCCGCGCGGCAGTCTCGAGCAGACCCCTTGAGATCGAGGCTCGTACTGGCTATAGTTCCGGCTGCGATGTACGCGCCGCGAGGCGCGATGAGAAATCCAAGGAGCTGAGGGGCCCTGGTAAGTCGCAGGGCCCTTTTCGTTGGGGACGTCGCAGCCCGGCGTGAGGGCGATTGGTCACGAACACTGGTAGTCGGTACGCGAGCGAATGCCGAGTTCCGATTACGAGCACCACAAAGGAAGACTCAGCATGCGTACCATCGGTACCGTGAAGTGGTTCAACGACGCCAAGGGCTTCGGGTTCATCACCCCGGAGAACGGCGAGAAGGACTGCTTCGTCCACCACACGGCCATCTCGGGCCAGGGCTTCAAGAGCCTCGCCGAGGGCGAGAAGGTGGAGTTCGACGTGGTTCCGGGCGCCAAGGGCCCGGCCGCCTCGAACGTCGTCAAGCTCGGCAAGTAAGCCGGCGCGACGCGGGACATAGCCCTTCGGGGCCCCAGGGCTGAAGCAGCCTGGGTGATCAACTCTGCTTCGACTGGCGACCCGGCGGTGCACGGCACCGGCCGGGCGTTTTGTTCTCAGGAGTTCGGGGCGGCGGCGAGGCGCGCCGCCTTGGTGAGCAGATAGTTCCGCTCGGGCAGGCTTGCAGTTCCCTCCGCGGCCGCCCGGTAGTGCGCCATCGCGCCAGCCCGGTCGCCCGCGCGCTCCAGCAGGTGACCGCGCACCGCATCGAGCCGGTAGTGACCCGCCAGACGCTTATCCCGGTCCAGGGTATCGAGCAGCTCGAGGCCCGCGGACGGACCCTGCACCATCGCCGCCGCGATGGCGTGATTCAGTGCGACCATCGGGTTGTCCGAGATGCCCTTGAGCACGTCGTACAGGGCCAGGATCTGCGGCCAGTCGGTGTGCTCCGCACTCGACGCCTCGTCGTGCACGGCCGCGATGGCCGCCTGGATCGCGTACCAGCCCGGACCTCCGGTGAGAGCTTCGTTCACGAGGGCTATCCCCTCTGCGATCAGATTGCGATCCCAGAGCGAACGGTCCTGCTCGTCGAGCGGGATCAGCTCCCCCATCGGCCCGGTTCGTGCCGTGCGGCGCGCGTCTGTCAGCAGCATCAGCGCGAGGAGGCCGGCCACCTCGCGATCGACAGGCAGCAGCGCGCGCAGCAATCGGCCGAGACGAATGGCCTCACCGGAGAGGTCCACCCGGTGCAGGTGCGGGCCGGCGCTGGAGGTGTACCCCTCGTTGAAGATGAGGTAGAGCACCTGGAGCACCTGCGCCAGCCGAGCGTCGCGCTCCTGCTCATCCGGAAGGCTGAAGGGCACGCCGGAGGACTTGATGCTCTGCTTGGCGCGGCTGATCCGCTGGGCCATCGTGGCCTCGGGTACCAGGAACGCGCTCGCGATCTCCGCGGTGGTGAGGCCGCCGACGGCGCGCAGGGTGAGCGCTATCGCGGAGGGCGGCGTGAGGGCGGGGTGGGAGCACATGAAGAGCAGGGTGAGGGTGTCGTCCTGGTCCACGGCGGGATCGGCGTCGGGCGGCGGCACGAAGGCCCACTCGGCCCAGACTTCGCTGGCGACGGCATCCTCCCGCCTTCGCCGGGCCACCTCGCTCCGCACCTGGTCGGTAAGCCGGCGAAGCGCGACGTGGTAGAGCCAGCCGCGGGGATTGCGGGGCAGTCCCTCGTCGGGCCATCGGCTCGTGGCCGCGATCAGCGCCTCCTGCACCGCGTCTTCCGCCGCGCCGAAGTCCTCGCTCCGACGCGCGACGGCGCCGAGCACCTGCGGCGCGAGCTCGCGCAACAGGGACCCGACGCCGCTGTCGGCCGGCGAGCCCGTCACACCTCCGGCGGGCCGCTCATCACCTGTCGCACCTCGACCGGGATGACGAGCGGGGTGCCGCCCGGTCCAGGCGCGGAGGAAACCTTCGCCGCGATCTCGTAGGCCCGCTCGGCGCGATCCACCTCCACGATCCAGAACCCGGCGAGGAACTCCTTGGCCTCGGGAAACGGCCCATCGGTCACCGCCGGCGTTCCGTCCTTCTTCACCCGTACCACTCGGGCCCGCCCCGGCGGGGTGAGCCCCTCGCCGGCCACGAGCTCCCCCTTCTCGGTGAGCTCCCGGTTGAGCCGCCCCATGAAGTCGATGTGCGCCTTGAGGTCCTGGGGTGCCCAGTCGCTGACCTGGTACTCACCGGTGCCGCGGGGCACGTGCATCATCAGCATGTATCGCATCGTGTCGTTCTCCTCTGTCGGGCGGCGTCATTGCCGCCTCCATGGAGAAGTCGGAGCAGACGGCCGGCGCTCGACATCAGTACAAGTCCCGCGGCAGGTGGGGTCCGGACAGGAGGGCCCCGAAGGCCCGCCAACGGGCCTCCTCGGAGTCACCGGCGGTCCGCTGGACCCAGTCCGCCACCAGGTCTCGCCCCAGGTTGTAGTTGATGACGTAGCTCCGGTAGGTGTCGATGAACCGAAGGGTCTTGGCCGCAGCGTCGGGGGCCATCAGCCAGGTGCGCTGCATCATCTCCCGGGCCGCGGTCGCGTCCAGCTTGCCGTCCAGGTAGCCGCGCGCCGCCTCATTCCGGGCGTAGTTCAGGCGCTCCATGATCTGGCGCACCTCCGCGTTCGGCGCGG
>JBKPGZ010000207.1:0-13073 GCA_046729675.1 Gemmatimonadota bacterium | reverse complement strand
CCACTGGGCGATCTGGACCGCCTCGTCCAGGCGGTCCTTGAGGATGTAATCGCTGAACTCGGCGGCGGCGCAGCCGCTCAGGCAGGTCAGGCCCTCGCAGTGGGCGGCGAGCAGTTCCTTGTCGATGCGCGGCTTGTAGTGGTAGCCCTCCAGGAAGGCCAGCGACGACATCTTGATGAGGTTCTTGAAGCCGGTGGCGTTCTGGGCGAGCAGGGTCAGGTGGTGGTAGATGGCGTCGTCGGAGTCGCTGTTGGCGCGGCGCGGCTCGCGGTCGGTGCGCTTGTTGGGGGCGACGTAGGCCTCGTAGCCGAGGATGGGGTTGAGGCCCGCGGCCTTGCACTCGCGGTAGAACTCGATGGCGCCGTAGAGGTTGCCGTGGTCGGTGATGGCGACCGCGTTCATGCCCAGCTTCTTGACGTGGGCCACCAGCTCGGGAACGCGGTTGGCCCCGTCGAGGAGCGAATACTCGCTGTGGGTGTGGAGATGGACGAAAGGCATCGAGGGCTAGCGGCTCACCGGCTTCTGTTCTCGAGCTCGCGCAGGACGGCGTCCAGCGGGACACCGCGCGACTTCAGCAACACCAGCAGGTGATACAGCAGGTCCGCCGATTCGGCGGCGACTCGGGCATCGTCCTGCGCGTTGGCGGCGACCACCAGCTCGATCGCCTCTTCCCCAAGCTTCTGCGAGACCGCGGGGATCCCGGCATCCAGCAGCCGGGCGGTGTAGGACCCCTCGGGCCGCTCGGAAGCCCGGGCATCGATGACGCCCGCCAAGCGGCTCAGCAGGTGCCCGCCGGGGTCCTGTCCCTCCTCCAACCGGGGCGCGTGCCCGTTCCCGCCAGCGACGGCCGACGAGAAGCAGGTGCGGGCGCCGGTGTGGCAGGCCGGCCCGGACTGCTCCACCCGGTAAAGGACGGTGTCGCCGTCGCAATCCAGCCGGATCTCCGCCACGCGCTGCTCGTGGCCGGAGGTCTCGCCCTTGCGCCAGAGGGATTTCCGGGAGCGACTGAAATAGTGGGCCAGACCCGTGGCGAAAGTGCGCTCCAGGGCCTCGCGGTCGGCGTAGGCCACCATCAGGACGTCCCCGGACCTCCGCTCCTGGGCGACTACCGGGACCAGCCCATCGGGACCGAACCGCACCGCCGACAGCCAGTTGTTCTCGGACACCCGGAGAAGCTATCGGCAGGTCGTGCGATTGTCAAAACCCGTTGTCGCTCCTTATCTTGCCAAATTCTTGTCCCTCCCGGATCCGCCGACCCGGAGCATGCCCGGTGACCTGTCTCCCCCGGTGAAACGCATGGTCTTCCTCATCGTTGTCGCCACTATTTTCGCGGGCTACGGCACGGCCTACCTCGCCAGCGACGACGTCCGCTACGTCACCCGCGCGGGGCTCGAGGAGATCAGCATCCTCCAGAACCGCGAGCCGATCGCCGAGCTGGTGGCCGACCGTCGCACCGACCCGGCGGTACGCCATGCTCTGCGCCTGGTGCTGGAGAGCCGGGACTACGCCGCCTCGATGGGCCTGGAGGCGAAGGAGACGTACACCACCTACTCGGATGTGGGCCGGGATACGCTACTGCTGGTGCTCCAGGCGGCGCCCAAGGACTGTATCTGCCCCTACACCTGGAAGTACCCGATCGTGGGCCGGATTCCCTACAAGGGGTTCTTCGATTTCAACGCCGCGCGGCGGGAGGCCGACCGGCTCGAGGCCCAGGGGTACGACGTCTATCTCCGCCCTTCGGCGGCGTTCTCGACCCTGGGATGGTTCAACGACCCGCTGCTCTCGACCGCGCTCACCCGCGACTCGGTGGAGCTGGCGGCGACCGTCTTTCACGAGATCGCCCATAACACCCTGTACGTGAAGAGCGCCACGCCGTTCAACGAGAGCTTCGCGCAGTTCATCGGGTATCGCTCGGCCGAGTCCTTCTTTGCGGGGCGCTCGGACACGACCAACGCCCGTCAGGCGGCCGATCGGCTGAACGACGAGATGGTGCTGGGTGAGTTCTACGCCGACCTGATCGCGCGGCTCGACTCGCTGTATGCCACCAAGCCGGACTCCGTGGCGCTGGCCGCGGGACGGGCGGACGCGGCAGCCTGGGCAAGGGCACAGCTCCTCGGACCGGTGAGTGCTCGGCTTCGCAGCTATCGCCTGGGAACACTCCCCGAGCGCCCGATCAACAACGCGCGCCTCATCGGGGCGACGATCTACCGGACGCGGCTCGATCTCTTCGACCTCTGGTTCGAGCGACACGGCCACGACGTGCGCGAGAGCGTGCGGGGGCTGGAGGACCTGACGCGGGGGGCGGAGGGGGACACGGCGTTCGTGCGGCTGGAGCGGGCGATGGGGGATACGGCAAGTACGACGACACTGTCACGCTGAACGACATGATCTTGTCACCCTGAGCCCTTCGCTGCGCTCAGGGTAAACTCCGCGAAGGGGGCCATGCTCGATATGGTCTCCTTCATTTCGTTCAAGGTGACAACGAAAACTACTGCGTGCTGTCCTCCCCGGAGCGCTTGGGCGGGAACATCGTCGTGTCCCGCTCCATGCCGCGATATCCCGGCGGGTTCTGCACGGCCGAGGTATCGGCCGTGTCGCGTACCGCCGAGGTATCCGTTCCAGCGGTATCGATGGCGCCGGCGGCCGGCTGCGTGGTGTCCATCGGCGCGCGGCCCATGTCGGTGGTATCCTGCGCACGGGTGGCGCCGGCCGGCCCCAGCGTGAGCGCCGCGACGAGGGCGAGTACGCGCCTGCCTGATAAATGCTGCATCCTTCCTCCACTCCTATGAGCTCACGCTCCGCCGCGGGCGCAGGGATTCGGGCGAATCAGCAGCCCGAGGCTAGGTCCGGAGACGGTGCCTCCGCCGTGAGATGGCTCACGGCCGGCCTCGCGCCGACGGCGCCGCGACGTATACTTTTCCTGCCGCCCATCGTCACCGCCGACCGCAACCCGGGTGCGTTACCATGGATCTCGCCTTCGTCGATCGAGAGCAGCCGCGGCTGCTCCAGGAGCTGTCCGACTTCCTCTCCAACCCGAGCGTGAGCACACTCTCCGTCCACGAGGCCGACACTCGCCGCGCGGCGGAATGGCTCCGCACCGAGCTCACCCGGCTCGGCTGCCCCGTCGTGGATCTGATCGAGGGGGCGGGGCATCCCGTGGTATGGGCCGAGGGCCCCACCGTGCCGGGACGACCGACGCTCCTCATCTACGGCCACTACGACGTCCAGCCGCCCGATCCGCTCGAGGAATGGGAGTCCCCGCCGTTCGTACCGACGGTCCGTGACGGCAGGCTGTACGCCCGCGGGGCCGCGGATGACAAGGGACAGGTGTTCTGCCTCCTAAAGGCCTACGAGGCGGTGCTGGGCGAGGACGGTCGCCCGCCGCTCAACGTGCACTTCATCTTCGAGGGGGAGGAGGAGTGCGGCGGCCGGGTGATCTATGACCTCCTGCGTGCCGAGCCGGAGCGGACCCGGGCCGACGCCGTGCTCGTATCCGACAGCTCCTTCTTCGCTCCCGGGCTCCCCGCCGTCTACACCGCGCTGCGCGGGATCTGCTACGCGGAGATCTCGGTCCGCACCCTGCAGCGGGACCTCCACTCCGGGACATACGGCGGCGTGGCGCCCAACGCACTGGAGACGTTGGTCCGGATCCTGAGCCGGCTCAAGAGCGCCGACGGCGAGATCCGGATTCCCAAGCTGTACAAGGCGGTGCGGAAGCCCTCGAAGAAGGAGCTGAAGGCCTGGCGCAAGCTCCCCTTCGACGAGGAGGCCTTCCTCCGCGACGAGGTCACCGGCCAGGCCCTCACCGGTCTCGAGGACTACTCGGTGCTGGAGCGGACCTGGGCGCTGCCCACCCTGGAGATCCACGGGATCCGCGGCGGCTTCGTGGGCGACGGCGCGAAGACCGTAATTCCCGCCAACGCGATGGCGAAAGTGAGTCTGCGGCTGGTCCCGGGTCAGCGGCTCGAGAAAGTCGCCCGCCAGCTCGAGCGCGCGGTGGCCCGTCTGGCCCCGCCGTGGGCGGAGGTGAGCGTGACCCAGCTGCACGGCGGCGATCCGGTGGAGATCTCGGTGGACCACCCGGCGTTCGGCGTGCTCGACGATGCGTTCGAGGAGGTCGTGGGGCGCCGCACCGTGCCGGTGCGCTCCGGCGGCTCGATCCCGATCGTGCCGGAGCTGGGCCTCGCGGGAGCCCCGGTGATTCTCACCGGGATCGGCCTGCCCGACGACGGCCTGCATTCACCCAACGAGAAGCTCGACCTCGCTCAGCTGTGGACCGGGATCCGGGTGTTCGGACGGTTCTTCGAGCTGTTCGCGGAGCGGGGGGGCACCCCGGGGAAGGCGAGTCAGGAGGGGACCGCAAAGGTCCAACCGCAGGAAGGTGACTCCGAACCGGAGGCCGTGGAGACGGTCTAGAGCTCCTCGTCGTCCGGCGCCACCCGCTTCAGGGGACCGGAGTACCGGGCCTCCGTCCGCGCATGCAGCTCATCCACGCCGATCAGGGCGCGGGCCGAAGCGATGATGCCCGCGACGACGTCGTCGGCCCAGTAGGAGTCCGGGCGCTCCCCAGGCGGGAGCTTGGCGGCGCAGCTCTCGAGATAGCGGATCGCGGTGGTGATCCATTCGTTCTGGGCCGATGCGACGGTGGCCCAGGAGCCGGTGGATCGGAGCTCCAGCTCCTCGAGCCCCTTGAGGTGCTCCTCGACCCCCGCGGTCACTTCCCGCGACCGCAACTTGTCCGCCACCATCGTGAGCACCGCCCGCCGCTCGCTCTCCTGCGGCTCGGGCAACGGGGCCAGGTAGTGACGCTGGTCCGCGACCATCTCTGCCAGCCTGATACACACCGCCCGGATCGCCGGCATCAGCGCCTTGGGGGCTTCTCTGGCCCAGCTGTCGGCCGCGCGGAGGATCTCCCGGATTCGCTCTTCCGCCTGCGTCTGAGGGGCGGGGCGGCGAGGTGATTCAGCCATGATAGACAGAAAAACCGGGTGGGGTAGGAAAGGCAAGCGCGGCGGGGATTATCTCGGACCGCGCCTCATCCTCACAGGATCGGGGCGCCCGAAGCGCTCCTCCGCCCAGGGGTCACCCCGCATGTGATAGCCGTTCTGCTCCCAGAATCCGGGGTAGTCCTCCTCCAGGATTTCGAATCCTTTCACCCACTTGGCACTCTTCCAGAAATAGAGGTGTGGCACCAGGAGCCGTACCGGGCCCCCGTGCTCCGGGGCCAGCGGCTCGCCGTCGTGGGTGAGGGCGAGGAGGTTGTCGGGGCGATCGAGGTCCTCCAGGGGAAGGTTGGTCGTGAACCCGTGCTCGGCATGGACCAGGACGAAACGGCCTTCGGGGCGGACTCCGGCGCGGCCCAGCAGCTCCTGCACCGACACCCCGCCGAAAACGTTGTCGTAACGGCTCCAGCGGGTAACGCAGTGGATGTCGCAGGCCACCTCGCGCTTGGGGAGCGCGTTGAGCTCCTCCCATCCGAGCTCGAGCGGCCGTTCCACCGTCCCGCGGACCTTGAAGCGCCAGGTCGAGAGGTCAACCGTGGGCACCGTGCCGTAGTGGAGCACCGGCCACTTCCGGGTGACGATCTGGCCCGGTGGAAGGCGAGGTTTCGTGGCTTCAGCCATGCTGCTGTGGGTTCCCCCTCCCACCCCATTCACCACAGAGCCACGGAAGCCACAGAGATGCACAGAGCCGCCTCATGCCACCCCAACAAATGTTTTGGGGTTGTGAGGTGCGGGGCTCCGTGCATCTCTGTGGTCTCCGTGGCTCTGTGGTGAAATGGGGCGGAGCGGCTGGGTCGAGAACGCCCGCACGACTTAGATGGTTCCCGTAGCCGCGACGACCGACGTCTCGAAGACGTCGCAGAACGAGCCGACGACCCTCTCCCTGACCGAAGGCATGAGCGCCTCGTCTCCTTCCCGGAGGAGCTCCGCCGCCACACTGGTCATCACGACCTGCGGAATGCCGCAGGGCACGATGAGGTCGAACAGGTCGAGATCGGTGGTGACGTTCAGCGCGAAGCCGTGGAGGGTCACCCACTGCTTCACGTGGATGCCGATGCTGGCGATCTTGCGGCCGGCGGTCCACACGCCGGTGCGTCCCGGGTTGCGGTCGGCCTCGATCCGGAGCTCGCCGAGCGCCTGGATCAGGACATCCTCGAGAGTCCGGAGGTACCAGTGGAGGTCCTGCCGGTGCTGTCGCAGATCGAGAATGGGATACCCCACCAGCTGCCCGGGAGCGTGCAGGGTGACGTCGCCGCCGCGCTCGACCTCGAACACCTCGACACCCCGGCGCCCGAGCGCCTCCGGCGCGAGCGGCAGGCTGGACGTTCGGGTGCCCCGCCCGAGCGTGACGACGGGGGGGTGCTCCACCAGGAGCAGCACATCTTCCGCGAGCGCGCCCTCGATGCGACGGCGCCGCAGGTCACGCTGGATCTCCAGCGCCTCGCCGTAGGAGCGGAGTCCCAGGTCCGCGACCCGGAGCGGCTTCACGACGCGGCCATCCGTCGCGCCCGCCGGGCGAGGAGCCACGCCAGCCCGGCGGCGAGGACCGTCCCTCCGAGCAGCGCCGGCACCCCGAAGGCGGCGTCGAGCGGGCGGTAGATCTGCATGAGCACTACGGTGGCGAACGCGCTCACCATCGCGAGCCCGCCGCGGCGGTAGGTGGATTGCAGCGGCCGAAGCAGCCACCAGGCGACCACGCCGGCGAGCAGCAGCCCGCCCAGCGTGCCGAAGAGCAGAATGTACAGTGGTGCGCCGAGCGCCGGCTCGGTGGTGCCCGCTGGGGGCCGGAGCGCGGCGGTCGCGGCCACCGTCGCTCCCACCAGCGCCAGTCCCGCCGATAGGCCGGCGCCAAGCGCCGCAGCGACCAGCGAGACCGGGTCCATCTCAGATGTGCATGACCCGGCCCATCGAGTCGAGCGCCGCCTCGGCGATCGCCTCCGACAGGGTCGGGTGGGCGTGGATCGCGAGATCCACTTCTTCCACCGTGTACTCGTTTTCCCGGGCCACCGCCAGCTCGTGGATGATCTCCGAGGCGTGGCCGCCCACGATGTGCGCGCCCAGGATCTCGCCGTACTTCTTGTCGCGGATGATCTTCACGAAGCCCTCGGTCTCGCCGGCGGTTCGGGCGCGCCCGTTGGCGCTGAACGGGAAGCGGCCGACCTGGTAGTCGACCTTCTTCTCCTTGGCCTGGTCTTCGGTCATCCCGATGCTCGCCACCTCGGGGTGGCAGTAGGTGACGCTCGGCACGTTGTCGTAGCGAACCGGGTGCGGCTTGTGCCCCGCGATCCGCTCGGCCACCACTACGCCTTCGCGGCTGCCCTTGTGGGCCAGCATCGGCGGCCCGGCGACGTCGCCGATGCAGTAGACGCCGGGGGCCGTGGTCTCCAGCGTCTCCAGGTTCACCTTCACGAAGCCCCGCTGGTCCAATTGGACCCCCGCCTCCTGGAACCCCATGGACTCGGTGTTCACCGCCCGGCCGGCGGCCATCAACACCTTTTCCACCTCGATCGTCTCGGTCTTCCCGCCGGCGGCGACCTCGAGGCTCACCTTGTCCTTGCCCACCGTCGCCTTCTTCACCTGCGCTCCGGCGAGCACGGTGATCCCCCGCTTCTTGTAGCTCTTGGTGAGGACGTCGGAAGACTCGGCGTCCTCGAAGGGAAGGATCCGGGGCAACGCCTCGATCAGCGTCACCTTGGAGCCGAAGGCGTTGAAGACGTCCGCGAACTCGCACCCGACCGCGCCCGCGCCCACGATGGCGAGGCTGGCGGGGGCCTGCTCCAGGAACAGGGCCTCGTCCGAGCTGATGACCGTGGTCTTGTTGAGCTCCAGGCCGATCTGGGGAATGCCCTTCACCCGGGATCCGGTGGCGATCACGACCCCCTTCTTCGCCTCGTAGGTGTCGTTGCCAACCTTCACCGTGCGATTCTTGCCCAGGACGCCGGTGCCCCGGATGACGGTGATCTTGTGTTTCTTCATCAGGAACTCGACGCCCTTGGAGTTCTGCTCCGAGACCTTGCGGGAGCGGAGCATGGCGGTGCCGTAGTTCGTCTTCATCGGGCCGACCTCGATGCCGAGGTCCTTGGCGTCGTGGGCGACCAGGTTGGCGACGTAGGCGCTGTGTAGCAGCGCCTTGGTGGGAATGCAGCCGATGTTGACGCACACGCCGCCGAGCTTGTCCCGCTCGACCACAGCGGTCGCCAGCCCCAGCTGGGCGGCGCGAATGGCGCAGACGTACCCGGCCGGCCCACCGCCCACCACGATCACGTCGAACGAATTGGTCGCCACCTCGATGCCTCCCCAATACCCGTAAGGAATGTCGGAAATGTCACCCTGAGCGCAGCGAAGGGGGCCATGCCGCCATGGTCCCCTTCACTTCGTTCAAGGTGACATGTGTCGTCAGTACACCATCGCCAGCGGATTCTCCAGCATCCCCCTGAGTGTCTGGAGGAACTTCGCGCCGGTCGCGCCGTCGATCACCCGGTGGTCGCACGACATGGTGAGCCGCATCCGCCGCCGGATCGCCACCGCGCCCTCGTGGATCACCGGCTGCGGCACCATGCGGCCCACCGCGAGGATGCCGGTCTCCGGTGGGTTGATGACCGCGGTGAACTCGTCGATGTCGAGCATGCCCAGGTTGGAGACCGAGAAGGTCCCGCCGGTGTACTCCTCGGGCTTGAGCCTCCGCTCCCGCGCGCGGCCGGCGAGGTCGCGCGACTCCGCCGCGATCTCCCGCAGCGACTTGAGGTCGGTGTGGCGGATGACCGGCGTGATCAGCCCGTCCTCGATCGCCACCGCCATGCTGACGTGGACCTCGTTCCAGTAGCGGATGTGATCGTCCTGCCACCAGGCGTTGCACTCGGGATGCCGCTTGAGGGCCCTCGCGGTCGCCTTGATGATGATGTCGTTGAACGACACCTTCTCGCCCCCGGCGGCCAGCAGCGCCTCGCGCGCCTCTGCCGCGCGCTCCATGTCCACCTCGGTGGTGAGGTAGAACGTGGGGATGGGCCCGATGGACTGGGTGAGGCGGCGCGCGATGGTCTTGCGGATCTGGGTGAGTGGAACGTCGGCATACGGCACGCCCGCGGGAATCCGGGGAGCGGCGGGCACCGGCGAGCGGGCGGCTGGCGCTGCGGCGGCCGGCGCGGCGGGTGCCCGGGCAGCTGCGCCTTCGAGGTCGCGCGCGACGACGCGACCCTCGGGCCCGGAGCCGGACACCGACGCCAGGTCGATTCCGCGCTCGGCCGCCATCCGCCGGGCGAGCGGCGACGCCTTCACCCGACCGCCGGACGGCGCCCCGCGCGCCGGAGCCTGCGCGGGCGGTCTCGGCGCGGGCTGCTGGCCGTTGCCTTCGGTCACCGCCTCCGCGGGCGGTGCGGCGGGCATCGACGAGGGCCGGTTCCGGTCCGGCGCGGGCTGGGTCGCCTGCTCCTCGGTCTTGGCGGCCTTCGGTGCCGGCTTCTTCGGTGGTGCCCCGACATTGCCCACATCCTCCCCGGGCTCGCCGATGACGGCGACCAGGTCGGAGACGGGAACCGTGGTGCCCGCTGGGATGACCTGCTTCAGCAGCGTGCCGCCCGCGCGGGCCACCAGCTCCATGACGGCCTTGTCGGTCTCCACCTCCGCGAGCACGTCGCCCACGGCGACGGCGTCGCCCTCCTGCTTCTTCCACTCGACCAGCCGGCCCTCCTCCATGGTGGGGGACAGGGCCTCCATCACGACCTTGGTGCTCATGCCTCGTCTTCCCGGTACAAGACCTGATTCACCGCCGCCACGATCTTTCCCGGATCTACCTTGGCGGCACGCTCCAGGAACTTGTTGTACGGCATGGGAACGTCGGCGCCGGTGACCCGGATGACCGGCGCATCCAGCTCGTCGAAGACTTCCCGCTGGATGGTATCCACCACCTGAGCGCCGACCCCGGCGAAGGGCCAACCCTCCTCCGCGACCACGCACCGGTGGGTGCGGGCCACCGAGTCCAGCACCGTGTCGGTGTCCAGCGGCCGGATCGTGCGGAGATCCACGACCTCGGCCTCGATCCCCTCGCCGGCGAGCTGCTCGGCAGCCTTGAGGGCGATCGCTACGGTCTTCGAGTGACAGATCACGGTGACGTCACCGCCGCTCCGCTTGATCTCTGCCTGGCCGAGCGGCACGATGTGCTCGCCTTCGGGCACCTCGCCCTTGGTGTTGTACAGCATCTCGCCTTCGATGAACACGACCGGGTTGTCGTCCCGGATCGCGCTCTTGAGGAGTCCCTTGGCGTCCGCCGGCGTCGCGGGGGTGACCACGATCAGCCCGGGGATGTGCGCGTAGTAGCTCTCGAAGGCCTGCGAGTGCTGGGCGCCGAGCTGGAGGGCCGAGCCGCCGGGGCCGCGGAAGACGGCCGGCACGCCTACCTGCCCACCCGACATGTACCGCATCTTGGCGGCGGAGTTGACCAGCTGGTCGATGGCGAGGAGGGCGAAGTTCCAGGTCATGAACTCGATCACCGGCCGCAGCCCCACCATGGCGGCGCCCACGCCGACCCCGGCGAAGCCGAGCTCGGTGATCGGCGTGTCCACCACCCGCATCGGCCCGAACTCGTCCAGCAGCCCGCGGCTGACCTTGTAGGCGCCCTGGTAGACGCCGACCTCCTCACCCATGAGGAAGACGTCGGGATCGCGCTGCATCTCCTCGCGAAGGGCCTGGTTCAGGGCATCGCGATAGGTGACGACGGGCATGTCAGTCACTCCTCGATAGCAGTGGCTCTGCGCCCGTCGTCACCCCGAGCGCAGCGAGGGGGACCATGACTGAGATGGTCCCCTTCGCTCCGCTCAGGGTGACATTCTTCCCAGCGTACCGCGCGCCATCACGCATACACATCCCGGTACAGCTCCTCCGGCTCCGGCTCCGGCGCCTGGTCGGCGAACTGGTAGGCGTCCTCCACCTCCCCAATGACCTCCTTGTCCATCGCCTTGACGCCTGCCTCGTCGAGGAGGTCCTCGGCGATGAGGCGCTGGGACCAGACGGCGATCGGATCCCGCTTCCGCTGATCCTCGACCTCTTCCTTGGTCCGATAGTGGCCGTGGATCGGGTCGGACATGGAGTGACCCATGAAGCGATAGGTGCGGACCTCGAGCAGCGTGGGCACCTTGTCGGTCCGTGCCCGCTCCACCGCACGCTCCATGGCGGCGTGCATGATCAGCACGTCCTGCCCGTCTACCACCTCGTTCGGCATGTCGTAAGAGTAGGCCCGCTCGGAGATGTCGTAGATGGCGCTGGCGCGCTCCAGCGCGGTGCCCATCCCGTAGCGGTTGTTCTCGCAGATGTAGATCGCCGGTAGCTTCCACAGGGCGGCCATGTTGAGCGCCTCGTGGAAGGCGCCGTTGTTCACCGCCGCCTCGCCGAAGTAGCAGACGGCTACCTGGCTGGTGTTCCGGTACTTCGCGGCGAACGCCATGCCGGTGGAAAGCGGAATGTGCCCTCCCACGATGCCGTGTCCGCCCAGGAAGCCAAGCGAGGCGTCGAAGAGGTGCATCGAGCCGCCCTTGCCCTTGGAGCAGCCCGGCGCCTTGCCGAACAGCTCCGCCATCACCGTGCGGGCGCTCATGCCCCGCGCGAGGGCGTGGCCGTGCTCGCGGTAGGAGCAGGTGATGTAGTCGTCACGGTTGAGGGCGGCCAGGCTGCCGACGGCGACCGCCTCCTGCCCGATGTAGAGGTGGCAGAACCCGCCGATCTTGCCGAGGCTGTAGGCCTCGCCCGCCTTCTCCTCGAAGCGGCGGATGAGGAGCATCTGCCGCAGCCAGTCGCGGTAGACGTCCGCCCGGCTGGGGTCCAGACCGCCGCGGGGCCGCGGGCGGGCAGGGGACGGGGCTGTGGTCGCCATTACGCGCTCTTCACGTGAAGAGGTCCCTCGCCTTCGCGGTGCTCGGGCTCGGGATGGTCGCCGCCTCTGGCGGCGACCACCTGCTCCCAGGCGTGATACGAGGACCGTGTGAGTGGGCTGGCCTGCACGTGGGTGAAGCCTATCCGCAGACCGATGTCGCGGAGCTCCGCAAACTCGTCCGGCGTGTAGTAGCGGGCGACGGGCAGATGGCTCGCCGACGGCCTGAGGTACTGCCCCAGCGTGAGAATGTTCACGTCGCTCCGCCTGAGATCGCGCATGCAGACCAGCAGCTCGTCCCACTCCTCGCCCATGCCCACGATGATCCCGGACTTGGTGAGCCCCTCGGGCACCATGCGCCGGGCGCGGCCCAGCAGCTCGAGCGCGCGGTTGTAGCGCCCGCCGGGCCGGGCCAGACGGTAGAGCCGCTCCGCGGTCTCGAGGTTGTGGTTCAGGATGTCCGGCCGGGCGTCCATCACGATCCGGAGCGCGCGCTCGGAGCCCTTGAAGTCGGGGATGAGCACCTCGACCGTGGTATCCGGCAGCCGCCGCCGGATCTCGGTGATGCAGCCGGCGAACGCCTCTGCGCCGCCGTTGGGCAGGTCGTCGCGGTCCACCGAGGTGATCACCACGTGCTCCAGCCCCATCTGCTCCACTGCGTCCGCCAATCGCACCGGCTCCAATGGGTCGAACGCCTTCGGCGTGCCGTGGGAGACGGCGCAATAGGTACAGTTCCGGGTGCAGACGTCGCCCAGAATCATGAACGTGGCGGCCTTGTGCTCCCAGCATTCGCCGATGTTGGGGCAGCGGGCCTCCTCGCAGACTGTGTGCAGCCCCAGCTCGCGCATCATGGACTTGATGTGCGTGTAGTTGGGGCCGCCGGGAGCCTTCACCTTGAGCCAGGATGGCTTGCGCGCCGGCAGCGGCGCCGGGGCTTCGGGGGAGGGACCGCTCGGCGCGGGCGGCGCCGAGCGGGTCAGTTGTACCAGCGGAACCGCCACTCGCTCACTCTCCGGAATCGCGGATCGTTCTGTGACCGCGGGAAAGCTAGCCCGGAACGGAAGTGGAATCCACCGGCTGGCTGCACTTCTGGATGAGGGTGTGGGCCGCCGATTGCGCGGTGGTGGAGGTCTGCTCCTGCTCCTCCGTGGGGCCGCGGTGGGTGTTGTACCTGTCTCTTATACACATCTCCGAGCCCACGAGACCTCGCT
>JBKPGZ010000206.1:0-11935 GCA_046729675.1 Gemmatimonadota bacterium | reverse complement strand
GCCTCGGCCGCCTCCGCCGCTCCGGCCGCCCCCGCCCACGTGGCGCGTGCCCCGGATCATCCGTCCCATCCCGTCCGACATCAGCGCGATGGCTCCGACCATCCCGGCGAGCAGGGTCATCAGCCGGACGTCGAGATTCTGCACGTGCGCCATCTCGTGGGCCACGACCCCCTGCAGCTCATCACGCGAGAGGGTGCGGAGGAGACCCTCCGTCACCGCGAGGCTCGCGGTCGCGGCGTCGCGCCCGGTCGCGAACGCGTTCGGGTCGTCGTCGGGCACGATCCACACGCGCGGCCGGGGCAGGCCCGAGGCGATTGCCATCTCCTCCACGACGTTCACCAGCTGCCGCTCCTCCGGCGTGGCGGGCTCGACCACCTCGCGGGCGCCGGTGGACCACAGCACCTGGCGCGGCCCGTAGCGCCACGAGTACCAGCAGATGCCGCCGGCCACCAGCGTGGTGAACAACCCGATGACGGGGACGACGTGGTGGTAGGCGCCCGCCGGGGCGTCGGCGGTCAGGAGCGCGAAGGCCACATCGCCGCCGAATCCGACCCAGGCGAAGAAGACGATGAAGCCGATGACGAGCCAGGTGGAGCGGCGGCGGTTGGCTTCCTGTTGCGCGAAGAGGTTGGCGTCCGCGCTCACGGCGTCGGTTTGGTGGACGACAGATCGACCGCCGGCACCGCGCGCTCCGTGTCGTCCGCGATCTGCCAGAGCTCCGCCGGCGTGGCCTTTGCCAGACCGGCCACCAGCATGGTCGGGGAGGTGGCCTGCTTCGTGTTGTATTGCGTGGCGGTGTCGTTGTAGAGCTGCCGCGCGAAGCCGATCTTGTTCTCCGTGCTGGTCAGCTCTTCCTGCAGCTGCGCGACGTTGCCCGTGGCCTTGAGATCGGGGTAGGCCTCGGTCAGCGCGAACAGCCGGCCCAGCGCCTGGGTCAGCTCGCCTTCCGCCTTCGCCGTCTGCGCCACGCCGCTCGCGCTCACCGCCTTGTTCCGCGCCGAGATGACGGCTTCGAGCGTGGAGCGCTCGAAGTCCATCGCGCCCTTCACCGTGTTGACCAGGTTGGGGATCAGGTCGTGCCGCCGCTTGAGTTGGACGTCGATCTGTTTCCACGCGTTCGCGACCTGGTTCTTGAGCGCGATGAGTCCGTTGTATGCCGCGATGATCCAGAGCACGATGACGGCGAGGATGACCAGAAGGATGAGGAGGGCCATGATCGGTCCTGAGAGAGGGGTTTAGGGCGCCACCAGTCCTGCGAGCGCCTGACGGAGCGCGTCGGCGATGGCGTCCACGTCGCCGTGGAGGCGGAGGACCGGGTGCTGCTCGTCGATCAGCACCTCGATGCCGGGCGTGACGGCGATGCGGCGGCAGGCCGTGGAGGCGCCGGCGGCGCCCTCCACCGGGGCCAGCCATCCGAGCAGCGCTCGTCCGACGCGTCCACGGCCCGTCCCCGGCGCCTGCAGCAGCGCCAGGCGGTCGGGGCGCGGCAGCGCGGGTCCGAGGACGCTGGCGACGCGGCGCTCGATCAGGTCGCCCGTCATCCCGGCGAACTCGCGGCTCAGCGCCTCGAGGGTGGCGCCTTCCATCTGGCGGAGCTTGATGGCGAGCACCTGGAGCAGGTGGCGATAGGAGTACACCGCCGCCGTGCCGCGTCCGTCCGGCGGGCTCACCAGGCCCCGGGTCACGTAGAACCGGATGGTTCGCTCGCTCGGGCGCGCCCGGGCGGCCGCGTTCACCGGCACCACGCCCGAGGCGTCGAGCAGTCCCGCGGCCAGCGCGGCGAGGTCGCGAAGGCCCCAGGGAGCGAGGGCCCGGTATTCCCGCAGACTGGTGAGGGGGTCGGCTGGAGCGGAGGTGGTGAGTCCGGCCGTCATCCGCCGTTCGACTTGCGTTGGGCCTGCGGCGGCGGCGGGGCCAGCGCGCCGCGCACGGTCGCCGCCAGCCCGTCGAGCGTGAACGGCTTTACCAGCATCGGGCAACGGCGCAACTCTTCGGGCCAGTCGGCCCGGAGCGCCCAGGGATCACCCGTCATCAGCAGCAGCCGCTCGGTGAGGCGCGGCCAGCGGCGGAGCAGAGCGATGGCCAGGGTGTCGCCCGACAGCTGCGGCAGGTGGATGTCCAGGACTACGAGGTCGTAGTCCGCCGCGTCCAGCAGCTCGTAAACCAGGAGAGGATCGCCGACCGAGACGACATCGTATCCCATGGCGCCGAGGGCACGCTCCAAGGTCCGGCGCAGCGCCGGCTCGTCGTCCACCACCAGGATGCGCGCCTTCACGAGGCCGCCCTCGCCAGCTGGGCGAAGTAGCGCCGGGTGACGATCTCCAGCGCCTCGTCGGTCCCGAGCGACACCCGGAGTTCGCCGGCGGTCACCCCGAACACCGCCCGCAGGTGCATCTGGAGCGTCTTGGTCTTGCTGTATCCCAGCTTGAGCGCTACGTCCTCAACCGTATAGCCAGGATCGAGGAGGAGCCGGTGGGCATAGAGCAGCCGGATGAGCACCATGACGACCCGGGGCGAGGGCAGGCCGACCTTGGTAAACCATCGCTCGCAGGTGCGCCGGGTGAGCTGGGCGCGGTCGGCCAGGGCGGTGACGGTCGGCCCCTGGTCGCCGGGGGCGTGCAGCATGGCCTCGAGAGCGACCCTCAGCTCATCGGGCAGGTCCTGGAGGGTCGGGCCGAGCGCCTGCATCACCTGCTGGGACGCGCTCTGCTCCAGCTCGCTCAGGAGCGCACTCCGGAGGGCGCTGGGCGCGTCCTCGAAGCGGTAGACCACGACCCGCCGGATGCCCGCACGCCCCAGCTGGAGCAAGACGCCGGCGTTGGCGGGGGTCAGATCGGTATAGACCAAAAGGGGGAGCGAGGGGAAGAAGAGCCGAAGCCGCTCGATGCCGTGGGGCCGGGGCTCCCCCCCACCCAGGTGGGGGTCCACCACCGCCATGTCCACCGGCTTGGCGCGGATGGTCTCTACGGCTTCGGGCCAGCTGCTCGCGGAGACCCAGTGGAACCGGTCGGCGTCGAGGGTCCGGAGTCGAAAAACACGTTCTGGTGGGACGGCTGCCAGGAGCAAATGTCGCAAAACGGTCCCTATTTGTCGCAAAAGGGCCCTAAATCGGGAATGCTTCGCGTCCCAGATTCACGGTATCCCCTGACCGGAACCGTTCTCTGAGAGGAATCCCCATGTCCCGGCGCTCTTCCAGCCTGATCGCGGCCGCGGTCCTGATTGTTGCCGCGTTGACGACCGCTTGTGGGCGTTCCGATGCGGCTACCGGGCCGTCCGATATCCCGCAGGCGATGCTCGAGAACCAGGGCTCCAACAACCTCGAGAACCAGGGCTCGAACAACTAGCTCGCCGTCAGGGCATACTCCCGCAGTCCGACCGCCACCTCCTCGACGACCGGTGACTGGACGGTCGTCGGGGCGGTGAGTTCGGGCTGGCGGGCTTCGGAGGCTTCCAGGCCTTCCAGCGCCTCCAACTCCCGCTCAAACTTGAAGTACCAGACGTTCAGGCGGTGCTCCTCCGAGAACTGGAGCCCCGCGGTAAGAAACTCCCGCGCCCGCCGGTAGCGGCCGAACCGCGCCATGCCGACGCCGGTCTTGAACTGAAAGTCCGCCACCATGCTGGGCGGCATGCGCTCGCGGCTGCCCTCGGCATCCGCGCGCCGGCGCTCGAAGGCCATCCGGTTCCCCGCGACCGACTCCAGGTCCATGAGCTCCAGCACCGCGTTGGTGCGGACGATGAAGCTGGTGTTGGACGAGGCCACGATCTCGAAGGCCAGCCGCGCGCCGGCGTAGGCCTTCAGCTGCAGCAGGCTGATCCCCAGGTCGCCGAGGACCCGCATCCGGGTGAGGTTGTCCTCAGTGAGCTGGAAGCAGCGGTACTTGGCCTGCACCGATTCCTCGATGCTGCCCTGCAGCCCGAGCACGGCCCCGAGGTCCGCCCACGCCATCGCTTCCACTTCCCGCAGCGAAGCGCGCTGCGCCTGGCTCGCCACGTCGTGCGCCATGCTGCGCGACAGAGGCAGGTCGCCCTGCCCTCGCGCCACCGCCGCGCGACCCAGCCGAGACCGCAGCACGGTGACGAGATCGCCGGCCGAAGTCGCCGAGTCCTCGGCGCGCTGATAGCAGGTGTTGGCCGCGGCCCAGCGGGCGAGGAGCCGGTTCAGCCGGCCGGCGAACAGCGCGATGGCGGCGAACTCGGCCGGTGGCACCGACGCGCCGTGGGCGCGGCTCGCCAGGCCGAGGATGTCGAGCGCCTCCTCCAACCGGGCCTCGTGCTCCAGGAAGTACGCGTACGCCGTGAGGCACAGCCGCAGTGCAGGAGTCGGCGTGGGATCGGCGGGGACGGCATCCGCGATACCGCGCAGGTGCGCGCTCTCGGGCGCGTCGCCGGGGAGATCCGCGAGGTGACGCCGCACCGCCGCGAGCTGCCATGCAAACCCTTCCTGCGCTTCCACGCCCTCGACACCGGAGAGCAATCGGTCCACCAGCCGGGCGACCACGTACGCACCCAGCGCGAGACGCGCCGGGAAATCCCGGGTGTGCTCACGCTCGATCCGCGCGCGCTCGAGAAACGGCGCGTGCGCCAGGACATCCGCCGAGGAGCCGAACTCGTCGAACAGCTGCTGGGGCGTGTACAGGTTGCGATCCCCGCGCTTGATGGTGAGAGCAGCTAGTATGTCTCCCGGAATCCCGGAGGGCAAGGGCGCGCGATTATGCGCCGGCTTGCAGCCCACCGATTCCGGTCTGGACGGTTCTACTGCTAAAGTGGGGCCATGAAGTCCGGCTACACGCTGCCAGAGGTGGCGCTCGCATTGGTCATAGCAGGGTTGCTGCTGGGAATTGCACTGCCCCGCCTCACTGCACTGAAACAAGAGGTTGCCATCGAGCAGGCGGCCCAGGCCCTGGTCTCCGCCCATCGCCGCGCACGCACCCTTGCCATCGCCAGTGGACACCCGGCAATTCTTTCCGTGGCGGACCGGAGCCTGCGCATCACCCTGAGTGGGGCGGCCCAGCCACAGTGGCTGGGTCCCGGCCCGCTGGAGCAAGGCATTGCCATCACCGGCACACCCCGGGACCTCACCTTCTCCCCACTTGGCATCACCACCGGGCTCAGCAATGCCACCTTCAACCTCACCCTCGGCTCGGCGACGCGGTCGGTGGTCGTCTCGCGCCTCGGACGCATCCGGATCCTGCGGGTGCCTTGACCACCCGGGCGGCAGCCTCAGCGCTCGTCGAGGTCGTACTTGCGCACCTTGTGCAGCAGCGTGGAGCGCGAAATGCCGAGCAGCTGCGCGGCGCGGCGGCGGTTTCCGCCGGTGTAGCGCAGCGTGAGCGCGATGTGCCGCCGCTCGGCGGCAGCGAGACTGTCGGGCTCGATCGGAGTGGCGGGCGCAACCGCCTCGCGCAGCCGCGCCGGCTCCAGCTCAGGCCAGCCGAGATCGAGCACCAGCGCATCGAAGCCGGCTGAGCCGATCGCCTCCGCGGCGGCGGGCGCGTCAGCCACTGACACGACCTGGTGGCCGGCGCCGCGCAGCGCGCTCACCAGCGCATCGCGTCTCTCGGCACCCTGGGACAGTACGATCACGTGGAGCGGAAGCATGGAGAGAAGGTAATAAATGAGAACGGCCGCCTAGTCGTGGCTAGACGGCCGTCCCACGATTGGACTAACCAAGGTCGGAGCATTGCTGCCGCCGTTCTTCTCCCACCTGCCACCGGTTGGCTGTTTCGCCGCTTGGGAGGGCGAGGTGAGGCCTTGGCATCGATCCCCAGGCCGGATGGCCATCCCACCTGGTTCATCCATTCGAGCGCTGCGAGTCGGATCGGGTCGCGGACCGACCTTTCGCACTGCACCCCGAGGCGCAAGATCGGGGTGGATGAAGCACGCGACTGGCTTCACCTGTCCAAGCCGGGGTGATCACCAGGATCAGCGAGCGCCTGAGCCCTTGGTTGCGTCGGCACTCTCCCCTGATATCCCGCCTGGACCCGCTTGCCGGCCGCCACCGAGACTCGGGGTCTCAGCGCGTGTCCATGCAAACGCGTGAGGCTAAGATACCGATCGCCTCCGAGCGCGCAAGTGCCTGATTTTATTCGGGTTACAACATCGGCGTGGACTGAATTTGTGGATTCCTAACCCCTGCCCGCCCACCGCGCTACCGCCTCCGTCCACAGGTTTGTGGAGATGTGTATCCACAGATCCAGGTGGAAAGTCTACGACTCCAGTCCCACCTCGATGTACCGGTAGGTGATCTCCTGGTCGAGCGACGAGAAGAGACATCCGGCGGAGCTCGCCGCGAACCAGCCCGCGACGAGCGGGCGGGGTCCGTCCAGCTCCTGAATGATGGGGCCGAGCCAGCGGCGCAGGTGCCGCAGCTCGGGGGCCCGGCGGCCCAGCATAGCGAGCAGGGCGCCGGCGCCGGCGGTAGCGCGGAGGAAATGCGCCAGAGCGTGGGCGCGATGGGAAAACTCCACCGCCTTGACCCCCGGCTCGTCGAAGAGGATGGCCCCCTCGAAGACGTCCATCGGCGGAGCATCCAGCCGCGGGCCCAGGTAGACGAACCGGCGGCCGTCGGACGCCTTCCGCTCGACCACCGCCGCGGCGGTTTCACTGGTGAGCCGGGCCGCGTGGAGGAGGTCGTCGTCGGGCAGGATCCCCACCGCACCGGTCCACTCCAGGGCAGCCAGCGCGGTCTCCACGGGGCAGCCGAGAGCGTCGTCGAAGGCGAGCAGCCGGGGTGCTTCACCCGCGCGCAGCACGAAGTGGGACAGCCCTTCAGCCCGGTCGGTGAAGGTGCGGACCACCAGCGATTGGGGGGAGGTCATACGAGGGAATATACAAGGCGGACGCCGGGCGTATATTCCGGCATCAGCAAGAGGAAGCCGGCATGCACGTGGAGTGGACGTCCTACAGCTCGCCTATCGGCACGCTGACCGTGGTCGAGTGTGAGGCCGGCCCGCTGGCGGTCGAGTTCCCCCATCGCGCGATGACGATCAAGTGGGCCGTCCGGCTTCGCGCCGCGGTGCCCGAGCTGCACATCGCGCAAGGGGACTGCCGGATCACCACCACCTGGCTGGACGAGTACTTCGCCGGCTCCTCTCGCCCCTTTCCCTACCCCGACTACCTGAAGCGCTGGTTCGACCTGTCGCCCGCGCAGGTCGCCGTCTTCAAGACCCTACGCAAGATCCCTCTGGGCGAAACCCGGTCGTACGACGACGTGGCGCGCGCGACATCGCTGCATCCTCGTCAGATCGGATGGCTGGTCGCGGCGAACCACCTCGCGATCCTCATTCCCTGTCACCGGGTGGTGGGCAAGGACGGCAGCCTGGTGGGCTATGGCGGGGGGCTCGCCAAGAAGCGCTGGCTGCTCGATCATGAGCTTCGCGCCGCCGGAGTGGTGCTGCGCTAAGGCTTGGCTCGATGGGCCCTTGCGGAATCCCCCCGACCGGCCCGGCGCCCACCTGCACCTGCGGCTGTATTGACAATTCCGAATCCGTACATGACCTTAGACCATGCGTAGCGTGGTGCCGCCTTTGCGTACTTGACTCATCGTCGGCCGGCCGGACGTTGTTGTCCGGGCGGCTTTTTTCTTGGGGCTTCTGCACCCGGCCACGAGGGCCGGGGGTTTCCCCGGAGCCTGCGGGCTCCCCTGTCAAGAGGTTGCAACAATGGCGAAGGGCACGGTCAAGTGGTTCAATGACGCAAAGGGGTTCGGCTTTATCGCGCAGGATGGTGGCAAGGACGTCTTCGTTCATCACACCGCAATCATCGCCGAAGGCTTCCGCTCGCTGTCCGAGGGCGACAACGTGGAGTTCGAGGTCGTCGAGGGTCCGAAGGGGCTCCAGGCCTCCAACGTCCGCAAGGTCTGAATCCCCGCGCTCCGCGCCTTTCCCGATCCGACGCAGAGCCGAACTACACCGGAGCCCCCGCGCGAGCAGCGGGGGCTTTGGGTGTCTATCTCTCGCGAGGCCCTGAGCGCATGACGCTTCCGCTGGCAACCTCGCTGGCGCTCGCCTTGCTCTTCCTCCCCGCGACTGCGTCCGGCACCACTCCCCAGGACACCTCCGCGCTCCATTTCCGCGGATTTCGCGCGGGCGCCCAGCTCGCCGAGCTCGACGCGCTCCTGCGGCAGCAGGGCGGGCGCCTGCGCTGCGATCGAGCGAAGCGGGATCCGCAGGTGTCCGAGTGCCGAGGGACCGTCCGCGACTCCGCGAGCGGCCCGGTGCACGTCTGGGTTTCGGCGATGGACAGTGCCGCCGGCGTGATCACCCTCTCCGCGGCGTTGGACAGCAGTGCCCTCGGCGGCTGGCGCCGCGAGCTCGAGCGACGCTACGGCCGAGTCGCCGTGCGCACCCAGGGCGGACAGTCCATGCTGCAATGGGTGCGTCGCGGCAGGATGCTCCGTCTCACCTGGCGCACCGAGCGCGGCGAACTCACCGCGTCGGTGAGCCTGGTGGACGGCCGTGTGCTCGATGCCTGGGGAGCGGATCGGGCTGGGGGATCATCGTAGCCGAACGACGAAACTTCCTTCGGTATCCTCCAGCATGTACTCGCGCACCACAGTCCCCTCCTCCCGCAGCCGCCTGAGCAGGGTACGCACCCGGGTCCTGATCGGCGCGCCACCGCCGCCTCGACCACGGCCAGTCACGATCCTGACTGTCGCACCTGGACGCGCCTTGCGCTGTGCTCGCAGAAACCGCTCCGCGTTGGCGACCGCCTCCAGCACCGACTGCCCGTGGAGATCGAGGTCCGCCGCGGGCTCCAGGTCACTCCAGTCGCGCATGTGCCTCCCGGACTAAGTACGCAATTTGCACTTCGAGCCCGCAGTCGGCCGGACCGCCCAGACTAAGGCCTTGACCCCAAATACGTTACGCTCCGGAGTCCCGCTTTGGCATCGACCCGATCGCTCAGGCTAATTGCGCCCTGCTTGGCTCCCGCCCTCTTCGCGACCCTGCTCCTGGGCTGCCACCGGGATGGCGGGGGTCCGGTGCGGATCGGCGTGGCCGGATCGTTCAGCGACCCCATCGGCATCCCCATGCAGCTGGCGGCGGAGCTCGCGGCCGAGGAGATCAACGCCGCCGGGGGAATTGGGGGCCGGCCGCTCGAGCTGGTCGTGCGCGACGACTACGCCGATCCCGACTCCGCCGTCTTCATCGCCGGCGATCTGTACGACTCGGATGTCTCGGCCGTCGTCGGCCATCTCTTCTCCGGTACCACCCTCGCCGCCGCGCCGGTATACAACGGGGGCGACAATCCGGTGGCCGCCATCTCCCCCTCATCGTCGTCCCCCGAGGTGTCCAGCGCCGGCGATCACACCTTCCGCGTGTGCCCCAGCGACCTGGCGCATGGCGCGGTACTCGCCGAGTGGGTGCGCCAGACGCTGAATCTCGAGCGCGGTGCGGTCCTGTATCTGAACGACCAGTACGGCCGGGGTATCCGGCAGACGTTCGTCGAGCACTTCGAGCGGCTCGGGGGCCGGCTCGAGTCGGTGGACCCGTATCTCGGCGATCGGCCCGATGTCGGACCCTACCTCGATCGCATGGCGCGGAACCGGAACATTCAGTTCCTCGTGGTGGCCGGCAACCGAGGCGAAGCGGAGGAAGTGCTGCGCCAGGCGAGGCGGCGGGGGATCACCGTCCCCATCGTCGGCGGCGATGGACTGGAGGGGATCGAAGCCGCGGGGGCGCTCGCCGAGGGTGTCTACCTCACTTCGGCCTATTTCCCCACCATTCCCACCGGCGCCAACCGGAAGTTCGTCGAAGCGTATCGACGCAAGTACCCGGGCGCCGGGATGCCGAACCAGCCCGCCGCGGCGACCTATGATGCCATCTACCTCCTGAGCCAGGTGATCGCGCGCGCGGGGACGGACCGCCAGGCGGTCCGACGCGCCCTCGCCGGCGTGGGCTCGGAGACACCGCCCTTCGAGGGGGTGACCGGCCTGGTGGCGTTCGATGCCGTCGGCGACGTACCGGCCCAGAACGTGTACGTCGGCCGGGTGCACGCCGGAGCGATCGAGGTGGCCAACAGCTCCACCGAGATGGCGCAGGGCCCCCAGCCATGATGCGGAGCCTCCGAAGCCGGGTGGTGGGCGGGATGGTCCTGCTCATCGGGCTGGTGTTCGTCATCGCGCTGCTGGGGGTGAACGCGATCCGGGCGCTGGACCAGTCGGTGGACCACGAGCTCTCGCTGCTGCTGGAGACGACCGACCTGGGCAACGGCCTCATCTCCTCGGTCGCCTCGGAGATCCGCTCGGCGGAGCAGTATCTCGTGCGCCCGGCGGAGGAGCTGCGGCTCCGGGTGCTGGAGCAGGGCGATTCCGCCTACGCCCTCCAGCGGCGCTACCGCGGGCTCGCCTCGCTCACCACCGCCGACCGGTACATCGTCAACCAGATCGCCGACAACCAGGCCAAGGTCGAGGTCGCGTACGGCATGGCGCACGCGCTCGCCGACCTGGGACGGCCCGACGAGGCGCGCCGCTACGCGGAGATGGCGCGCTCGCCCTCCGACACGCTGTTGCGCGACGTGCGGGCGCTCTCCCTGGCGCACACCTCCCGCTCCATGGCGCGCGCCGCCGACCTGGGCCGCCAGGCGGACCAGCGGCGGCAGATGCTGTGGGTCCTGTTTTTCGTCTCCCTGGTCGTGGGCTTCACCATCGTGCTCCTGACCGTGCGGATGGTGGACCGCCCGCTCACCCAGCTAACCGGCGCCGCGGAGCGCTTCGGTGCCGGCGATCTCCGGCCGCTCCGCCTGGGCGAGATGCCGACCGAGCTCGAGCGGCTTTCGCGGGCGATGGACGACATGGGTGGCAGGCTCCGTTCGGTGGTGGTGTCGGTGGTGGGTGAGGCGAGCCACATCGGCACCAGCGCGAGCGACTTCTCCGCCATGAGCGAGGAGCTGGCGGCCAGCAGCGGGGAGATCTCCACCGCGATGGTGAAGATCGCCGCCAGCGCCGAGCAGCAGGTGAAGGGCATGGAGAAGGCGGACGCGCTGCTGCACAGCCTCCGCCAGATCGCGGAGGCCAATGCGCAGGCCGCCACCCGGGTGAGCGAGCTCGGCGGCAGGATCCAGGGGCTGGCGGCGCGCCACCAGGCCGACGTGGCTGCGGCGGGGCAGACACTGCTCGACGTCAAGGAGGTGGTGCGCACCTCCGCGGGTCAGGTCAAGGAGCTCACCCGGCTCTCCGAGCCGATCACCGACTTCATCGATCTGATCAAGCAGATCTCGTCCCAGACCAACCTGCTGGCACTGAATGCCGCCATCGAGGCGGCCCGGGCGGGCGAGCACGGCCGGGGCTTCGCCGTCGTGGCCGAAGAGGTGCGGCGGCTGGCCGACTCGAGCGCCACCGCGGCGGAGGACGTCGCGAAGACGGTCCAGTTCATCCGCAATCAGGTGCGCCAGGTCTCCCACACCATGGAGACCGGCTCAGCGAAGGTGCAGGGTATCGAGGAAGTGGCGGCGGCCGCCGCGCGGGCGCTGGAGCAGATCTCGGGCGCCGTCCGTGAGGTGCACGGCGCAGCGGCCGAAGTGGAGCGGGAGGCGGTGGCGAACCGCAGAATCGTGGAGGAGCTGGGGGTCCGTACCCAGGAGGTGAGCCAGGCGGCGACGGAGCATGCTTCGGCGAGCGAGCAGGTGACCGCGGCCGCCGAGGAGCAGAGCGCGAGCACCGAGGAGATGGCGTCGTCGGCGGGCGACCTGCTTCAGGGTGCCACCCGCCTGACGGCGCTGATGCAGCAGTTCAAGACCTAGAGCGCTACCGCTTCCTGGCCTTGGCAGCCTTCTTGACCTTCACCTTCTTGACCGCCTTCACCGCCTTGACGGCCCGGACGGTCTTGGTCTTCCCGCGGGCCTTGGCCCGCTGGGCCTTTTCGCGATCCGCCGCGCGGTCGAGACGCTTCTGCTGAGCCGTGTGCACCTCCGCCAGCAGCCGGTCACCTTCCTCCTG
>JBKPGZ010000205.1:0-3752 GCA_046729675.1 Gemmatimonadota bacterium | reverse complement strand
GTCATCACGTGGATCAGCCGGGGCCCATGCAACCCCCCGACGAACTGAAGCGTCTCGCAGAGCTTCGGAAGATCATGCCCGTCGATCGGCCCGAAATAGCGGAAGCCCAGCTCCTCGAAGAGCATGCCGGGGGAGAACAGGTTCTTGACGCTCTCCTCGACGTTCTTGGCGAAGTCCACCACGCCCCCGCCGAACACCCCGCCCAACGCGAAGGTCATCCCCTTGATCAGCTCGCGGACCCGATTGGTGCGCGGGTCGGCCACGATCCGGCCCAGCGTCTTGCTGATGGCCCCGACGTTGGGGGAGATGGACATCCCGTTGTCGTTCACGATGAGGATGATGTCGCGGTCGGAGTGGCCCGCGTTGTTCATTCCCTCGTACGAGAGCCCGCAGGTGAGGGCGCCGTCGCCCACGACGGCCACCACCTTGTGGTGCTCGCCCTTGAGGTCCCGCGCGGTGGCCATGCCGAGGGCGGCGGACATCGCCGTACCGGCGTGCCCGGCGCCGAACTGGTCGTGCTCGCTCTCGCCGCGCTTGAGGAAGCCGGAGACCCCGTCGCGCTGGCGCAGCGTCGGGAACGCGTCGTTCCGCCCGGTGAGCAGCTTCCACGCGTAGGCCTGGTGTCCCACGTCCCAGACGATCTTGTCGGTGGGCGAGTCGAACTCGTAGAGCAGCGCAATGGAGAGCTCGACCACGCCGAGGCTCGCGCCGATGTGGCCGCCGGTGATGGAGCAGCACTCGATCAGGCGGTCCCGGATCTCCTGCGCGAGCTGGGGGAGCTGCTCGCGCTTCAGACGCTTGAGGTCGACGGGAGAGTGGATGGTCGCGAGCAGGCTCATCGTCGGGCTCGGGGTGCAGGGTTGTCATCCTGAGCGAAGCGAAGGAGACCATGCGGCATGGCCCCCTTCGCTTCGCTCAGGGTGACATCAGGAGTTCCGAGTTGCAATATACCCGGCCAGGGCCCCCAGTGCCCCGCTCGGGACCCCGGCCGCCTCAAGGTGTCCCACCGCCAGCCGGGCCAGCCGTTCGGCCTCCGCCCGCGCCGCGTCCACCCCCATCACGCTCACGTACGTGGACTTGGCGAGTTGGGCATCGCGGCCCGCCGTCTTCCCCAGCTCCTCGCTGGTCCCGGTCGCGTCGAGCACGTCGTCCGCGATCTGGAAGGCCAGGCCGATGTCCTCGCCGTACTCGGTGAGCGCAGCGACCTCGGCCGGTCCCGCCTCGGCGGCGATCGCGCCCAGGGTGCAGGAGGCGCGGATGAGGGCCCCGGTCTTTCCCCGATGCACCGCGATCAGGTCGGCGAGGGCGAGGGTCCGGCCCTCGGCCTCGAGATCCAGCCACTGCCCGCCCACCATCCCCTGGATCCCGCCCGAGCGGAACAGCTCGACCGCCATCCGCCCCAGCGTCCCCGGGGGCAGCGCGAGGGCGCCAGCCCCCGCGGCGAGGACGCGGGCGGCCACGGGCACGAGGAGGTAGCCGGCTCGGGTCGCGGTGGGGACGTCGAAGGCCACATGGGTGGTGGGTCGGCCGCGCCGGAGCGCGTCGTCATCCATGCAGGGCAGGTCGTCGTGGACGAGGGAGTAGGTGTGCACCGTCTCGACCGCGGCCGCGACCTCGGCCACGGCCTCGGACTCCCCGCCGACGGCACGATAGCTGGCGAGGAGGAGCGCGGCACGGACCCGCTTGCCCGGCGTGGCGAGCGCGTAGGCCAGCGCCTCACCGTCGCGGCCGGGCACCTCCTCCCGGAGCCGCCGGGCCCAGCGCTCCAGGATACGGTCGGTCAGCTCGCGGGCCTCGGACAGGAGGTCCGTGGCCGACCGTGCCGCGGCCTCAGCCATCGAGGTCGGTGAGCCTCAGGTCCCCGGCCTCTTCGAGCACAGTCTGGACCTTCACCTCCGCGGAGGCGAGTCGCTCGCGCGCGGCGCGCAGCCGGGCGACGCCCTCCTCGAACAGCGCGAGCGCGGCATCCAGCTCCACGTCGTCCGCCTCCAGCCTGCGGACGATCTCCTCCAGCCGGTTCAGATCCTGGGCGATGCTCATTCGGGCTCCACTCGGGCGCCGACGTCGCCGTCGGCCACCCGCAAACGGAAAGGCGCGTTGGGGCGGAAATCCGCCCGGCGCTTGAGGACGCGGCCGTCGGAATCGACCGGGACGGCGTAGCCACGGTCGAGGATGCGGAGCGGGCTCAGCGCATCGAGCTGCGCTCCCAGCCGGTCGGCGCGGTGGCGCTCCCGGCGAAGCCTCGCTTCGACCGCGCCCTGGAGCCGGTCGGCGGTGCGGGCCAGCCGCTCCGCGGCGAGCCGGGTGCGGCTTCCCAGGCCACCGGCGAGACGCGCGCCCAGATCGTCCAGCTGCCGGAGGACTTCGCGGCGGTCAGAGACGGCCATCTCGGCGGCGGCCGATGGGGTCGGCGCGCGCACGTCGGCCACCAGATCGGTGAGCGAGATGTCGGTCTCGTGGCCCACCGCGGAGATGGTGGGCACGCGCACGGCCGCAAGGGCCCGGCACACCGCCTCGCTGTTGAACGCGACCAGATCCTCCCGCCCTCCGCCGCCGCGACCCACGATGCAGAGCTCGACCTCGGGGATGCGGTTCACCAACTGCAGGGCGCGCACGAGGGCGCGTACGGACCCGTCTCCCTGGACCCGCGCGTTCACGACCACCAGCCGACAGCAGGGCCACCGCTTGCCGACGACGGTGATGATGTCGCGCAGGGCGGCGCCGTCGGTGCTGGTCACCACGGCAACGGTCGAGGCAAGCTCGGGGATCGGCCGCTTGCGCGCCGGGTCGGTGAGCCCGTCACGTTGGAGCGCCTCCTTCACCCGCTCCAGCTCCCGCTGCGCCGCGCCGATGGAGGCCGTCGGGATCATCCGGGTGACGGCGAGCTGGAACTCGCCCTTGGCCTCGTAGATCCCCGGCCGGGCGAGGACGAAGACCTCGGTTCCGTCCTTGGGCGGCTCGCCCAGGCCCTGGTTGTACCGGCTCCACATGCAGCAGCGGACCTGAGTCTGCCGGTCGCGCAGCGAGAAGTACCAGTGCCCGCTCGACCACGCCTTGCATCCCACCACCTCGCCGCGGATCCACACCGGCATGAACCCCGCCTCCACGAGCCGCTTGGTGGCGGTGACGAGCTGGGTAACGGACCACACGTCGTCCGTGGGGGAGATCATACTTAGCTGAAAAGAGAGGGTCATCTCTGATGCTACATCTTTCTTGCTGAGCTCCTGCGGCGGCCGCCTCTGCCACCACATTTTACCACAGAGTCACGGAGGCCACGGAGGGACACGGAGCCGCCCTACACTTCCCCACCAGATTAACCACGAAAGCACGAAGGGGGTCGGAGGCACGTCCGAAGATCGGAGTCCGCAACATTTGTGCTGTTTTTTTTCGTGTCCTTCGTGTCCTTCGTGCCTTCGTGGTGAAGTGTTTTGGTGGCCGTGCGGGGCTCCGTGTCCCTCCATGGCCTCCGTGACTCTGTGGTTAACCCTGGGAACGCCGCGTCAAGCCGGAGCCAGCCCCAATCGCCGGGACTCGATCTGCCGCCAAGCCTGCAGCGTATTCGACAACAGCATCGCGATCGTCATCGGTCCCACGCCGCCCGGCACCGGAGTGATCCAGCTGGCCTTCTCTGCCACCGGCCCGTAGGCCACGTCGCCCACCAGGCGGTAACCCTTCGCCTGCGAAGCGTCGTCCACCCGGTTGATGCCGACATCGATCACCACAGCGCCCTCGCGCACCATGTCCGCCGTCAC
>JBKPGZ010000204.1:0-7087 GCA_046729675.1 Gemmatimonadota bacterium | reverse complement strand
GCACTGGCCAGCGTCAGGCTGGCCACGTGGTCTGGATGCGCCTGGTAGTACTCGAACCCCAGGATGGTGCCCCAGGAATGGCCGAGGAGGTGGACCCGGTCGTAACTCAAGGCGGCCCGCAGTGAATCGAGCTCCCGCACGAAATGCGCGATGGTCATCTGCGAGGTGTCCGTCATCGGCCCCGACCTGCCCCCGCCCAACTGATCATACCGAATCACCGGCCGGTCGTCACCGAGTGCCTCGAGCGACTTCAGGTAGAAGCTGTTGTAGCCGGGTCCCCCGTGGAGGAGGATCACCGGCATGCCGGTACCCGCACCGGTCTTCTTGTACCAGATTCGGCCGTCGGCTACGGGCAGGTACGCCTCTCCAGGGCCGATCGCCGGGGAGGTGGCGCCGGCGGGTTGGAGATTCGTCGTATCCAGTGGGGTGGCGCGCTTCGCCTCACCGCACGCGATGGCGAGGAACATGAGGGCGACCGCAAGCACGCGAGAAGGCGTCCGGCAGACGAGCTGCCGATACAGTGATTCCGGGTTCGGGCGCATAGGCTGGCCGATCCTGTTGGGGTATGTGAAGTCCGTCACCCACCAAATCCCTACGCGACCAGTCGGTCACGGCGCCATGGGGTATGGCAACCCGAGAACGAGCGCGAACCCCAGGATGGGAGGGCCCAGCACGGCCCCGAGCAGCAGCAGTCCGGTTGGCCACTTGCTCACGCGCCTGACCCTCCTCTTCGCTGGTCCCACGGTGGAAAGACATGACCGCTCCGGGCCCGGCGACAAGCCGAGCGTTGATTCGATTCGGCCCTATATTCCAGCAGGCCTATCACAGGGAACGCGCATGCGACGGCTCTCACTGGCCCTCAGCCTCGCCCTCACGCCGGCGGTCCTCCCGGCGCAGCAATCGCCCGCCCAACCGGGCACCACACCTCCACTCGAGATCGGCGCGGTGGCGCCCGACTTCAGTCTGCCCGGAGCCACCCGCTACGGCGTCCTGGCAAAGCCGGTCCGTCTCTCCGACTTCAAGGGGAAGACGGTGGTCCTGGCGTTCTTCTTCAAGGCCCGGACCAGCGGCTGAACGGTGCAGATGAACGCGTACCGTGATCAGTACGCGACGCTCTTCAAGAACGGCCGAGGCGTGGTCCTCATCGCCATCAGCGCCGACGCCGACACCGCCCTCGCCTCCTGGGCACGCGACTCGGAGTACCCGTTCCTGTTCGCGAGCGATAGCGCGACGGTCGTCGGCCGGCAATACGGAGCCCTCGCCGAGGATCCCGGTCTGACCAATCGCAACCTGTTCGTGGTGGGGCCAGACGGCAGGATCACCTACCGGGCGATTCCGTTCCGGGAAATAGACCCGTCGGCCTACAAGGAGTTGGGGACGGCGATCCAGGGCCGGAGGTAAGCGGCGACCGGCGGCTTTTACTCACTCCGCAACGCCGCGACCGGATCGAGCCTCACCGCCCTGCGAGCGGGCAAATAGGTCGCCAGGAGCACCACGACGCCCAGCGTCGCCGGCACCACCACGAAGGTCACGGGGTCGCCAGGCGACAGGCCAAGCAGCAGCCCTCCCATCGCGCGCGCGACACCGAACCCGCCCACGAGGCCGATGCCGAGCCCGATCGCGCCGAGCCGCGCACCCTCTCCCATCATGAGCCGGAGGACGCCAGACGGCGTGGACCCGAGTGCCATTCGCACGCCGATCTCGCGCGTGCGTTCGGCGACCGCGCCGGCGACCAGCGCGTATAGCCCCAGGGACGCGATCAGGAGCGCGAGCACGCCGAAGAACCCCGCGATAGTCGCCGCCGTGCGCGAAGTCGAGAGTCCGCCGGCGACCGCCTCCTCCATCGTCGTCCTGCCGAAGGTCGGAAGGGCGGGGTCGAGGCTCGCCAGGACCTGCTCGAGTCGGGGGATCACGGCGGCGGCGTCCCCGCGCGTGTGGACCACGAGAGTCTGCCAGTCACGGTAGTGCTGCCGCACCGGCAGGTAGAGATGACCGCCGGGGACGTCACCGATCACGGCGAACTTGGCGTCGTCCACCACGCCCACGACGGTCACCTGCGGTCCCTCCGCTCCCGCGTACCTCACCTGCTGCCCTACGGGGTCCCGGCCCGGCCACAGCCTCGTCGCGACCGACCGGCTGACGATCATGACCGGCGGCGCGTTCGCGGAATCCCCGGGCGTGAAGTCTCGACCGTCCTCCAGCCGGAGCCCGAGCGCCGCGACGAAACCATCGGACGTGACGCTGGTAGGGATGTTCGTGGTGCCGTCCCGGGAATTGGCGAAGGCGCCGACGTACCAGGCCGTGGTCTGATTATAGGTATCGAACGGCACGGGCCGGGCCAGCCCGACGTCGGCGAGGCCGGGGAGCGCCCGGACCCGTGCGAGCACCTGGTCGTAAAATGCCCGGCCGCGCCGCTCGTCGTACCCCTGCAGGCCTACGTTGAAGGAGACCATGGCGCGATCGCGAGCATCGAACCCGAGATCCATCGCCCGCGCGGCCACCAGGCTCCGCACGAAGAGCATCCCGCCCACCAGCAGGACCACCGACAGCGCGAGCTGGGTCACGACCAGTGACCGGCGGAGTCGGGTGGGCCGGCCGCCGGACCACGATGTGGTACCCGCGCTCGCGGGCAGAGGCACGACGTTCGTGCGTGAGGCCCTGAGTGCCGGCACCAGGCCGAACAGCCCCACGGCCAGGACCGCTACCACGGCGGTGAACGACAGCACGCGCTCATCCGTGCCCGCCGCCAGCCCCACCTCGAACTGCAGCTTGGGCACCAGATACCGCTCGGTGACCTGGTTGGCCTGGAGCAGCGCCAGGGCGATCGCACAGCCGGGGAGCGCCAGCACCGACGACTCCACCAGGAGCTGCCGGGTGAGGCGCGCCCGCGAGCAGCCGAGGGAAAGCCTGATCGCCGTCTCGCGCGACCGCGCCGCCGCCCGCGCGAGCTGGAGGTTGGCGAGATTGGCGCAGATGATCGCCAGGATGACCAGGGACCCGAACAGCCCCAGTGCAGAGGACAGGACCAGCACGCCCGGCTTCACGTAAGCCGGATGGTTGAACCCGACGCCGGCCGGGATCAGCATGGCGGTCAGGTCGGCGTTCGTCGCCGGGTACGACGCCGCCAGCTGCCGAGCGAAGAGCTCGGCGGCCGCCTCGCTCTGCGCCCGATCGACGCCCGGCCGCATGCGACCGAAGACGAACAGGTCGCCGCCGCCACGGCCCTGGAGCCTGCCGGTCGAGCCGGGCTCGATCACCGCGTGCATGCCGATGGGCACCCACATCTCCGGCCAGAAGCCGAACATGCGCAGGCCGCGGAACCCTCGCGGCGCCACGCCGGTGATGGTGAACTCGGTTCCGTTGAGCCGGACCACACGGCCCACGATGTTCCGGTCGGCCTGAAAGCGCCGGCGCCAGCAGTCGTAGCTCAACACCACGAACGGATTGGCACCCTGGGGCGCGTCGGTCGCCTGGAAGAATCGCCCCACGACGGGGGTCATGCCGAGCACGCTGAAATAGTTCTCGGTCACCGTCTCGCCCCACAGCATGTCGCCCGCCACAGACCCCGACGCACCGGGGATGGCGGCATTGAGCGGCACGCCCGTCATCGCCGCCAGGTCCGCGAACGCTCCGCTGCGCTCGCGATAGTCGAGATAATCCTCGTAGCCGAGCGCGCCGATCCTCCCCGTCCGGGTATCCCGCTGGAACAGGGCGACGAGCTGGTCCGGGGCCCGCGCCGGGATCGGGCGGAAGAGGAGGGCGTTCACGTAGCCGACGACCATCCCGTTCACCCCGATGCCCAGGCCGAGGGTGAGGGCCACCGCCAGCGCGTAGCCGGGACTCCGCCGCATTGCGCGTAGCGCGTATCGGAGATCCGCGCCGAGATCGTCCAGCCACCGTGCCCCGCGCTCGTCGCGCATCGTCTCGCGGTGCGCGTCCAGGCCCCCGAAGGTGGCCAGTGCCTGTCGCCGTGCGGCGTCCGGCGGCAGCCCGTCTCGCACCAGCCGCGCCTGTTCCATGTCCAGGTGGAAGCGGAACTCTTCCTCCATGCGACTTTCGGCATCGCTCGGCCGGAAGACGGCGCGGAGCCGGGCAAGGACTCCCCTGACCCGGCTCACGAGCCGCCCTCCAGCACCAGATTGATCGCCGCCGCGAAGCGCTCCCACCGGTCCACTTCCTCTCCCAGCGCCCGCCGACCCTCCCGGGTGATGGTGTAGTAGCGGGCCCGGCGGTTGTTCTCGGTGGATCGCCACTCGCTCCCGATGTCGCCGCGGTGCTCGAGCCGCTGGAGCGCCGGATAGAGCGACCCCTGGTTCGCGTCCAGCTGTCCGCGGGAGAGCTCCTGGATGCGGAGTCCGATCCCCCAGCCGTGCGTGGGGCCGAGGGAGAGGGCCTTGAGAATGAGGAGATCGATGCTGCCCCGCAGCGCATCGGGCCTGGCCGCACGCGACATGACCGTCCGCCTCTCCTCCGTGTTCTAGAAGTCGAGAGGAGTATCGGGCGTGGTCCTCTTGGAGTCAAGAGGAATGCTGCGGGTCAGCGGCGGCTGAGGTCGCGTTGCGGCGGCATGTGCGGGTCAGATGGCGGCAGCGGCGGGGACCCGGTACCGCAAGCCGAGCAGCCCGCTTGGATACCTCTCCACCCGCTCGAGGGCCAACTGCGTCCGCGGTGCTCCCGCCTCCAACAGGGGGACGCCACCCCCGAGCAGGACCGGGATGACCAGCACCTCTACGATGTCCACCTGCTTGGCCCCGAGCAGACTCCGGAACAGACTGCCACCACCAAAGAGCCAGATTTCGCGACCGGCCTGAGCCCGAAGGGCAGCGACTCGCTCACCCGCGTCGGCTCTCACGACCGTCACGTCCGGGTGTTCCTCCGGCGGCAGCGAGCGTGAAAAGACATAGATCTGCCAACCCTGCGGCCAGGGAGGCGCGCCCGGTTGGCGAGTGAGTTCATAGGTGCGCCGTCCCAGGAGCACGGTGTCGACGGACTCGTAGATCCTCGCGAAGTCCACCGCGGGGTCGTGGACGATCCAATCCACTTCGCCGCGGGGCCCGGCAATGTACCCGTCAACGCTCGCGGCGACTCGGTAAAGGACCTGGCGCATGTGGTGCGTGCCGCTCGAGTTCGGCGGGCTCACTCATCGGGGTAGGGCTCTCCAGGGCCCCTAGGAAAACGATCCGCCACAAGATTCAGTCGAACGTTGTGCTCCAGCAGCGCTTTGAGACCCGCAAGCGTCCAAGTGAATCCTTGGGTGGAGTTGGTCGCGTACTTGACAAGCTCGTCCCCGTTTCCCGTCCAGCCGGATTCGGTGATACTGACGAACGTTGCACTGTTCCCATGCGAGGCGAACTTCCATTCCACAGTAGCGCGGCCACTGTAGCCGTCCCACTCGATGACGATGCGCTTGTTGGGCTCGATGACTTTCGCCGTCACACGAGTCGATGCATCGTACATCTCCCATTCCCAGGTGATCTGTTTGCCGGCCTCGAGCCGACCACTGCTCCTGGTAAACCAGAACTTGGTCGTGATGCCGGGATCGATGAAAGCCTCAAAGACATCGGCGACGGGCCGGCGAATGAGCATGCCGGTCCTGGCAACCGGCGTGTGCTCCAAATGGAGATCGTCCATATTGACTCCTTTGAGCAGCTTCGCAATCCAAATGCCCTCACGCCCGTGACCGCCAGGGTGGTGCAACGCTGGCGAACGCGATTTGTGACGCGTCCTTGTATGGCCTCCCCGCGGGCCCTCGACTGTGACCAGGCTCACGCTGTGGAGGAGGGTTCTTCCCTAACCTGTGGCGTTGCCGGCAGCGGCGGCCTGCGCCCGGAGGGAAGATGTCGATCATGGGGCAACTCACGGTGGATAATTGCACGCTCGCCATGCGCTCGGCGGGTGACCAGCACGACCCGTGCCTAGTGGTGCTGCACGGATGGCCGCAGACCGGCCTGGCGTGGGAGGGCGTCCTGGAGAACCTGGGCCGGGACTTCTACGCGCTCGCGTTCGATCTGCCGGGTGTCGGCGATTCGGTCGGCGAGCCGCCCTCGGGCGAGAAGACGGTCATCGCCGATCTGATCCTGAAGGCAGCCGTAGCGGCCGGCGGCAAGTCCATCATCGTCGCGGGGTACGATGTCGGCGGCATGGTGGCGTTCGCCTGCGCTCGCGACCACGGGACGCGGGTGGACGGCGCGGTGGTGATGAACACGGTGCTACCCGGCATCGAGCCATGGTCGAAGGTCATCGCCGATCCCCGCATCTGGCACTTCGCGTTCCACGCCATACCCGACCTGCCCGAACTGCTGGTCGCGGGGCACCAGCGCGCCTATTTCGACTACTTCTACGACATCATGGCCGCCGACCCACAGGCACTGTCGAGCCATTCCCGGGATGCGTACGCTCGGGGCTACTCCCGACGAGAGGCGCTGAAGGCCGGCTTCGACTGGTATCGGGCCTTGGCGAAGGACGCCGAGCACAATGGGACGCCGGTGCGGATCGACACTCCGATTCTCTACCTCCGCGGTGACGCGGGCGGGCGTGACATCGAGGAGTACGTCGCGGGTCTCAGGCTCGCGGGCGCGGCGCGGCTGGAGAGCGGCCTCCTCCCCCACAGCGGCGAGTACGCTCCGGAAGAGGCGCCCGAGCACCTGGTGCGTGCCTTGCGGGACTTCCGGCGCTCCTGCGACGCGGCGGTCGCTCGTCGCTGAGCTTGCGGAGCGGAGATTCACGCGGAGTGGGGGGCGATCGCGCGTGCTCGCCGCTTAGTGCGCCTAACAAAACCGCGGCGCAAGTAGGCGAGAAAGCAGGATGGTTGCGAGCCATCGGATCGAGTCGAAGGAGCGCCTAGGGCGCCACCGGTTTCTCCGAAGGCGGTGAACCCTTCAGAAGAGTTCCTCGGCCAGCGCGACGATGATGCCCGCAGGGCCTCGCATGTAGCAGAGTCTGTACTTGTCCTCGTACTGGGCCACCTCGCCGACGAGTTCGGCGCCGTTGGCGCGCAGGCGAGCGACAGTGTCGTCGACGCTTTCGACTGTAAACATGACGCTCCGGAGGCCCAGCGTGTTCGGCGGTGCGATCGCCGGTTCGATCT
>JBKPGZ010000203.1:0-16801 GCA_046729675.1 Gemmatimonadota bacterium | reverse complement strand
GTCGTAGCCGGTGCCCACCTTGCCCGCGTAGCGGAGCGTCCCGCCGTCGTAGTAGCCCACGAGCAGGGCGCCGAGGTGCTCGCGCGATCCCTGTGGCCCGGTGTAGCCGCCGATCACGAATTCCTGCTGCTGCACGCACTTGATCTTGAGCCAGTCGGTGGTCCGGCGGCTCACGTAGGTGGACTCCGCACGCTTCGCGATGATCCCCTCCGCGCCCTTGGCGCAGGCCTCGCGGTACATCGCCGCCGAGCCGGTGGTGCGATAGGGGGTGAAGCGGATCTTCCCATCGTACCACACGACGTCGCGCAGCACCTTCTTCCGGTCGAGCAGCGGCATCCCGGTGAGGTCGATGCCCTCGTAGAACAGGCAGTCGAACAGGTACAGCTCGACCGGGACGGCGGTTCGCGCCACGCGTCTCGTGTCACGGAGATGTATCCGCTGCTGCAGCCGTGCGAACGACGAGAGCCCGGTTGAGGGATCCATGGCCACGATCTCGCCGTCCAGCACCGCGTCGCCCCGCACCGCGAGGGAGAGTGCCTCGACCAGCTCCGGATACCCGCCCTCCACCTGCCGGCGGTTCCGCGAGAAGAGCCGCACCGATCCGCCCAGCACGTAGGCCAGCACCCGCACGCCGTCCAGCTTGGGCTCGTAGATCCAGCCGCTGCCCGACGGCGCGCGGTCGGTCAGCGTGGCGAGCATCGGTGCGATCCACCCCGGCTGGGTGCGGTAGCGGAGCCGCCCGCGCGCCCGAGACAGCGCCTCGCGCGAGAGGCTCATGCCGCGCCTCCGACGCCGAGGATGGCGCCGAGGTCCTGCTTTGCCTCGAGGATGTCCTCCCAGGGGTCGCCTCCGGCCTCCAGACGGTCGGGGACCGTGCGCAGGGTGAAGTCGGTGGGATAGATCCGCTCGAGCTCTTCCCAGCGCACCGGCGTGGAGACGGTCGCGGTGGGATGGCGGCGCGTCGAGTAGGGCACCGCGAGCGACTTGCCCCGCGTGTTCTGATTATAGTCGAAGAAGATCTTCCCCCGCCGCCGCTCCACCGCCCAGTCGATCGTCACCTCCCGCGGCCGCTCCCGGAGCGCGTGCTTCGCGATCGCCTGCGCCACCTCCCGCGCGGCGTCGAAGTCGAGATCGCGAACGATGGGGAGGTAGAGGTGGAGCCCGGTCCGGCCCGAAGTCTTCACGTAGGTGGACAGGCCCAGTCGCTCCAGCTGCTCGCGCACCTTGAGCGCGAGCTTCCGGGTGCGGTTGAACGCGCGTCGGTGCAGCTCCGGCTCCGCGCCACGCGCCTCGCGCCCCGAGTAGTCGTAGGGGTCGAGGTCGAACACGACGAAGTCGGGGTAGTTGAGCACCGAGCGCTCCAGTGCCTCCTCCGAGCCGGTGAACCGCCGGCCGTGGCTAGTCGCGTCCGGCTCCGGCGCGGTGCGGCTGTACCAGGCGTGCAGCTCCAGACTCGCCATCTGGCCCAGCCAGAGGAGCGTCGGGAGGTTCTCGCAGACGAGATAGTCGCCGTCGGTGTCGCCGTGGCTGGAGTAGATCGAGACGGTCCGGGCGAACGCCGGCGGATCGTCCCAGTGCTTCTGGTAGAAGCTCTTCCCGCCGATGCCGCCGGGAAACCGGGTCACGAAGAGCGGCCGGTCGGCGAGATGGGGCAGCATCCAGCGCGAGACCCGCGCGAGATAGCGCAGCAGGTGGCGCTTGGTGAACGGCTTCCGTGTGGGGGTGCCGGGCCAGAGCGCCTTGTCGAGGTTGCTGACGGCGAGGTCGTGTCCGTCCGCGTGGAGCGTGGCGCGCTCCCGCGCCGCGTCCAGCTGCTTCACGACGTCGCGCACGGCACCGGGAGCGGGGATCGAGGCGGGCACGCGCCTAGCTGACCTTCCTAGTCCTGCGCCGCGCCGCCGGGCGTGCCCGTGCCCGCACCGCACGCGTCGGCTTGCTCTTCTTCGCTGCCTCCACGCTCCGCCGGAGGGCGTCGGCCAGGTCGATCACCTTGGCTTCCTTGGGCGCCGGAGATTCCACCACCTCGCGGCCCTCGAGCTTCGCCTCGATCAGCTGATTCAGCGCCTCGCGGTAGTGATCCTTGTACTCCTCGGGATCGAACGGCTTGCGCAGGAGGTCGATGAGGGCGAAGGCCATCTCCAGCTCGCGATCGCTGATCTTCACCTTGTCGAGGCTCATCTCCGGCTGGGCCCGGATCTCGTCGGGGTAGTAGAGCGTCTCCAGCATCAGCGCCCCGTCCTTGGGGCGGAGCGCGCAGAGCTGCTCCTTCTTCCGGATGGTGATGTTCGCGATCGCGGTGAGACCCTTCTTCTCCAGTGTGCGGATCAGGAGCGTGTAGGCCTTCTCAGCCCGCTCGTCCGGCGCGAGGTGATAGCTGCGCTCGTAGTACACCGGATCGATCTCGTCTTCCTTCACGAACGCGCTGAGCTCGATGGTGTGCTTGCTCGGCAGGGGGAGCTTCTCGAAGTCCTCGTCGGTGAGCGTGACGTACTGGTCCTTGGCGTACTCGTAGCCGCGGACCGTCTCGCTCCAGGGGACTTCCTTCTCGTCCGTCGGGCACCAGCGGAGCTGCTTCAGGCGGGTCCCGTCGGTCGCGTGCAACAGGTGGAACGAGATGTCCTTGCTCTCGGTGGCCCCATACAGCTTGACCGGAATGCTGACCATCCCGAACGCGATGGAGCCGCTCCAGATCGCTCTTGCCATCCCGCCTCCCACGAAGCCGGGTCACCGCGGGGTTTTCCACACCGCGGAGGGATTATCCACAGGTTTATCAACATAACTTGTTGATAAACAATGACTTACGACGCTCTAGATTGCCGGCCGTGGGGGACGATCGCTGTGGGATGAATCACACGCAAGTCGAGGGTGCGGCGGGTTCCTATCGCTTCGATCCGTTGAGGGCGCGGAGGATCTTCTTCATCGCCGTCGTATCGCCGGAGCGGGCGGGCGCGATGGAATCGGTCTTGAGATCGGGCAGCGAGAGCTTGAGCTCGACCGGCGCCGGAGCGATCAAGGGTGCCTCGGCAGGGTCCGCCGGCGCCGTCGTCGTGGGCGCGACCGGGGCCTTGGGGCGAGGAGTCGCAGTGTCCGCGCCGGGCGGTGCCGGCACCGATCCGGCGAACGCCGGACCGGGTGTCATCCGGACCCGTGCGGGCGAGCTGGTGACGTGCGGCGGCGTCGCGACCGCCGCCGGCGTGGGAGCCACCTGCTCGGCGGGCTCCTCGGGGTCCGCCTCGAGCTCGCCCGGCTCGCTGACGATCTGCTCGGGCTCCGTGCCGTCGACCGAATCGGCCGACGCGACGGGCGCGGCCCTCAACACGAAGTGCCCCGCGGATACCAGCGCGACGGCGACGCCGACCAGGAGCAGCGGACGTCCGCGCGAGCGACGCGAGCGGCGGACGGCGGGCCGCGTGTGCGCGTCTTCCATCGGCTCGAAGTGCGGCCAGGGCGAGACAGGCTCCGGCTGGACGGGCTCCTGCTGGGGCTGGGGCTGCGGCGACGGCGTGTACGTGACGATCGCGGTCGGCTGGGACTGCACCGGCTGCGCGATCGGAACGACCGGCTCTGGCGCGGGCGGGGGCGCGCTGGGCTCGGCGGGGGCAGGCCGTCTGGCCCAGGGGAGCGGTTCGGGAATCACGACGACAGGGAGATCGCGGAGCACTTCCTGCTGCATCGCGACCACCGGCGACATGACCGGCGCGGGGACCTTCGTCACGGGCGCTGGCTTCGGCTCGGCGGGATGTTGCGCTGTGTTCGGCTCGACTGTGTGCGACTCGACGCGAGGCTTGCTGGGCGCCTTCGCGGGCACTGGGGTCGGCGCCTTCGGATGGGCGGAGCTCGGGGCGGGCAGCTCCATCGCCTTCTTGTAGTGCGGGTGCAGCCCGATCGGGAGCCACTTCTGCGAGGCGTTGTGATAGATCCGGGCGCGCGGCGTGACCAGCCCGTTCCGGATGCCCACCGCCAGCTCTTCCAGGGTGCGGAAGACGGTTTCCTCGCCTGGAGCGACTTCGATCCGGTACATGAATCCGTCCTCTGCGGCTGCCCGTGGGATCACGCGAGTGACGCCAATTTCATGCTCGGGGTCAGTGCACCTTTCTGCATGAACTCGAGGGCGATTCCGACCTCCGACCTCGCCGGGCGCCGACCGGTGAACTGACGGGAAGAGCGCAGGTTACCGCGAGTGACGCCGGCCGACGCCGTTCCGGGGCCCGCCGCTCGCGCCGGACGACCGGTCTCGTAGATTGCACGAGATGAAGGCTCCCTCCGCATCCCTCCTCGCTCTCGTTCAGGGTGTCTTCTACGCCGCCACCGGGCTCTGGGCGCTGGTGGATCTCGACAGCTTCATGGCCGTCACCGGCCCGAAGACCGATCGCTGGCTGGTGAAGACGGTGGGCATCCTGGTGACTGTGATCGGCGCGGTGCTGCTCGTCGCCCGGCGCCGCGGTGGGGTCCCCTTCGAGGTCGCGCTCCTCGCGATCGGCAGCGCCCTCTCGCTGGCGACCATCGACGTCGTCTACGTCTCCAACCGCACGATCCCGCCGGTCTATCTGCTCGATGCGGCCGCCGAGGTGGGGCTCGCCCTCGCCTGGATCCCGGTCGCCCGCCGCGGGTGAGCGCGCTCGCCGCCGAGCGGGTCATCAAGCGCTTCGGCGCGGTCGTCGCCCTCGATGGGATCTCGCTCGAGGTAGGGCGAGGGGAGTGTCTCGCCGTCATCGGCGAGAGCGGCTCCGGCAAGACCACGCTCCTGCGCTGCTTCAACCGGCTGATCCAGCCGGACGACGGTCGCATCCTGGTGGACGGGGCGGACGCGGCGACGTTGGATCCGATCGAGCTCCGGCGGCGCACCGGCTACGTCCCGCAGGATGGCGGGCTGCTTCCGCACTGGCGGGTGGGGCGCAACGTGGCGCTGGTACCCTGGCTGCGCGGCGCGCCCGACGCGGCCGAGGCCGCCGAGCGCGCCCTGCAGCTGGTGGGTCTGGAGCCCGCACGCTACGGCCACCGCCGGCCGCGGGAGTTGTCGGGCGGGCAGCGCCAGCGGGTGGCGGTCGCGCGGGCGCTCGCGGTCGGACCCGAGGTCGTGCTGCTGGACGAGCCCTTCGGCGCGCTCGACGCGATAACCCGCGCCGATCTCCAGACCGTGTTCCTTGCCATCCGCCGCGAGCTCGGCCACACCGCGGTGCTCGTCACCCACGATCTCCCCGAGGCCTTCCTGCTGGCCGACCGAGTGGCCGTGCTCCGCGCCGGTCGCCTGGAGCAGGTGGGTCCCGCCGCCGAGCTGCGCGCGGCGCCGGCGACCCCGTACGTGCGCGAGCTGCTCGAGCGGGCCCGGGTCGCCTGATGGGCGTCCCCGCGCTCCTGATCCTGCTCGCGGTCCAGGCCGCGGCCCCGCGGCCTGTCGTCGTCGCGTCGAAGCCGTTCGGGGAGTCGTATGTCCTGGCCGAGATGTTCGCCCAGCTGCTCGAGGCGCGCGGAGTCGCCGTGGATCGCCGCCCGGGACTGGGCGCGACCGAGATCGCGTTCGGCGCGCTGCGGACCGGGGCGATCGACGTCTACCCCGAGTACACCGGCACCGGACTGCTCGCGATTCTGGGGGAGCCGCCACGCCCCGACCCGGGCGAGGTGTATGACCGGGTCAGCCGCGAGTTCCGCAGCCGCTGGCAGGTCCGCTGGCTGCCACCGCTGGGCTTCGAAAACACCTACGCCATCGCGGTGCGGCGGGAGACCGCGAAGCGACACCGGCTCGAGACGCTGAGCGATCTGGCGCGCGTGGGCCCGACGCTTCGGGCCGGTCTCACCGCGGACTTCATCGGCCGCCCGGACGGTCTGCCGGGCCTCGCCCGGGCTTACGGTCTCCGCTTCGCCGAGGTCCGCGCGCTGCTTCCCGCGGTGAAGTACCAGGCGCTTGCCGCAGGCGAGGTGGACGTGATCGACGGCTACTCCACCGACGGGCTCATCGCGCGCTACGACCTGGTGGTCCTGGAGGACGACCGGCGGTTCTTCCCGCCCTACGAGGCGGCCGCACTGGTGAGCGCCGCCCTCGCCGAGCGGCGGCCCGAGGCGGTCGCCGCCCTGACGGAGCTGAGCGGGCGGCTGGATGTGGCCATCATGCGCGGGCTCAACCGGCGGCTCGAGGTCGAGGGCCAGCCGGTGGAGCGCGTCGCGGCGGGGGCACTGGCCGACCTGGGGCTCACCGCTGTCACTGCGCAGACGACGGTCGCCGAGCGTCGCGAGGAGGGCCTGGCGCGCTATCTGTTCGAGCGTCGGCGCGACCTGCTGCGCATGACGGGGCGGCACATCCTGCTGGTGGCGCTCTCCCTCACCGCGGCAGTCGCCGTCGCCGTGCCCCTCGGCGTCGCCCTGGAGCGTTTATCCCGGGGGGCGGAGGCGACGGTGCGCGCCGTGGGCCTGCTCCAGACCATCCCCGGCATCGCCCTCATCGCCTTCATGATCCCGCTGCTTGGCATCGGGGTCCTGCCCGCGGTCGTGGCGCTCTTCCTCTATTCGCTCTATCCCATTCTCCGGAACACCTGGACCGGGGTGCGCGACGCGGCGCCCGAGGCGGTCGCCGCCGGGACCGCCCTCGGCATGACGCCTGGGCAGATCCTCCGCCACGTCCGGCTTCCGCTCGCCTCCCCCGTGATCATGGCCGGCGTCCGCACCGCGGGGGTGATCAACGTGGGAACGGCCACGCTCGCCGCGTTCATCGGCGCCGGTGGGCTGGGCGACCCGATCGCGGCCGGACTGGCGCTCTCCGACACCGGGATGATCCTCTCCGGCGCCATTCCCGCCGCCCTGCTCGCCCTCGGCGTCGACGCGCTGCTCGGTGGGGTGGAGCGGCTGGTGCGGCCGAAGATCTAACTGGCTATCAGCTATCAGCTGCTGGCTTGACGCCCGCTCGCGCGTCCGGGTAGGATAGGGCCCGCCATGCGCCTGAACCCGTTCCGCGCCATCCGTCCGCGCCCCGACCTCGCTGCGCAGGTGGCCTCCGTCCCCTACGACGTCGTGAACCGAGGGGAGGCCGCCGAGCTGGCCCGGGGCAATCCCCACAGCTTCCTGCACGTGGGTCGCTCGGACATCGACCTGCCGGAGGATGTGGACCAGTACGACCCGCGGATCTATCGCCGCGCCCGCGAGGCGCTGGACGAGCTGCTGGCGAACGGGACACTGCTCCGCGACCCGGAGGCCCGGCTCTTCGTCTATCGCCAGATCATGGACGGCCGCGCCCAGACCGGAGTGGTGGGCTGCGTGCACGTGGACGACTACGAGCACGATGTCATCCGCAAGCACGAGAAGACACGGCAGGACAAGGAGGACGACCGCACCCGCCACGTCCTCACCCTCAACGCCAACGCGGAGCCGGTATTCCTCACCTACCGGAGCCGGGCCGAGATCGACCGGCTGGTCGAGGCGATCACGTCGGCGCCGCCGGTCTATGACTTCACCGCCCCCGACGGCGTTCAGCACACCGTCTGGTGCGTGGCCGACTCGAGGGCGCTGGCCCGGGCGTTCGGCCCAGTCCCGCTCGCCTACGTGGCCGACGGGCACCATCGCTCCGCGAGCGCGTGGCGCGCGGGCAAGGAGCTGAGGGCCAAGAGCCTCTCGCCTCGCGCCGACGAGGAGTACAACTGGTTTCTGGCGGTGCTCTTCCCCTCCGACCAGCTCCGGATCCTGCCCTACAACCGCGTGGTGCGCGATCTCAACGGGCAGACGCCCTCCCAGGTCCTGGAGCGGCTGCGCGGTCTGGGCAAGCTCTCGGCGGCGACGGATCCGGTGCCGGAGCGGAGCGGCGTGTTCTGTCTCTATCTGGATGGCCGCTGGCATCGCCTGGAGCTGGATCCGGCGGGGATCGACCGGTCGGACCCGATCGCGTCGCTGGACGTGTCCCTGTTGCAGGACCGGGTACTGTCGCCCATCCTGGGCATCGGTGACCCGCGGACCGACAAGCGCATCGACTTCGTCGGGGGGATCCGGGGCACGGCGGAGCTGGAGCGGCGGGTGCGCTCGGGCGAGATGGCGATCGCGTTCTCGCTCTTTCCGACCACGCTGGACCAGCTCATGGCCGTGTCCGACGCGGGTTACGTGATGCCGCCCAAGAGCACCTGGTTCGCGCCCAAGCTCCGGAGCGGGCTGTTCGTGCACGTGCTAAGTTAGAAACCATCGCCTTGTCACCCTGAGCGGAGCGAAGGGGGCCATGCCGGCCTTCGGCCCCTTCACTTCGTTCAGGGTGACAATTCAGCGCAATGGAGTCCCGATGAAGGTCCTCATCGCCGACAAGTTCGAGAAGGTCGGCATCGACGGTCTCAAGGAGCTCGGCTGCAGCATCGTCTCGCAGCCGGATCTCACCGCCGAGGCGCTGCCCGGCGCGGTCAGGGAGGTGGACCCCCACATCCTGATCGTCCGGGGCACCAAGGTGACCGCCGAGACGCTCAACGCCGGCACCGCCCTGACCCTGGTAATCCGCGCCGGCGCCGGCATCGACACAATCGACGTAGCCGCCGCCTCCAGCCGCGGCATCTTCGTCTCCAACTGTCCGGGCAAGAACTCGATCGCCGTGGCCGAGCTGGTGATGAGTCTGGTGCTGGCCTGCGACCGCCGGGTCCCCGACCAGGTCGCGGACCTCCGGCAGGGGAAGTGGAACAAGGCCGAGTACTCCAAGGCGCGCGGCCTCTTCGGCCGGACGCTCGGCATCGTGGGACTGGGGCAGATCGGGCGGGAAGTGGCATCGCGGGCTCGCGCCTTCGGGATGCGGGTGCTGGCCTGGTCGCGGACGCTCACCCACGAGGAGGCCGACCGCCTCGGCATCGCCTACGGCCATAATCCCCTCGAGGTGGCGCGGCTCTCCGACATCGTCACCATCAACGTGGCGGCCAACGCCGACACGAAGCACCTGGTGAACGCCGAGTTCCTCGCGGCGATGCGGCCGGGCGCGTACCTCATCAACACCTCCCGCGGCTCGGTGGTGGACGAGGCCGCGCTGGCCCAGGCGATCGCCGACAAGAAGCTCCGGGCGGGGCTCGACGTCTTCCAGAACGAGCCGGCCGGCGGGACCGGCGAGTTCAAGAGTGCCATCCTCCAGGTGCCGGGCGTTTACGGGACCCATCACGTCGGCGCGTCCACCGACCAGGCCCAGGTCGCCATCGCCCACGAAGTGATCCGGATCGTGCAGGCGTTCCAGGCCACGGGCGAGGTGCCCAACGTAGTCAACCGGCTCGCCCGCAGCTCCGCGAGCCACGTGCTCTCCATCCGCCACCGCAACCGTCCCGGCGTCCTGGCGCACGTGTTCGGCGTGCTGGCCAGCGCCGAGATCAACGTGGAGGAAGTGGAGAACATCATCTATCACGGCGCGCAGGCCACGCTCGCGAGGATCCACCTCGACGGCGCGCCGGGCAACGGCGCGCTGGAGAAGATCAAGACCGGCAACGCGGACATCATCAGCGTGGAGCTCAGCGAGATCGACGGGAGGCGTTAGACCATGAGCAAGCGAATTTTCAATTTCTCCGCCGGCCCCGCGGTCCTGCCCGAGCCCGTGCTGCGGAAGGCGCAGGAGGCGGTCTGGGACGTTGCCGGCAGCGGCATCGGGATCATGGAGCACAGCCATCGCGGCAAGGTGTTCGACAGGATCCGCGACGAGGCGGAGCAGGCGTGCCGCGACCTGGCGGGGATCCCCGACAACTACCAGGTCCTGTTTCTCCAGGGCGGCGCGTCGCTCCAGTTCAGCATGGTGCCGATGAACCTGCTGCCGCCGGATCGCACCGCCGACTATCTGCTCACCGGCGTGTGGGCCCAGAAGGCGGTGAAGGAGGCCAAGGCCCTCGGGGGCAAGGTGCACCTCGCGGCCAGCAGCGAGAGCACCAACTTCGACCGGATCCCCAAGGCCTCGGAGATCAAGTACTCCGAGCGGCCGGCGTACGTGCACCTCACCACCAACAACACCATCTACGGGACCCAGTGGCGCGCCGAGCCCTCGGTGCCCGCGGGCGTGCCCCTTGTGGCCGACACTTCGAGCGACATGTACAGCCGGCCGATCGACGTGAGTCGCTACGGTCTGATCTACGCCGGCGCGCAGAAGAACCTGGGCCCCTCGGGCGTGGTGCTGGTGATCATCCGTAACGATCTGGTGGAAGCGGGGCCCAAGACCCTGCCGACCATGCTCCAGTACCGCACCCACGCGGCGGAGAAGTCGCTCTACAACACGCCGCCGACCTTCGGGATCTACGTGATGGGCGAGGTGTTCAAGTGGATCCAGTCGGAGGGCGGACTCAAGGGCGTGGCTGAGCACAACGAGTCGAAGGCACGGCTGCTCTACGACTTCGTCGACCAGAGCGACTTCTTCCGGGGCACCGCGCAGCCGGACAGCCGCTCCCTGATGAACATCTGCTTCCGTGCGCCGACCGAGGAGCTGGAGAACAGGTTCGTGGCCGAGGCGACCAAGCGCGGGCTTGATGGACTCAAGGGGCACCGGAGCGTGGGTGGGATGCGGGCCAGCGTCTACAACGCCTGCCCCCGCGCCGCAGTGGAGGCGCTGGTCGCGTTCATGAAGGAGTTCGAGCAGGCCAACCGCGCCGCCGCACGCGTCTGACCCACCGCCGCGGCCCAGCCACCCGGGCGGGCCGGCGGACCCCCGCCACCCGACCCCACCGCCCCGGCGGACCCCTTCCGCCGCACAACCCCTCCCAGGCGGACAGCCGGAAGGTGCCTGTGGGATAGTTCGGCTAGTGCCGCGCCCCCGTCCCTCTGCCCCCCTGTCCGCCGGGGCGGCGCGGCCGGGTTGGTGGGGGTCCGACGGTCCGCCCGGGTGGCTGGGCCGCGGCGGTGGGGGACCGCCTGTCCGCCCGGGGCGGGGCGGCGGCAGCCTCGGAGCTCAAGTTCCGCACCAGCTCCTCGTTGGTGGGGTGGCGTCGAAGGTCCACCAACAGATCGTTCATCGCGTTGATCGACGTCATGCCCGCGATCCGCTGGCGCAGCGCGCGTGAGGCCTCCAGGGTTTCCGGGTCGAGCAGCAGCTCCTCCCGCCGCGTGGCGCTGGCCACCAGGTCGATGGCTGGGAAGATCCGGCGCTCCGCCAGCTCCCGGCTCAGCACCAGCTCGCTGTTGCCGGTTCCCTTGAACTCCTCGAAGATCACCTGGTCCATCTTGCTGCCCGTGTCTACCAGCGCCGTCGCGATGATGGTGAGCGACCCGCCGCCCTTCGCCGGATCCACCTTGCGAGCGCTCCCGAGGAAGCGCTTCGGCTTCTCCAGCGACTGCGCGTCGAGTCCACCGGATAGGGTTCGGCCGGTCCCCTTCTCCACCGTGTTGTACGCCCGGGCGAGGCGCGTGAGCGAGTCCACGATCAGCACCACGTCCTCGCCCAGCTCCACCCGCCGCCGGGCCCGCTCGAGGGTCAGCTCCGCGACCGTGACGTGCTGCGACGCCGGGTTGTCGAAGCTCGAGGCGATCACCTCGCCCACGCCCGCCGCCTCCATCTCGAACACTTCCTCCGGCCGCTCGTCCACCAGCAGAATGAGCAGCGCGGCCTCGGGGTAGTTCTCGCTCACGCCCTGGGCGATGGCCTGGAGTACCATGGTCTTCCCCGCCTTCGCGGGCGCCACGATCAGGGCGCGCTGGCCCTTGCCCAGCGGCGTCAGCAGGTCGATGACCCGGTTGGTGTGGTCCGGCTGCCCCGAGCGGATGAGCTTTGTTTCCAGGCGGATCAGCTCGTTCGGATGGATGGCCGAGAGACGGGCGAACTCCGGTCGGCCGCGGAGCTGCTCGGGGGGTCTGCCCAGGACCGCGGTGACCCGCTCGAGCGTCGGCCCCCGTCCCCGGCCCCCGGGCCTGGCCTCCCCCTCGATCTCGTCGCCGGTGCGGAGGCCGTATTGGCGGATGATCCGCTCGCCCACGTGGACGTCGCCGATGGAGGGCAGATAGCTGGCCTCCCGGCGCCGGAGGAAGCCGGAGCCCCGCCCGGCGATCTCGAGCACGCCGAGCATCAGTTCTGGGCCACGGTGCGCTTGATGCGCTGCAGGATGGCGAAGAGTCCCTGAGTGCGGGTCATGCCGAGCGTCTCGCTGAGGCCGAGCTGGTCGAGGAGGTCGTCGGGCACCCGGGCCACATCCTCCGGCGCCGCCCCCTCCAGTGAACGGGCGAGCAGGGAGATGAACCCCCGCACCGTGGGGGACTCCCGGGGAACGTCGGCGTGGATATGGACCTTGCCGTCCTCCACCTCGACCCAGAGGAACACGGGCGTCTGGCACTCCGGCACCCGGTGCTCGCCCCGCGCCTTCTCCTCCTCGAGCCGCGGGGGCAGGGGAGGGAGCTTGCGTGAATAATCGAGCAGCGTTTCCAACCGGGTGGTGCGATCGGCGGCCTTGAAGCGGGGGATGAGGGTGTCCATGCTCGGCATAGGAGGAAAGTTAACGGCAGATTCGCGTCCGGTCAGGGTCGCTTGACGCTATCCCGAGTCATGCATAAATATCCACGCATGGTCCTCCCGTCCAAAACCGCGCTCCCGATTATCGGGCTCCGACTCTCCCCGAGAGGCGGCGCGCAAGCTTGCGGGTAGCGGGACCACCCGATCCAGCACCGAACCGCGGCCTCTCCCTCCGAGAGGCCGCTTCTTTTTTCCGGGGACGCCATGATCATACCGGACGCCTCGCCCATCCGGCTCTACGACACCACGCTCCGTGACGGCACCCAGCGGGAGGGCCTCTCCCTCTCGGTGGAGGACAAGGTGAAGATCGCCCGCGTCCTCGACGGCCTCGGCGTCCACTACATCGAGGGCGGCTGGCCCGGCTCCAATCCCAAAGACGCCGAGTTCTTCCGCCGCATGCGGGAGGCGCCGCTCGCGAGCGCGAAGCTCGCGGCCTTCGGCAGCACCAGGCGGGCGGGCGCACGGTGCGAGGAAGACAGCAACCTTCGCGCGCTGGTGGACGCCGGGACGCCGGTCGTCACCCTGGTCGGCAAGACCTCGAGCCTCCACGTGGATCGAGTGCTGGAGACGACGCGAGAGGAGAACCTGCGGATGATCGGGGAGAGCGTCACGTGCTTCAAGCACCTCGGCCGGGAGGTGGTGTACGACGCGGAGCACTTCTTCGACGGCTGGCGGCTCGACCCCGGGTACGCGCTCGCGACGCTCCACGCGGCGGGGGAAGCGGGCGCCGACACGGTCGTCCTCTGCGACACCAACGGCGGGGAGCTGCCCGAGGTCGTCGCCGAGCGGGTCCTGGAGCTGCGCGAGCACCTCGCGGTGCCTCTCGGCATCCACCCCCACGACGACTCGGGGCTCGCGGTGGCCAACGCACTCGCCGCGGTAGGGGCGGGCTGCGTGCAGGTCCAGGGGACGATCAACGGCTACGGCGAGCGCTGCGGCAACCTCGACCTGGTGCCGTTGATCGCCAATCTCCAGCTCAAGCTGGGTCACCGGGTGGTGACCGACGAGGCGCTCCGCCGGCTGAGCGAGGTATCGCACTACGTCGCCGAAGTCGCGAACCAGCAGCCGGACCCCCACGCGGCGTACGTGGGACGCAGCGCGTTCGCCCACAAGGGCGGGATCCACGTCGCCGCCATCGCCAAGGTCCCCGAGAGCTACCAGCACGTGGAGCCGGAGCGGGTCGGCAACACGAGCCGGGTCGTGGTGAGCGAGGTGGCGGGCCGCCGCAACGTGCGGCTCCGGGCCCACGAGCTGGGGCTCGCCGCGGGCGAGGACGAGGGCGCCGTGCTTCAGCGGATCAAGGAGCTGGAGCACCGTGGCTTCCAGTTCGAGGCAGCGGAGGGCTCGTTCGAGATGCTGCTTCGCCGAAAGGACCCGGACTATCGCCCTCCGTTCGTGGTGGACGACTTCACCGTCATCGTGGAGAAGCGCGGCGGTGACGGGATCCGGGCCCAGGCCACGGTCAAGCTGCGGGTGGGCGACGAGGTGGTGCACACCGCCGCGGAGGGCGACGGGCCGGTGAACGCGCTGGACCGGGCGGTACGGAAGGCGCTCCTCCCGCACTACCCCGGGCTGTCCGCAGTGCACCTGGTGGACTACAAGGTGCGCATCGTGGACGAGCACCTGGGCACCGCGGCGCGCCCGCGGGTGATCATCGAATCGGCCCGGGGCACGGAGCGTTGGAGCACCGTCGGGTGCTCGGAGAACATCATCGAGGCGAGCTGGCTCGCGCTCTGCGATGCTCTGGAGTTGGCGTTGCTGCGTCCGGCCGCGGAACGGGCCTCAGCGTGAAGCCTGCGCGCTCTTCGCTCCGGCCCTGACTTCAGCGAGCTCCGCGAGGTCCGGGTCGGCCGCCCTCCAGTTCCGTGCCAGCAGACTGTACCAGTGCGCGGCGCCTTCCTGGTCCCCGGACTTTGCCGCCGCTCGGGCTCGGCCGAGCAGCACTGGAGAGCGGAGCGGGGTGCGCTGCAGGGCGGTGTCGTATGCCGCCGCGGCCTCCTGGAACCGGCCCAGCTCCAGGAGCAGATCCGCCAGGAGCTCACGGGCGGTTGGGTCGATCGGTGGTCCCACCGGTGATCGCTCTTCCTCCAGCGCGGCGGATTCGGTGAGGGCGGCCACCGCCTCCTCGTTTCTCCCACCGATCCGTGCCTCCATCGCGGTGAGCTTGCGCTCGAACGCTCGTACGCCGGGTGGCATCATGCCGTGGTGCTTCGCGATGGTGTCTGCCCGGAGCCGGAAGGCGGCCACGGCGGCGGCCACGCTGGCGCTGTCCCCTCTCGGCATCGCTCCCGACGCGGCCTGGAGCACCTGCTCCCACGGCCGAGGCACCACTCCGGGCGTCGAATCCGGCCGCCGCGTCTCCACGACGTTCTGGCAGCTGACCATCGTCAAGTAGTTCTGCACGTGACCGGGCCCCTCCCGCTCCGGGAACAGGGCCCCCATTGAATCGCTGAGCGCCTTGGCCCGGGCATAGCGGCCCTGCTGCAGGTATCCGTAGTGCAGCCAGGCGGCGGCGTGCAGGTCCAGATCCTCGTTGGGTCGCCCCTTGCGCTTCACCCAGGCCTTGGAGGCGGTCCAGGCCGCTTCGTTGGAGGAAACGACGTCGTCCCACAGCCCCAGGTGTACGAAAATGTGAGAGGGCATGTGAAGCGCGTGCTCGGCCTTGGGGGCGATGCGGGCGTAGCGCCGCGCGACGGCGAGCCCGAGGGGAGCGAGCAAGGGATCGTCGTAGGCGTGAATCAGGTAATGGGTGGCGCCCGGGTGCGTCGGATTCCGGCGGAGCACCTCCTCCACGATGGCCGCCGCCTGGACCGAGGGGCGCAGATCCGACCTTCCACCCGTGCGCAGGCTCAGGAGAGCGAGCGCGTGCAGGCTCGCCCCCTCGAGGTCGATCGGGTACTCCTCCTGGACGCGCGCCATCGCCGCCTCGTAGGCCCGCCGGCGCTCCTTGAGCTCGCCCTCCCCGTACAGCGCTTCCACGGCACGCAGGTAGGCTCGCTCCCGCGCATTTCCCCCTCGGGCGACGCGCGCCTCGGTCCCATTTCCCAGCCGCGCAAGAGCTGCGCGCGCGGCCGTGGAGTCGTGCTCTCCCCAGATGGGATGATCGTAGGTGAGGGCCTCACCCCAGTAAGCCATCGCGAACCCGGAGTCGACTCGCTGCGCTTCGCGAAATGCCTCGGCCGCATCGGCGTACTCGAAGCTGTGGAGCAGGGCCAGCCCCCGGAGGAACGGGGCCTGCGCCCGAGCTGCGCCGGAATTGGGGAAGCTCACCGAGCCTAGCCCTGCGGTCTGCGCTGGTCCGGCGGTCGGCCGCGCCGCCGTGAGGAGCACGACAGTGAGGAGGAGGAATCGCACCCGGTACATGGGGACCTCTAGTGGGGCGGGTTGCGCGAATGTACATCCCGGATGGGGCACCGGCGAGGGAGGAACCTTCCCGGCCGCGCCGGCGTTCCCCAGAAATCCAGCCGGCTCACCCGCATCAGCCAGGCGCCATGAGTCAACCCGAGAAATACGACGCGATCGTCATCGGTGCCGGTCAGGCCGGCGTGCCGCTGTCCATGGCGCTGGCCGGGGCGGGCAAGCGCACGCTGCTGGTCGAGCGTACCCACGTAGGCGGCACCTGCGTCAACGAGGGCTGTACCCCGACCAAGACCATGGTCGCGAGCGCCCGGGTGGCTTACCTCGCCCGGCGCGGCAAGGACTACGGTGTCGAGACCGGGGATGTGCGGGTGAACCTCGCCCGCGTCCGCGAGCGCAAGCGCAACATCGTCGAGAGCTTCCGGAGCGGCAGCGAGCGGCGGATCGAGGCCGCTGAGGGCCTCGATCTGGTCTTCGGTGAGGCGTGGTTCACCGGACCGCGAGCCATCGCGGTGGACGGCCGGCGCTTCGAGGGCGACCTGGTGTTCCTCAACACCGGGTGCCGACCCGCCGCCCCGGATATCGAAGGTCTCGCCGCCATCGCCCCGCTCGACTCGACCTCGATCATGGAGCTGGACCGGGTCCCCGAGCATCTCATCGTCCTGGGGGGAGGCTACATCGGCCTCGAGTTCGGACAGATGTTTCGCCGCTTCGGCAGCCGAGTGACCGTAATCCAGCGGGGACACCAGCTGCTGCCCCTGGAAGACGAGGACATCGCCGGCGCGGTGCTCGGCATCCTCCGTGAAGACGGCATCGAGGTGCTGCTGCAGGCCGAGGCCAGTTGCGCCGAGCGAATCGATGGTGGCGGGGCGCGTATCGTCGCGCGGACTGCCGACGGAGACCGCACGATCGCGGGCTCCCATGTGCTTCTCGCCGCGGGGCGGGTGCCCAACACCGAGCAGCTCGAGCCGAAGGCCGCCGGCGTGGAGACCGATGCCAAGGGCTTCATTCGGGTGAACCAGCGGCTGGAGA
>JBKPGZ010000202.1:0-17834 GCA_046729675.1 Gemmatimonadota bacterium | reverse complement strand
GGGCGGCTGGAGGCGTGGCGCTTCCTGGCGATGTTGGCGCCGACCATCGACACCGCGGTAATCGGCGGTGGGCTCGGGGCGGCCGCGGACTCCATCCTCGGGCGTCACCCTGGCTTCCGGATCGATCGCTCGGGGAGGCGGATCACCATCCAGGCCGAATACAGCGATAGTGTCGATCTCCCGCTCTTCAAGCACACCTTCCACTTCCGCCCGCGCGCCGAGGCCCCGCTCTAGCCCCGCGGCGCGGCGCGCCTTCGTCGCGCTCGCCGTTCTCGCAACCGCCCTCCCACTCGCCGCCGCGGCGGAGGGAGTGGACGTCCCGCGCTTCTTCCTCGTCCTCGCGGCCATCCTGGCGTCGGCGAAGCTGCTCGGGGAGGCCGCGGAGCGCATCGGCCAGCCGGCGGTCCTCGGCGAGCTGCTGGCCGGCGTCCTTCTCGGCAGGAGCGTGCTGGGCATCGTGCCGTCGGAGGGTCCCGGGGCCGAGATCATCCGCGTGCTGGCCGAGCTCGGCGTGCTCCTGCTCCTGTTCGAGATCGGGCTGGAGACCGATCTCCGGGAGATGTTCCGCGTCGGGCCGGCGGCGCTCGCGGTGGCGGTCGTGGGGGTCACCCTGCCGTTCGCCATGGGCTATCTGTATTGGCGTTACGCGCCGCACGCCGCCTCCGGCAACGGCGATCTCGCCACCGCGGCGATCTTCATCGGGGCGACACTCACCGCCACGTCGGTCGGGATCACCGCCCGCGTGCTGTCCGACCTCGGCCGCATGAGCACGGCGGAGGCCCGCATCATCATCGGGGCGGCCGTGATCGATGACGTGCTCGGCCTCGTCATCCTCAGCGTGGTGAGCAGCGTGGCCGCCGGTGCGTCGGTCTCGGCGTTCGGTATCGGCCGCACTCTCGCGGTGGCGGTCGGGTTCCTGGTGGTGGCGGTGATGCTGGGTCGGTTCCTGGCTCCCAGGCTGTTCGATGTGATCGTACGGATGCGGGTGCGCTACGTGCTGCTGGTCGCCTCCATCGCGTTTGCACTGGCCCTGGCCGGTCTCGCCGGGCTCGCCGGATCGGCGCTCATCATCGGAGCCTTCGCCGCGGGGCTCATTCTCTCGGGGACCAATCAGTTCGACACCATCGAGCAGGAGGTGCGGCCGGTCGCCTCGGTCTTCACGCCGTTCTTTTTCGTGAGCGTGGGATCGGCGGTCAATCTGGCGCTGCTGAATCCTTCCACTCCCGAGGCTCGAGCGACGCTCGTCATGGCCGGCGCCATCATCGTGTTGGCGGTCATCGGCAAGGTCGCCGCCGGCTGGGCCGCCCCCTGGGCTCGCTTCCGTCGCATCGTCGTGGGTGTCGGCATGGTGCCGCGCGGCGAAGTGGGGCTCATCTTCGCGGAGATCGGGCGGCGCTCGGGCGTGCTGGGCGACGAGGTGTTCGGTGCCATCCTCCTCATGGTGATGCTGACCACCTTCGTCGCACCGCCCGCGCTGAAGGCGTTGTTCGCGTCCTCGGGGGAAGGGGCATGAGCACGGCGGGCAAGGTTCGCTCCCGCGCGGAGGCGGTGGCCTGGCGCCGTTCGGTCTCCGGGGCCGTCGTGTTCACCAACGGGGTGTTCGACCTGCTGCACCCCGGGCACGTCGAGCTGCTGGAGTCGGCCCGGACCGAAGGAACGGCGCTGGTGGTGGGCGTCAACAGCGACGCCTCGGTGCGCCGCCTGGGGAAGGGCGCCGACCGGCCACTGGCACCCCAGGAGGCGCGCGCTCGCGTGCTGGCGAGTCTGGCCGCGGTGGACTGCGTCGTGCTCTTCGACGAGGATACCCCGCAGTCGCTGATCGAGGCTCTCGCCCCCGACGTGCTGGTGAAGGGAGCCGACTATGCCCGCGACGCCATCGTCGGCGCCGACTGGGTCGAGGCCCGGGGTGGTCGTGTCGTGAGAGTGCCGCTGGTCCCGGGCTTTTCAACCACATCCCTCGTGGAGCGTCTCCGTGCCCCGTCCTGATGGTCGCGCTGGCGACCAGCTCCGCCCCCTCGTGCTCGAGCGAAGCGCCAATCCCTACGCCGAAGGCTCCTGTCTGATCCGCATGGGCGGCACGCTGGTGCACTGCACCGCGAGCGTCGAGCCCGGTGTGCCCGGCTTCAAGAAGGGAACCGGCGAGGGATGGGTGACCGCCGAGTACGCCATGCTGCCCCGCGCCACACTCGAGCGGACGCCGCGCGAAAGGACCGGCCCCGGCGGGCGCACCCAGGAAATCCAGCGCCTCATCGGCCGCTCCCTCCGCGCCGCGATGGCGACGATGGCGTTCGGGGAGTACACCATCCGCGTGGACTGCGACGTCCTCCAGGCGGACGGCGGCACGCGGACGGCGAGCATCACCGGCGGCTGCGTGGCCCTGGCCGACGCCTGCGGCTGGCTCTCACAGAAAGCGGGGGTGCCCTCGCCGTTCGGGACGCTGGTTGCGGCCGTGTCGGTAGGCGTGGTGGACGGCGAGGAGCGGCTCGACCTCGCCTACCTCGAGGACCGCGACGCCGGCGTGGATGCGAACGTGGTCATGCTGTATCCGGCCGACTTCGTGGAAGTGCAGGGCACCGGGGAGCATGGCACCTTCTCGCGGCCCCAGCTCGATCGGCTGCTCGACCTGGCCGGCGCCGGCATCAGTGAGCTGTTTGCCGCCCAGCGGCAGGTGCTCGGCTGGTGAAGCTGCTGGCGGCGACCCGGAGCGCTGGCAAGCAGCCCGAGTTCCGGCGGGTGCTGGAGCCGGCCGGGATCGAGGTCGTCTTCCCCGACGATGTCGGGCTCTATCCGATTCAGGCGGAGGAGCTCCTCGAGGTGGGTGACAGCTTCGAGACCAACGCTCGGCGCAAGGCCGAGCACTTCGCTCGGTTGAGCGGCTTGCCCACCGTCGCGGACGACTCGGGACTCGAGGTGTTGTCGCTGGGCGGCGCCCCCGGCGTGCGCTCGCGTCGCTGGGCCGGCACCAGCGGCACCGAGGCCGAGGTGGACGCAGCCAACAACGCGGAGCTGGTGCGACGACTCGCCGGCGCTGCCGGGCCGCGCCGGGGCGCCCGCTACCGGTGTGTACTGGTCTACCTCGCGCACACCGGGGCAGTGCCCGTGACGGTCGAGGGTACCTGCGCCGGGCGCATCCTCGAGGCGCCGCGAGGTGAGGGCGGGTTCGGCTACGATCCGTACTTCTTCAGCGAGGACCTGGGTAAGACCTTCGGCGAAGCGACGCCCGAGGAGAAGGACGGGGTGAGCCATCGGGGCAGGGCGCTTCGCGCTCTGGTGGAAACACTCGCGCCCGGGGCCTCCTCTTGACACATCAATAATTATTGATATAAGTTGGTTGTATGGCTACCCGCGATGGCCTCGACACTGCCCAGGCCGCCCGGCTCTTCCATGCCCTGTCCGATGAGACCCGGCTCGGGATCCTCGAATGCCTTCGCACCTGCGAGCGCTGCGTCTGCGAGCTCACCGATCAGCTCGATGCCGCGCAATCGCGGCTCTCCTTTCATCTCCGCGTGCTCAAGGACGCCGGTCTGGTCAGCGACCGCCGGGAAGGCCGCTGGATGTACTACACGCTGAACGTTGAGGCACTCGATGAGGCTGCCGCCCTGGTCCAGTTGCTCGCCACGCCGCAAGCGGGGCGGGGGAGCGGCTGCTGCTGAGTAGTTTTTCGTCGTCAACATATCAATTTTTCTTGATCAGGAGGCGATGTGGGTACCGAGGTGAAGGCGGCGATAAGCGGTAAATACGGAGCAGCGGCACGCCGCGCGGCCGCGGGGGTGAAAGCTTCGTGCTGCGGCAGCGGTAGCAAGGACGACTGCCGCTGCGGGTGCGGTGAAGGGGACCCGATCACTTCCGACTTCTACTCGGAGACGGAGACGTCGGGGCTGCCGAGCGAGGCCGTGCTCGCTTCGTTGGGCTGCGGCAATCCTACCGCACTGGCCCACCTCCAGGAGGGCGAAGTCGTCCTCGACCTCCGGGTCCGGCGGCGGAATCGACGTCCTGCTCTCCGCCCGCCGCGTGGGCCCAACCGGCCGGGCATATGGTCTGGACATGACGGAGGAGATGCTGGAGCTCGCGCGGGAAAGTCAGCGCAAGGCAGGTGTGAGCAACGCGGAGTTCCTTCGTGGTGATATCGAGGCCATTCCATTGCCCGACCGCACGGTGGATGTGATCATCTCCAACTGCGTCATCAACCTCTCGGGCGACAAACGCAAGGTCCTGGCCGAAGCGTTCCGGGTGCTCAAGCCTGGCGGCAGGCTCGCCGTGTCGGACGTCGTCGTGCGCGGCGAGCTGCCGGCGCCGGTCCGCAGCAGCATGGAGGCGTGGGTGGGATGCGTGGCCGGCGCACTGACCGAAGCGGAGTTCAGCACCTACCTGGCCGAGGCGGGCTTCGTGGATATCGAGATTGAGCCGACCCGCGTCTATGAGTTCGAGGACGCACGGGTGTTCCTGAGCGATGCAGGTCTCGACTCCGAGGTTCTGGCCCGGGAAGTGGGGGGCTGTGTCATGGGGGCCTTCGTGCGAGCGCGCAAGCCATGAGTGCCGTTGTGCGCGCCGCTTCGGCCGCCGATTACGACCAGGTCGTTCGGCTGCTCGTAGCGGCCGATCTGCCGACCGCCGGCCTGAAGCGTTCGCTGCCCGACTTCCTGGTAGCCGAGGAGGACGGACGGGTTGTCGGTGTGGCAGGACTGGAGGTCTACGGCGACGCGGCGCTCCTGCGTTCCGCCGTCGTGGAGCCCAGCCGGCGCGGCGGCGGCCTGGGCAACGGTCTGGTCTCCGCGCTGCTAGCCCACGCGGGAGGCCGTGGCGTGCGCGAGATCTATCTGCTCACGACGACGGCCGAAGGCTACTTCCCGCGATTCGGCTTCATCCGGGTGGGACGTGAGGCAGTTGCCCCGACCGTGCGTGCGTCCGAGGAATTCCGGGGCGCCTGCCCCGACTCTGCGGTCGCCATGCGGAAGATCCTGGACCGGGCGTGAGCCCGTCGTTCCGGGTGCTCTTCCTCTGCACCGGTAACTCGGCCAGGAGCCAGATCGCCCAGGCGCTGCTCACGCACCTCGGCGGCGACCGCTTCGAGGCGGCGAGTGCTGGCACCGCGCCCGCGGCTACGGTCAACCCGGGCGCGTTGGACGCGCTTGCCGAGGCCCGCATCCCGTGGCGAGGAGGGCCGCCACGGAGCGTGGACGGGCTCGAGCATGAGAACTGGGATCTGGTCGTCACCGTGTGCGACGATGCTCGGGAATCGTGCCCGGTGTTTCCGGCGGGACCCATCATGGTCCACTGGGGGATGGCCGACCCCGCGGCAGTTGCGGAGCCCTCAGCCCGGCGCCGCGCCTTCGCCGACACGCTGCGGGTCTTGCACGCGCGGATCGATGAGCTGGTGGGCTTGCCGGTCGATGAACTGCCGCGGGGCGAGTTGGAGTCTCGCATCCGCGCGATTGGGCGATTGACCTGAGCCCGGATGCCGGAAATTCATTCCTGGGTCGTTACTTCGCCCGCTCCCAGCGCACCAGCGACACCACCAGATCCGCCCAGATTGCCGGACTACCCGACGCGCCCGGGGGCGACGGCTCGAACGTGTATCGTGCTCGGCCGTCGGTGAAAATCCAGCCCGAGCCGTCTTGCCCGGCGTAGTGCAGGTTGGCGGGAGGCAACGGTCCCCGGTCGAGCCGAAGCCGCGGATCCATCCCTGCGACGCGAGAGACCAGCACGTCGCTGTCATACCGGCCCGCGAAGACAGTTAAATCGCTCGGGACTGGCCCCGCTGCCGGCCGCCGCACCGACCCAAGCGCAGCCTCGACCACGGCGGCCGCGATCGCATCCGGGCGAGTCGGTCCCTGGGTATTGAGCAGCACCGTGAGATTCAGGGAATCGGCCGGCAGGTAGGCCGTGAACGTAGCGAAGCCGTCGCTGTCTCCTCCGTGGTATACGGCTGGCCTCCCGGTGACATCACTGAGCGCCACTCCCAATCCGTACCGAGTGCGTCGGCCACCTGCCACCATCCCGGGGCTGACCATCTGGTCGTAAAGCGCCGGCGCGAGCACCCGGCCGCCGCGCCGTGCATGCAGCCCGGCATTCCAGGCGGCGACATCGCCGGCGGTGCCGCAGAACCCACCGGCGGCGTACGGCACGCGGGGACTGAGGAACGCTGCCGGCCTCAGTCCTTCCGGGGTCGCCGTGTAGCCGCGAGCAGGATGGCTCACCATCGCCTGGGGGTCGCAGAAATGAGCATGCACGGCGCCGACGGGACGGAGCACGTGTTGCTCCACATACGCCCCGTAGGGCTGGCCGCTCACCCGTTCGATCAATTGACCGAGCAGGGCATAGCCGGTGTTGCTGTAGCGCATCTGCTCGCCAGGCTCGAAGTAAAATGGTGTCTTGGCGACCAGGGCGACGAGCGTGTCAGGCGGGAGGTCGAGTCGTTTGAGCACTGTAATACGCGGCGACTCGGCATAGTCGGGGATGCCTGCGGTGTGGGACAGGAGCTGCCGCACGGTGATCGTCCGACGCTGGATCGGGGAATCGGGGAGATATCGGCTGATGGCCGCATCGAGGTCGACGCGTCCGTCCTGCACCAGCGTGAGTATGGCCGCCGCAGTGAACTGTTTGGTGATCGAAGCCAGCTGGTGGACGTGGGCCACGGTCATCCGCACGTCGTTTTCTGGCTCCGCCCAGCCGTACCCGCGGGCCACGAGCGTATCGCTGCCGTGCATCGCCACGACAACCATACCGGCCAGCACCTTTCGTCCGATCGCGTCACGGGCGATCGAGTCGACGACCGCGCTCACCCGCTCACGGCTGATCTCCACTCTCGCTCCGGTGGGTCCGGTACAGTCGAGGGAAATGGTGACAAGGACCAACGTGCCCAGAACAGATCGGATCATGGAAGGCTCAGGAAAAGGGTGTACTGATCAGCGATGCCCAAGATAGCGGAGTGGGCGCAGTGGCCAGTGTCCTTTCCGCTTGTCGGGCTGCCTTCAGCAGTCTAAGTTGTTGTCGCAAAACACCGGGGTGTGGCGCAGCCCGGTAGCGCGCCTGCTTTGGGAGCAGGAGGTCCCGGGTTCGAATCCCGGCGCCCCGACTCGCAGAATCGTAAGCCCCGTCAGCCTCCAGGGCTGACGGGGCTTATACTCCCTGCACCCCACACGGGACCAGCGCGGAGATCGCCCCGACTGCCACCTATTCCCGTGAGCGAATCAGATGAAAGCCCGCCAGCTCGCCATCGCCGTCAACAGCATCTACGCGATCGACCCGCACCAGCGGATCCAGACCATCGAGCGAGACTCCGATGGTCTCTGGGGCCCGTGGCAGGATGCCGGAGCGGACGCACGACACGTCGTCCACGAAGGCGACGTCGTGGCTCGGATCGGACTCGACGGACGGGTCTCCGCTCTTCAGCGATCGCCCGGATCTCGGTGGCAGGACCTGGAGCTCGAAGCGCGCAGCCTGGCCGCCACCCGGCTTCCCGAGGGCGCACCCGTGCTCTTCGCCAGCGATGGCGACAATCTGGTGTGGCACACCTGGAAGCCAACGCCCGGCTCCCCCTGGACGCCATGGGAGTCGCTGGCAGGCTTCGCCGCCGAGGTCCGTACCACCGTCATTCCGCACGGCGGCCCGGTGCTGTTCGGCCTGCAGGACGGCTCCATCTATCACCGCTGGCAGGACCAGCCACATGGTCCCTGGAGGGACTGGACCCCCATCGACGACCTGCCCGGGGGATCTCGCGCGATCGAGGTCACATCGCTCACCGGCGGCGGGCTGGTGCTGTTCGCCCTGGGGCGGGATGGCGGACTCTATCACCGCTGGCAGGACAAGCCGTTCGGGCGGTGGCATCTCTGGGAGGTGCTGGGGACAGGGATCGAGCAGTTCTCGCTCACCAAGCCGGCGAGCGGGGGACTGGCGGTATTCGTGGTCGCACGTGACGGTTGCCTGCGGCATCGCAAGCAGGCCAAGCCGTTCGGGGCTTGGGGCCCCTGGATCGAACAGGACCGAGCGTCCCGTGGCGTTGCCGCCCAGCCGAGCTACACCGACGGGCTCGAGGTATTCAGGATCGGAATGGACCACGAGATCTCGCACCGCTGGTGCGATAGCCTGGACGGGCCCTGGACCGACTGGGTGCCACTCGCGCGCGAAGGATTGCCCTTCGCCCAGGCCCTCCGGGGCAAGGAGAAATCGTGATCCAGATCACTTGACAAGTGGGTTCTACATCACAATTCTCCACCCGGCGCCAGCTTCCGACCACGAGATGACCTCGGCACCCGCGGCCATTCCTCGCGCCCTGACGACCGGCTCAACCCGTCGCAGCTTACCCTGACAATTCACTCCGCAGCCGATCCCCCCTGAGGGAGCCGGTTCCTTCCGACGCATGCCGCGCCGGAAGCTCGGAATTGCCTCGTATGACACTGACGTCGCCGATCATTCGTCGGGCGGGTCGCCCGGTCGTCTTCTCGTTTGTCCTCCTCGCCGCTGCGGGCTGCGATAACGCCGCTACGCTCGACCCCGCCGGCATGCCGCTCGAAGCGGTTGCCTTTGCCGGGGGGATCCCCATCGGCACCTTCGGCCAGCCGAACAGCGAATTCGGCGACCGGTACAACGGCGCGCAGCGCAACATTCTCCCCGCGGACTTGCTGACAGCGCTCGCCGCGATCCAGGCCCGCGGCGGCAAGGTCCTGCTCTCGATCGCCGGTGGTCCCAACCAGTACAAGGATGCGGACGGGCACTTCAGCTTCTCGCTGTGGCAGTCGCGGGTGAATCGCTACGAGGGCATCGATTTCTCCGCCTACATCGCGGACGGAACCGTCATGGGGCATTACCTGGTGGACGAGCCCAACGATCCCAACAACTGGGGTGGCGTGCCCATTCCCGGCGAGACGGTCGAGGCGATGGCGCAGTACAGCAAGCAGCTGTGGCCCGACCTGCCCACCGTCGTGCGGGGGGAGCCCACCTACCTCGCCAAGGCCGGAATCGCGTATCACTATCTCGACGCCGCCTGGGCGCAGTATGTGGCCCGCAAAGGCGCGCCCGCCGACTATCTCCAGCGCAACGTCACGGATGCCCAGAGCCTCGGCCTCGAGTTGGTGGTCGGGTTGAATATCCTCGCGGGCGGAACCGGCGGTGTGCCGCTGACTGCCACGCAGGTCCGCGACTGGGGCACGGTGCTCCTGAGCAGCTCCTATCCCTGCGCGTTCCTGAGCTGGAAGTACGACGCCACCTATCTCGCCTCGGCGGAGATCGGAAGCGCGATGGACGATCTTCGGAGCCAGGCCCAGAGCCGCCCGACCAAGTCGTGCCGCTCGGCCGGCGGCTCGCCGCCACCGCCGGACCCGGATCCCGCGGACGTGGTGATCACCTGGGCGGAGCCGCAGGACATCACCTATGGCACCCCGCTGGGAAGCGGACAGCTCAACGCTACTGCGGTGGCGGGCGGCCAGAGCGTGCCGGGGTCGTTCACCTATCAGCCTGCGGCGGGGACGGTTCTCGATGCCGGTGAGGATCAGGAGCTGAAGGCGACGTTCACGCCGAGCGACCCGGCCGCCTACAAGAGCGCCACCGCGAGCGTCAGGCTCGATGTGCTGCGGGCCGCTCCGAGCCTGGCCTGGTCGGTCCCGGCCTCCACGACGGTCGGCCCGCTGAGCGCCGCTCTCCTCAACGCGAGCGCTTCCGGCGCCGGCGGCGCCGCGGTCGGCGGCACCTTCACCTACTCGCCGGCGGCAGGTGAGTTCCTCGACGCCTCTGCGTCCCGGACGCTGTCGGTCACCTTCCAGCCCTCGAGCGCGAACTACACCAGCGTTTCCGGTAGCGTGAGCCTCGCGGTGCTCTACCCGTGGAGCGGCTTCTTCGAGCCGACCAACAATCCTCAAGTGCTCAATCGGGTCAAGGCAGGAGCGGCCATCCCGGTGCGGTTCAGCCTCGGCGGCAACCAGCCCGCACCCGTGCTTGCCACCGGCTCGCCGGAGATCACCGCCGTGAAGTGTCCCAAGTGGACCGCCGACGCGATCGAGGAGACCGTGTCGGCCTCCACCAGCAGCCTGCAGTACGAGAGCTCCACCGGTCGGTACGTCTTCACCTGGAAGACTCAGACCAATTGGGCCAACACCTGCCGCCGCTTCCGGCTCGTGCTCAAGGACGGCACCTCGCGCGAGGCGATCTTTCGCTTCATGAAATGACGCGGGCGGGGTATCTCGGTCACTGGCGTTCGTAGCTCCCGATGTCGCATGCCGCCCCCTGGGGGCGTGACACCCCGCGCCGATCGGTCGCCGGGCAGTTCACTGCCGAGGCCATCGCGGAACATGAAATGTGCGTCGGAGAGCACCCGGTTAGCCCGATCTACAGCCCGTGCACAGATCCCCCGATAACTCGCCACCAGTTCAGCGAGCCGTCCCGCGGAGGTCCACATCCGAGCGGGCAGGAAGGGGTAAAGGTCCGCGGCCCCCGGCCTCAGTGCCGCCTCACGCTTCGCTGCCGCCATTGTCCCTTGTCCATACAGTCACCATCGCGCGGCGCCCCGAGCGCTGATGCGCGAAACACCGAGGTGTCACCCTTGGCACCTCTTTGGCTCATCAGTAGTGCCTTCGGTGCTGCACCGGCTGTGAGGTGGGCCACCTTAACCCAAGGTCACCACCTCAGGTGTACTCGAAGAAAGCCTAAAGGCCGAGCCGCCGAAGGGAGGCGAGGTGGACTATGGGTTTGTCGCCCGACCATCGGGCCCGGGACGATGGTAGGCTCCCTGCATGATCACGGGTCGCCACGCGAGAGGCGCGCCGAACTCGTTCGCCGCGTCGGTTGCTGCGGCGAAGAAGCAGTCCCCGTGGAAGCGATTCCGACCTTACAGCTGCGGGAACCTGCTCCGGGGGCTTCGCCCACTATGCCTAGGCGACGGTGCGCTCGCTGCAACGTGACCGCTCACACTGCGTGGGTCGCCGCGGCGTTGAGCTCGAGAGCCCAATGTAGTTGTGATAAGTACTTGAATTGGGCTAACTTGCCGGGTCTTGACGCCCGGCTCCCCGTCCCTATACTGGGACAAGCCTCAGATGCAACGAAGCCCGGCGCAGCGCTCCTTGCTGGTCGCCCAAGCGTCGGGTGGAGCGAATCGCGAAACCGGCTGAGCAAGCTCGTGCTCTGCTGGTTTTTTCTTGTTGCCAGCACGGGCCCATCTGGGGAGAAAGGAGGTAAGCGGCGCGGCTCGGAACGCGATCTCTACGAGCACAGAACGGTCCTACGACCGGAGGAAGCTATGTACGCGACCATTCGGCGGTACGCCCCGAAGGCAGGGGCAGTTACCAAGGGGGCCCTCGACGACCTCAAGCACCGGATTGAGGATGGGTTCCTCCCCACCCTTCAGGAGATCCGGGGCTTTCACGGCTATTTTGCGGTGAACGTGGGCGATAAGGAACTCGTCACGATCAGTCTCTTTGAGGACAAGGACGGAGCGACGGAGTCGACCCGCCGGGCTGCGGATTTCGTCAAGACGGACCCGATGAAGGATCAGCTCGGCAGCCCCGAAGTTCTCGAAGGCGAGCTCCTGGTGCTGAAAGAGGCGGCGGTCGGCGCCCGCTAGTCCCACTCGGCGCGCATTGACAAGCAGCCGGACGGGCCAGCCCGTCCGGCTGTGGCGCTTCAGGGCTGTCCCTCCACCCGCACAGGAACGGTAGAAAGCCGTCCACCTCGGTCCCACCGCTCCACCCTTCCTCCAGCAATAGGTGACCGGCGTGTCCATCAGGCCAGAGGTGTGTTCGCGGCCGGCTTCAGCGATGCAGTCCAAGAGCCCAGAGTACGGGCTACTGAGATCTTGCGTCAGCATGCCTCCCGCGCCCCCGCGTACGAATCAAGTTCCTACGAACGCAGGACAAGCCGATTGCACGTTCAGTTGCTTCAATGGTCAAGGCCGGTGCGTGGCATGCAGAAGTGATGACTGCGCCTATGCAGATCGCTTGGCGGAGGGCCCCGGCCTTCCCGGGCAATTGAGGTGCACGGTGAGGAGGGCACCCTCGTCGCGGCGCTCGTACATGCGCTCAAGTACCAGGGGTATCAAGACGTTCAGCCAGTGGTCGCGCCCCTCGAAGCGCAACACTCGAGGCATGAGCTTGAGGTTTGGATCGGGACGCCGAACTGACACAACTTCTGTCACAATCGCAGTGGCGGGAGAGGGGTAAAGCAGTCTAAGTTGTCGAGGCACAATCTTGCGCCTGTAGCTCAACTGGATAGAGCACCGGCCTTCTAAGCCGGTGGTTGGGGGTTCGATTCCCTCCAGGCGCGCGTCTCGTACGCCACCGTAGACCGCCCATGACCGAGCTCACCGGCCCGCTTGATCCCTCCGACAAATCCCGCGGAGTCGCTACCGCGCTCGCCGCGTTGCTGGGGCCGTTCGGCGCGCACCGCTTCTACGTGGGCAAGACCGGGTCGGGCGTGCTCATGGCTGCCACCCTCGGCGGTCTCGGCCTCTGGTGGCTCTACGACCTCATCGTCGTCGCCGCGGGTGATTTCCGCGATGTCCAGGGACGCCGCGTCACCCGCTGGGATCCCGGAGTCGCCGACACCGGGAGCACCGAGGCGCTGGCCCAGGAGGTGGACGCGCTCCGCGCCGAGGTGGCGGAGCTCGCCGAGCGGCTGGACTTCGCCGAACGCCTGCTCGCCGCGCCTCGCGACACCGCGACCTCAGTCTCTCCCCGGCGATCCTGAATGGACCCGATCGAAGCCGTCGCCGGTCGGCTCCTGCCCCGGCGGGAGGACCTCCGTGCCATGCTCCGCCTGGCCGGGCCGGTGGTCGCCATCCAGGTCGGCATCATGCTCATGGGGGTGGTGGACACCGTTATGGTGGGCCACGTCTCGGCGGTGGCGCTCGCCGCGGTCGCCCTGGGCAATCTCTATTTCTTCGGGCTCGGCGTGTTCGGCATGGGGACGCTGATGGTCCTCGACCCGGTGGTCGCCCAGGCGGTCGGGGCGCGCGACGATCCCGCCGTGGCCCGCGGGATCCAACGCGGCTTGCTGATCGCCCTGATGATCGGCGTCCCGGCGACGCTGCTCCTGCTCCCGGCCGAGCAGTTGATGACCCTGGCGCGACAGCCTGCCGATGTCATTCCCCAGGCGGCGGCCTATGCCAACCGGCTCGCCCCGGGCGTCCTCCCGTTCTTCTTCTTCATCGTCCTCCGCCAGAGCCTCCAGTCCATGCATCTGACGGTGCCGATCATGATCGCCATCGTCGCGGCCAACCTGGTGAATGCGGCACTGAACTGGATGCTCATCTTCGGGAACCTCGGCGCTCCGGCGATGGGAGTCTCGGGCTCCGCCTGGGCCACCACCATCAGCCGCTGGCTCCTGCTCGCGGTCGTGCTCGCGCTCACCTGGCGCCGGCTGCGTCCCCACCTGCTGCCGCTGCGGTCGGAGATCTTCCAGTGGGCCCCCCTGGGCCGGATGCTCAGGCTCGGCATCCCGATCGGCTGCCAGTACACGCTCGAGTTCGGCGCCTTCGCATGCGTGGCCCTGATGATGGGCTGGCTCGGCACCCGTGAGATGGCGGGGCATCAGGTCGCGATCAATCTCGCGTCGCTCACCTTCATGGTCCCGCTCGGCGTCGCGGACGCCGCCTCCATCCTGGTGGGTCACGCCGTCGGCCGCGGCGATCTGCCGGGGACTCGGGGCGCGGCGCGGGCCGCATTGCTCTGCGGCGTCGGCTTCATGAGTTGCACCGCGGTGGCATTCCTCACCCTGCCCGAGGCCTTCGCCCGGCTCTACACCGAGGAGGCCCCGGTGCTCGGGATCGCGGTCTCCCTGATACCGCTCGCGGGCGTGTTCCAGGTGTTCGATGGTACCCAGACGGTCGCCGGGGGCATCCTGCGCGGGTTGGGCGAGACGAAGGTGGCGATGCTGGTGAACCTGGTGGGGTACTGGTTCTTCGGCCTGCCGGTGAGCTACATCCTGGGCTTCCTGGTTGGCATGGGACCCGGAGGCCTCTGGTACGGCCTCGTGCTTGGACTCGCCGCGGTGGCCGCCATCCTGCTGGTGCGGGTCCGCCTCGCGCTCACCCGGGAGCGGCGCCGGGTGCTGGTCGGTCACCCCGGTCTGGAGTCGGCGCTCGGGGCCTGAGCGTAGCGATCCGCCCGGATCGCCCCTCCTCGGAGATGTGGGGTCTCCCTGGAGTGACGCTCCTGGGCGGATCGCGCCCGCGCGAGCGCGTTCGCTCGCTAGCGGGAGGTCTCCTCCTCGGTGCCCTCCGCCTCGATGTTGATCACGCTCTCCGCCAGGGCGGTGAGGCGCTCGTCGGTCGCCTCCTCCTCGTCCAGGTTCTGCCCCAGCAGCTCGTGGGCTTCGTCGTAGCCCAGCATCTCGGCGTAGGTGCAGACGCAGCCGTAGGAGGCGATCTCATAATGCTCGACCTTCTGCGCCGCCGCGATCAGGGCGGCGTCGAGCACAGCAGGCTCGGCGTCTTCCTCCAGCACCTTCTTGCCCTCTTCGATCAGGCCGGCCATGCCGTCGCACTTCTTCCCCTTCACCGGCTGGCCGAGCAGCTTGAAGACCTGCTCCAGCCGCCTGACCTGGCCCTCGGTCTGGGCCCGGTGCTCCTCGAACGCGGCCTTGAGGTCCGGATTGGTGGCCGCTTTCATCATCTTGGGGAGTGCCTTGAGGATCTGACCTTCGGCGTGATAGATGTCCTGCAGTTCGTGGACGAGCAGATCGTCCAGCGAGGAAAGCTTGGCCATACCGTTCTCCTTCGAATCGGGAGGCCGCTCGGTGGCGGACTCCGGAATTGCGATTGCGTTCCCGGCGAGGGGCAGAAACCTACCGGCGCGTGCGTGGGCGTGACCGTGTTCTGCATCACCAGCAGACGGCGCTCGTGAGGCGCGGCGGCTAGCGATGCAGACGACCCTGGCTGCGCTCGCGGTCATCACCGTGGGCTACATCTTCGCCTACCTCATCTTCGACCGGCTGCGCGACCGGGACGGGTACGTGGGCGGTGCCGAGTACGTGGTGATAGGGTTCCTCCTCGGTCCTCGGGTGACCGGCCTCCTCGACGCGGGTCAGGTGCAGGACCTCACGCCGATCGTGAGCCTCGCCCTCGGCTGGTTGGGCATGTTGCTGGGCACCTACTTCCGCCTCCCTGCGATGGCCCTGATCGACGGGGCCTACCTCCGGGTGGCCTTCGCGGAGGCGGTGGCCACCTTCGGCTTCGCGCTGGCGGCCCTGCTGGCCGTCTTTCGCTACGTCGTGGAGGCTCCCTGGCCGGATGTGGCCGTTCTCTCCGGCACGCTGGCGGCGGTCGCGACGCTGAGTTCCCCCGTGGCCGTGGACTCCGTCGTGGATCGGCTCCGGGTCCGCTCCCGGGTGCCGCCGGTCCTCCAGCTCGCCGCCCGGATGGACGCCCTGGTGGCCGTTGTCGGGTTCGGGCTGGTGCTCGCCATCTTCCACCAGGGCGACGTCGCGCCCGGTGTCCGGCCACCCACCGCCACCGAGTGGGCGGTGATCAACGTCGCGGTCGGGGTCGCGTCCGGCGTCCTCTTCCACCTGTTCCTCGGGCCGCGCGGCCATCTGGACGAGGGCCGGCTTTTCGTCGCGCTGGCGGGCGCGATCGTCGTGGCCAGTGGGGCGAGCTACTACCTCAACCTCTCGCCCATCTTCACCAACCTGGTCCTCGGGGCGATCCTCGTGAACAGCGGTGGGGCGCATCGTGACGTGGCCGGGCTGCTCCTCAGCACGGAGCGCCCGGTGTACCTCGCGCTCCTGCTGTTCGCCGGTGCGGCCTGGAGCCCCGGGTCCGTGGACCTCCTGTTCATTGCCCCGCTTTTCGTGCTGATCCGGGTGGGCGCCCGATTCCTCGGGGGCGCGATCGCGGGCGGCCACGTGGCGCCGCCCGAGCTCCGGGCTACCGGCCTGGGGCGGGGGCTGCTGGCCCTCGGCGGGCTCGGCGTGGCCCTCGCGGTCAACTACGGGCAAGTCTATCCGGATCTCCACCCAAGGGTGGTGCTCACGGCGACCCTGCTCGCGGTGCTCCTGTTCGAGATCGTGGCCAGCAGGGAGGCGGCGGCCTTCATCCTCGGCCTCGATGGCAGGACCGAAGACGCGGGGGCCGGAGAGGATGCCGCCGACGCGCTCGAGCCCATGCCGGGACCCGGATGATCCGCCGGCTGGTCGTGCTCACCCTGCTCGTGGGGGGCGCGGTTCTCCTGGAGCCGCTCCGGGTCCCGACCGAGGGCGTCATCGCCCCTCGGTCGCTCTTCCTGTTCGGCATCCTCCTGCTCACGGCCGACACCTTCGGCGCCCTGGCCCACGACTTGGGCTTCCCGAGGTTGGTGGGATATCTGGTGGCCGGCCTCGCGCTGGGTCCTTCGGTGCTGGGAATCGTTCCGCCCGGCGTGCTCCAGGATCTCTCGACCATGAAGCAGCTGGCGGTGGGGTTGATCGCCCTGCTGGCCGGCGCGGAGCTCAAGGTCAGAGATCTGGTCGAGCGCTATCGCACCATCGCGTGGATCCTGGCGCTCCAGACGGCCGCCGTGCTGGTGGGACTCACCGCGCTGGTGCTACTGCTCCGCACCTGGATTCCGTTCCTCGAGCGCCTGGAGTTCCCGGCGGTCCTGTTCGTGGCCCTCCTGTTTGCGGCGACGCTCACGGTCAACTCCCCGATGGTCACCCTGGCGCTCCTGACCGAGACCCGGGCCGACGGGCCGCTGGCCAAGACCACGCTCGGGGTCGTGCTGGTGGCGGATGTTGTCGTGGTCCTGGTGTTCACCGCGGCGTTCAGCCTGGCGCAGGCGAACCTCGGCGGCGCCACGGCGAGCGCGCCGGAGACCCTGATCCGGCTCCTCCGCGAGGTGGTCGGCTCCATCCTGGCAGGCGCGCTCATCGGCGGGGTGCTGACTCTCTATCTCCGCTTCGTCCGTCGGGAGCTCGTGGTGTTCGTGATCGTGCTCGTCTTCGCGACCGCCGCGGCGGCGCAGGCGCTCCATTTCGAGCTCTTGCTCAGCTTGCTGGTGGCCGGGTTCCTGGTGGAGAACGTGGCCCCGGTGCGGGCGGAGCCGCTGGTGGAGATGCTCCACGTCATGGCCGTGCCGGTGTTCGTGATCTTCTTCGCCATGGCCGGCGCCGACCTGCGGCTGCAGACCTTTCAGGATCTCTGGCCCATGATCCTGGCGGTCGCGCTGGCGAGGGTGGGACTGGTCTATGCCGGCAGCAAGGCCGGCGCCCGGTTCGGCGAGGCGGAGCCGGTGGTGGCGCGGTATGCCTGGACCGGCCTGGTCAGCCAGGCCGGTGTGGCGCTCGGCCTGGCCACGATCGTGGCGGACCGGCTGCCTCGACTGGGGCTCGCGATGCAGACGATGATCGTCGGCATCATCGCCTTCAACGAGTCGGTGGGGCCGGTGCTGTTCCGGGGCGGGCTCGATCGGGCGGGCGAGATTCGGTCGCAATAGGTCGCGGGCCAAGGGTTGACGCGGCCGGGGTCCGCGGGTACTATTTGCGCCCGCTTCGAAACCGGGTCCTGGGTGGACCTGTCGGCCGGGTGGTGTAGGTGGAGGACGAAGACCGCAAGATCTCCGATTCCCCCTTGACATAGCCCGGCAGTTTCGGAAGCTTTTCGGGCTCGACTTTTCGGGTTTGCCGGAATTTGAGGTGCTGGGCCCGTGCGGGTGGGCTGAGCCGTCGGAATTGATTGGTCTGGCTCGGTTTACCCCTTGACCCAGGCCCATGTCTATGGTATAATTGAGGGCTCCGGAATTCTACGATTCATCGTGGATTCCGGCCGCAATCAAACCGCTCTTTGACAAGTGACGTGAGCTAGTAGTGATGGAGTGCGGACCCTTTGATCCGCGGGTCGCAGAGGCCTGCGGGTAGGGTTTAACTCTGATCAAACG
>JBKPGZ010000201.1:0-5607 GCA_046729675.1 Gemmatimonadota bacterium | reverse complement strand
GCGCGTGCCAGCTCGCCGCCGGAGACGATGTCGGCCCCGGCGCCGAGGTCGCGCAGGATCCTGAGCACCGCGAGGTTGGCGTTCGCCTTCACCGCGTAGGCCACGCGGTGCGGCACCGCGGCGAGCGCCTGGTCGAGGACGCGGAACTGCCGCCGGATCACCCCGGCGTTATAGAGATAGGCCGGCGTGCTGACCGCGGTCGCGATCGCGCTGAGCGCCACGCCGCCGAAGTACAGCGACCCGCCGCGGCGCTCGAGCCCGGCGTCCGCGTAGAGCGGCGACTCGGCAGGGGCCGCGGGGCTCAGTACGCTCTCGCCCACAGGGCCTCCGTCACGGTGGGCCGTCCGCACCACATGCAGGTCGCGGGCACCTGCGGGGAGCGGAACTCCTCGTCGGGCAGGACCCGAATGGTGGCCTTGGTCTGCTCCTTGATCTCCATCTCGCACTCCACCCTGCCGCAGAAGCCGGAGTAGGCGAATCCGCCCCCGGCCTCCAACTGTGCGAGGAACTGCTCCTTGGTGGCGCCCCTGATGCTGTTGGCCTCGCGGCGGGCGCGGGCCGTCTCCAGCAGGTCCTTCTGCATCGCCTCCATCGCGGCCGTCAGCGTGGCGGCCAGACCGGCGAGGGGCAGGCTCTCCTTCTTCCCGCCGGTGCGCCGGGCGAGCATGGCCGTGCCCGCCGCCACGTCGCGCGGGCCGATCTCCAGACGCAGCGGGACGCCCCTGCCCTCCCACTCGTAGTACTTGGCCCCGGGCTTCATCCCGTCCCGCGCGTCGAGGTGAGTTCGGATCCCCGTGGTCATGAGCTCCTTCCGGACCCGCTCGGCTGTCTCGAGCACCGTGCCGCGCTCCTCGTCGCTCCGGTAGATCGGAACGATCACGACCTGGTACTGCGCCAGCCTGGGAGGACAGACCAGCCCCGCGTCGTCACCGTGGGTCATGATCAGCGCCCCCACCAAGCGGGTGGAGACGCCCCAGGACGTGTTCCACACATGGTCCAGGTCGCCTGCTGCGGTCTGGAAGGTCACCTCGAACGCGCGGGAGAAGTTCTGGCCCAGGTTGTGGCTGGTCCCGGCCTGCAGCGCCTTGTTGTCCTGCATCAGCGCCTCGCAGCTGTAGGTGCGAAGGGCGCCGGCGAAGCGCTCGCTGTCGGTCTTGCGGCCGGTGACGACCGGCATCGCCATCCACTCCTCCATGAAGGTCCGGTAGACCCGCAACATCTGCCGGGTCTCCGTCTCCGCCTCCTCCTCGGTCGCATGGGCCGTATGGCCCTCCTGCCAGAGGAACTCGGTGGTCCGGAGGAACAGCCGGGTGCGCATCTCCCAGCGCACCACGTTGGCCCACTGGTTGATCAGTACCGGGAGATCGCGGTAGCTCTGGATCCACTTGGCGTACATCGCGTAGATGATCGTCTCCGAGGTCGGCCGCACGACCAGCGGCTCCTCCAGCTCCTTGCCGCCGCCGTGGGTGACGACGGCGGTCTCGGGGGCGAACCCCTCGACGTGCTCCGCCTCCCGGCTGAGCAAGCTCTGCGGAATGAACAGCGGGAAGTACGCGTTCTGGTGACCGGTGTCCTTGAACATCTGGTCCAGCGCGCGCTGCATCTGCTCCCAGATGGCGTAACCGTTCGGACGGATGACCATGCAGCCCCGCACGGGGCTGTAGTCCGCAAGCTCGGCTCGGGCCACCAGCTCGTTGTACCAGGCGCTGAAGTCGGTCGCCCTGGGAGTCAATGCCTTCGCTTCCGCCATCTCGATCTCGCTTCCTTTCACTTGTAGTGTCATCCTGATCACTTGTAGTGTCATCCTGAGCGAAGCGAAGGAGACCATGCTCGAGATGGCCCCTTCCCCCTCGTGCTCTCGGGGTCAGGGTGACAAGGTGCCCCGGACCAGCTCCGCGACATGGTCCCGCACCGCCGCCCGCGCCACCGACACTTGCCCCTTGCCGCGCAGGTCCTTCACCATCACTTCCCCCCGCGCCCGGTCATCCGGCCCGACCACGATGGCCACCCTCGCCCCGCGGGTGTCTGCCAGCTTGAGCTGCTTCCCCACGGCTTGGGGCGCCAGCGCGTACTCCGCCCGGAGCCCGGCGTCGCGCAGCTCCCGCGCGAGGGCGAGGACCTCGGGGATGTCGTCCTGGCTGATCGCCGCGAGGAAGACGTCCACCGTCGGCTCGGCGGGGGGTGCCAGGCCCCGCTCCCGGAGGAGCTCGCCGAGCACCACGTCACCCATGCCGAATCCCAACGCGGGGAGATCCACTCCGCCGAGCGATTGCAGCAGGTTGTCGTAGCGCCCACCGCCGCAGATGGCGCGCAGCTCACCCCCGGCGTCGAACAGCTCGAACACGGTCCCGGTGTAGTAGGCGAGCCCGCGCACGATGCCGAGATCGAGATCGAGGTAGTCGCTGAATCCCATGGCGCGCAGCGCGTCGAGGGTACGTCTGAGCGACTCCCCCTGGCCCAGTGGGCCGCTCAACGCCGTGTCCACCGCCGCCAGCTCCTCCCAGCTGCGTGCCCGCGCGAGCGCGAGCAGCCGATCCACCGTGCCCGTGCCCAGGCCGACGTCGGCGAGCCGGCGAACCGAGACCTCCTCCGGCGTCCGGCGCAGCTTGTCGAACACCTGGTACACCGTCGCCGTCTGTGCCTCGCTCACGCGAAGCGCGCCGAGCAGCGCCGCGAGCAACCGCCGGTCCGAGAGGCGCACTCGCACATCCTCGGGACCCAGCCCGAAGGCCCGCACCGCGTCCACCGCCAGCGCGACGATCTCCGCGTCGGCCAGGTGCCCCGACTCGCCGATCAGGTCGCAGTTAAGCTGGAAGTGCTCCCGCAGCCGCCCCCGCTGCTGCCGCTCGTAGCGGAACAGCTGGGGGATGGAGAACCAGCGGATCGGCTTCTTGAGGCCGTTGGCGCGCGCCGCCACCATCCGCGCCAGGGTCGGCGTCATCTCCGGACGGAGCGAGACCTCGCGCCCGCCCTTGTCGATGAAGCTGTAGAGCTGCCCCACGATCTCCTCGCCACTCTTGGCCGTGTACAACTCGAGCGGCTCCAGCGGGGGACCGTCGTACTCCTCGAACCCGTAGCGGGCCGCGACCTGCCGCCAGATCCGGAAGATGTAGTCCCGGAGCGCGAGGTCGGCGGGATAGAAGTCGCGAAATCCCGGCAGGGCCTGGGTTTGCATGGGCAGCAAGATAAGGTATCAGGTGTCAGGTGTCAGTTATCAGTTATCAGTTATCAGCTATCAGTCATCCGCGGTCCACCGGAGATACTAGGCGGCCGACTGCGCGCCCCTGATAGCTGATAGCTGCTAACTGATAGCTCCCTAACACAGACCCAGCTCTGCCATCACGTCACCCACCGTGTGAAACGAGCCGGTCACCAGGATCGTCCCGGCGCCGCACTGCACTTCCTGGAGCGCGGTCCGGAAGTCGGGCACCAGCGACCACGAGGCCCTGGCCGGCGGCCGCGAGGCATCGCTGAGCCAGCGCCGGAGCCACGCGGCGTCCCACCCGCGGCTCGCGGCCGTGGGCGCCACCGTCAAGATCCCGCGATCGATCACCCGGTCGAGCTGCACCAGCATCTCCGGCCACTCCTTGTCGCCCAGGATCGAGACCAGGCCGTGAACCGGCCGGGGCGGCTCCAGCACATCGAGTGCGGCGATCAGCGACCGGATCCCGTCCGGATTGTGGGCGACATCGAACAGCCACTTGCCGCGCCGGTCCAGCCGACCGGGAATCCACGCGCTCGCGAACCCCCGCCCGATGGCCTCCGGCTCCGGTCGCCAGCGGGGCGGAAGCGCCATCAGAACGCCGTGCGCCACGCCGGCGTTGCGCCGCTGGTGCGGCCCGGCGAGGGCCAGGGGTCCGCTCCACTCGTACTCGGGCGGGAGGACCCGCACGTCGGCCCGGGCACCCGGCTCGGCCCGAGCGACGGCCCGGTGAGCCGCGCGGCGAAGCACGTTGACCAGCTCGGGTGACCGCTCCCCGATCACGAACGGCGCGCCCGGCTTGGCGATTCCCGCCTTCTCGCCTGCGATCTTCTCCAGCGTGTCGCCCAGGTACTTCATATGGTCGCGCTCGATCTTGGTCACCCCGCTCACCAGCGGCCTCACGACATTGGTGCTGTCCAGACGCCCGCCCAGCCCTACTTCGACCACGGCGATCTCCGCGCCGCGGGCCGCGAGGTCGGCGAACGCGATGGCGGTGGTGGCCTCGAAGAACGTGGCCCGGCGTTCCAGGATCAGCGGCCGAAGCCGCTCGGTCCACATCGCCACCGCGGCCTCGGAGATCGGGACCCCGTCTACCTGGATGCGCTCCCGAAACGACACCAGGTGCGGCGAGGTGTAGAGGCCGACCCGCCACCCGGCCTCGCGGAGCGCCGCCGCCACCAGGGTGCACACACTGCCCTTCCCGTTGGTGCCCCCGATGTGGATCGCGGGGACGACCTCGTGCGGGTTCCCCAGCGACCGCAGCAGGGCGCCCGTGGTGGCGAGCCCGAACTTGATCGTGGTGGTCCGGGGAAAGAGGAACTCCAGCGCCTCGTCGTAGGTCAGTGCCATGGGTCATCCCGAAGGGAGGCCGTCCCAAAAACACCGGCGCCCCACCAGCGAGACCGCGGATGGGGCGCCGGAGCAGGCGATGACGCTCGCGTCAGCTCAGCTCGGCGTGCTCCACGAGCGGTCGCTGCCCCTGCATGTGCCGCAGGAGGCGCGCGGTCGTGTCCCGGAGCGAGCCCCGCGGGACCACATCGTCGATCTGCCCGTGCTCCACCAGGAACTCCGCCGTCTGGAAGCCCTCCGGCAGGTCCTGGCCGATCGTCTGCTTGATCACCCGCTGCCCCGCAAAGCCGATCACAGCGCCGGGCTCTGCCAGAATCACGTCGCCCTGCATGGCGAAGGAGGCGGAGACGCCGCCGGTGGTCGGATCGGTGAGGATCGAGATGTACGGAATGGAGTCGCGATGGAGCTGGGCGATGGCGGCGGAGGTCTTTGCCATCTGCATCAGCGAGAGCACGCCCTCCTGCATCCGCGCGCCGCCAGAGGTGGACACGATGACCAGCGGCAACTTCTTCTCGTGGGAGCGCCGCGCCAGCCGCGCGATCTTCTCGCCCACCACGGAGCCCATCGAGCCGCCCATGAAGGCGAAGTTCATGACCGCCAGGTTGAAGGGCATGCCGTCGATCCGGGCGCTGCCGGTGATGATGGCGTCCCCTTGCCCGCCCTTCTTCGCGGCGGCGGTGAGCCGGTCGGCGTAGTGCTCGAACTCGAGGGAGTCCACCGACCGGAGGCTGGTGAAGAGCTCCCGCCAGCTGCCGGGGTCGGTCAGGATCTCGATGTATTCCTCCGCCGAGATCCGCCGGTGGCGGCCGCACTCGGGACAGACGTTCAGGGCCTTCTCGAACTTCTCCCGCAGATCGATGTGCCCGCAGCCGTCGCACTTCTCCCACGCGTCGGGCGGAATTTCCAGCCGCTCGCGTTGGGATGTGCGTGGCTTGCGTTCCTTCTTAAACCATGCCATGACGGCCATAGACGAAGGGGGTCACCCGGTTTGAGGAGAGGCAGGGGCCATTAGGGAACCGTAGCAATCTCGGGGGTAAGGCGTCTGGGCGCTAGGC
>JBKPGZ010000200.1:0-7299 GCA_046729675.1 Gemmatimonadota bacterium | reverse complement strand
CCGTTCCACTGTGCTATCCGACCGTCCGACCGCCTGACCGGCTGACTCTGCGACCGCCTGACCGCCCGACCGCCCGACCGCCTGCCCGTTCGGGCTGGGCTTTTCCCCCACGACCCCGCTCTCAAACAGCCGCCGCCACTCCGGACCCACCGCCGCCGGGTCACGGAGAAATTCTTCGTACATGGCCTGCGCGAAACCCGCGTTGGCCGTCTCGAACACGTTGGGATCCACGGAGTTCACCGTCTGGTGACTGAGGTGCGCGTGCAAGGGGGCTCCGGGCAAGCCCGGAGCCCTCCAACGGCATGGTTAAGATAATGGCCACACCACCCGGCCGCAGGCGCGTCCATCAACGGCCTTGCCGCGCGTCCTATATGTGGTAGGCTCCAACCAGAAACGCCGCCTTGGCCGGCGGCGCACGGCACAATCGGGACCCAACCGCAGTCGGAGGATTCGCATGCGCAGGCGCGGAGTCGGTGTGTTGGCCATCGTGTCGCTGGTGGGGCTGGGGGTCGCCTGCAGCGAGGATGACCAGGGCCCCGGGCAGTCCCCTCTGGACATCGAAAAGCCGGCCACGAAGAGCGGCGACCAGCAGAACGGACCTGTCAGCACGGCGCTCGGCAACCCGCTCAGGGTGCTGATCACCCGGGACGGCGAGCCGGTAGAGGATGTGGACGTGGACTGGTCGGCCGGGCAAGGCGGGTCGCTCAGCGACGAGCAGAGTAGCGATGCGGATGGGTTCGCCTCGGTGGTCTGGACCCTCGGCCCGGATGTCGGCGAACAGGCCGCCACGGCCACGGTGCAGGGGGCGAATGGCTCGCCGCTGACCTACACCGCCACTGCCACGACGGGCGGCGGGCCCCCGCCGGGCCCGACGGTCCAGGTCGTGAACAACGCCTTCAACCCGGCCCTCATCACCATCACCGTCGGCCAGACGGTGACTTGGGTTTGGCCGGCTGGGAGCGGCCCTCATAACGTGTTTCCCGACGATCGGTTCACACCGGGGCGGAGTGGGCCGCCGGAGTTCGGCCCCAAGACGTACTCCTTCACCTTCAACGAGATCGGCTCCTTCCGGTACTACTGCGAGCAACATGGCGCCGCGAACGGCGTCGGCATGGCTGGCCGGGTCATCGTGCAGACGTCCCAGCCTTAAAAGGGAGCGCCGCACCCGCTCCCGAGTCCGCGGAGCCTGACGACCGGTTCGTGCGGCTGGTGTTCAGCAACGAACCGGTGGTCGTTCACACCTGCCCAGTTTCGCGCGCGAACTCCCGGTAGCGTTCGGCTTCGGCCGCGACGCGTTCGTCGTCCCACTCGAACTCCCGCGCCATGAGCTCCGCCACCCTCCTCGCCGCGGGGACACCGCGCTCGGGGTGCTCGTAATAGAGGTGGGTCCGACGAACCATCACGTCCTCCACGGTCTGGGCCATCTCGCGGCGGACGGCGTGCAGCACCTCCGCCTCGATGGCGGGATGCGGCGGCACCAGCCGGCGCAGGAGCCGCCGGTCTGCCGCACCGAGGTTGTAGATGCCGGCGGCCTCGGTTCCGTAGTGGCGGATGAGGTGCTCAACGCTCTCCGGCACTACACCCAGCTCCAGGCCCCGCGCCTTGAACTCACTGAAATCGTCCGTCTCGCCCCCCGGCAGCGGCTCCTCGTCGGTGTCCGCGTCGGTCACCCGCGACCGTCCCTCGCGCAGCCGGAGCTCCCGCACCGCGCGGTCCACCACCTCCTTGGCCATCACCCGGTAGGTGGTGAGCTTCCCGCCCACCACGCTGATCATCCCGCCCGATCCCTGCACGATGGCGTGCTCCCGGCTGCGCCCGCTCTCCGGTATCGAGGCACTCGCCGCCAGGAGCGGTCGAAGCCCGGCCCACGCGCCTCGCACATCCTCGAGGCCAAGGCGGGCGCTGGGGAAGCGGGCGTTCGCCGAGCGCAGGAGATAGACGACCTCCTCTGAAGTGACCGTGAGGTGGTCGGGGCTCTCGACCGTGTCGGTGTCGGTCGTGCCGATGTAGGAGAGGTCGCGCCAGGGGAGGACGAAGAGCACTCGGCCGTCGATCGGGCTCAGGAAGATGATCCCATCCCGGTGGTCGAGGCGGCTGCGCTCGACGACGATGTGGATCCCCTTGGTGGGGCGGAGCAGCGCCGCCGCCCCGGCGTCCTCCATCGTCCGGAGGCGGTCGGCCCAGGGCCCAGTGGCGTTCACCACCACGCTGGCTCGGACCGTGGCGCGCCGGCCGGTGAGCCGGTCCTCGATCTCCGCGCCGGTGACCCGTCCCGCGGTGCGCTCCAGCGAGCGCACCGCCATGTAGTTCGCCACCCTCGCGCCGTGGCCGATGGCCGAGCGCGCCGTGGCCAGCACCAGCCGCACGTCGTCGCATTGGGCGTCGTAGAAGCGCGCGCCGCCCCGAAGCCCACGCTCCCGCAGCATCGGCTCCGCCTCCAGCACCGCGCGCTTGCCCAGCATGCGGTGCATCTTCACATTGCGGAACGAGGCGAGGAGATCGTACAGCCACATGCCGGCGCCGAGGCGCCAGAGTGACAGCCGATCTCCCCGGTGCAACGGAAACAGGAAAGGCAGGGGCCAGACCAGGTGCGGCGCGATCCTCAGCAGCACGCGGCGCTCCCGGTTCGCCTCGAGCACCAGGCGCAGGTCGCCCGTCTCCAGGTAACGCACGCCGCCGTGGACGAGACGGCTGGAGCGCGAGCTGGTGCCCGAGCCGAGATCGTTCTGCTCCACCAGCACCGTGCGGAGCCCGCGCATCGCCGCGTCGCGGGCCACGCCGGCGCCGGTGATGCCCCCGCCGATCACCAGAAGGTCGGCCGGCTCCGCCGCCAGTTGATCGAGTGTCGCCCGCTGTGAGGACAGTCTCCCGTGACCATGCCCCCTGTCTCGCGGATCACTCGGCCCAGCACCTGGTTTCTGTGGCACGGTCATCGGCTCGGTCCCGGCGCCCGGGTGCTCGATCTGGCCTGCGGCGAAGGCCGCCACAGTCTGGCTGCCGCGGCGCGCGGGGCCCGGGTCACGGCGGTGGATCGCGACGAGGCTCGGCTCGCCGCGGCGCGCGAGCGGGCCGAAGCCCAGGGTCTCTCCGTCGAATGGATCGCGGCAGACCTCGAGGACGAGCCGTGGCCCGACCTCGGCTCTTTTGATGCGGTTCTCGTGTTCAATTATCTTGACCGGGCAAACATGCCGCGGATCATCGGTCTGATTGAGCCTGGCGGCTTGCTGATGATGGAGACGTACCTCACCACCCAGCGGGAGCTCGGCTGGGGTCCGTCCTCGGACGATCACCTGCTTCGCCCCGGTGAGCTGGCGCGCCTCGTCGCCCCGCTGACGATCCTGCACGGCCGGGAGGTGATCGAGGCGGTGGACGCCGAGCGCTGGCGGGCAGTGGCGAGCGTCCTGGCCGTAAAGAAGTAAGTCCTCCCTCTCGCGCGGAGCAACATGCAAGAATCCCGGCCCGGCCGACGGGTCGCCATCGTTGCGGGCGTGCGGACGCCGTTCCTGAAGAGCGGCACTGCGTTCCGGGACGTCACCGCCGTGGCTCTCGCCCGACACGCCGCGCGTGAGCTGCTGTTCCGGAGCGAGGTGGACGGGCGCGAGGTGGACGAGGTGATCTTCAGCCAGGTGGTCCCCTCCGTCGTCGCGCCCAACGTCGCACGCGAAGTGAGTCTTCTCCCGCAGTTCCTCCCCAGCGTTCCGGCCTACACCCTGAACCGCGCCTGCGCCTCCAGCGGCCAGGCGATCGCCAACGCCGCTGACCAGATCGCCCTGGGTCACGCGGACACGATTCTCGCCGGCGGGGTGGAGACGCTCTCCGACATTCCCATCCTGCACTCGCGGCGCTTCAGCCGGGTACTGGTGGACGCCAGCCGCGCGAAGAGCGTGGGGGGACGGCTCGCCGCCCTCGGGCGCACTCGGCCCCGCGATCTCGTTCCGGTGACACCCGCCATCGCCGAGCCCTCCACCGGCGAGAGCATGGGGCAATCGGCGGAGAAGATGGCGAAGGAGAACGGCATCAGCCGCGAGGCGCAGGACGACCTCGCCCTCCGGAGCCACCAGCGCGCGGCCGCGGCCACCGCCGACCGGCGGCTCACCGCCGAGATCGCACCCTGGTTCGGCGGCGCGGCCATGGATCAGCCGGTCGCCGCCGACAACGGCATCCGGGCCGACACCACGCCCGAGGCGCTCGCCGCGCTCAAGCCGGTCTTCGACCGGCGCTACGGCTCCGTCACCGCCGGCAATTCCTCCCCCCTCACCGATGGCGCCGCCGCGGTCCTGCTGATGGCCGAAGAGAAGGCCGCGGCGCTGGGCTACACGCCGCTCGCGTATCTCCGGAGCTACGCCGTCGCCGCGGTGGACCCCGGCTGGCAACTGCTCATGGGCCCGGTGTACGCGGTGCCCAAGGCGCTGGAGCGCGCGGGTATCACGTGGCGCGAGGTGGGCCTGTTCGAGATCCATGAGGCCTTCGCGGCGCAGGTGCTCTCCAACGCGCAGGCGTGGGGCTCGCAGGCGTGGGCCGAGCGGCTGGGCCTCTCCGGCCCGGTCGGCGAGGTGGACTGGGACCGCACCAACTTGATGGGCGGCTCGATCGCCATCGGCCATCCCTTCGCCGCCACCGGAGCCCGGCTCGTGACCACGCTCGCCAATGAGATGCGCCGGCGCGACGTGCAGTACGGGCTGATTTCCATCTGCGCCCAGGGTGGCATGGGGTACGCGATGGTGCTCGAGAGGGACCAATGAGGAGCTATCAGGTATCAGCTATCAGCTATCAGCGGTGCTCCGCAGCCCGCCGGGATGCCGGCCGAGCACCACTGTTAGCTGATAGCTGATAGCTTGCGACTGATGTCCGCATTCACCACCGACGTCCAGGACTCCATCGCCGTCGTCACCCTCGACCTCCCCGGTGAGCCGGTCAACAAGCTCACCGCCGCGGTGCGGGTGGAGTTCGAGGCCCTCCTCATCCGGCTCCGCGACGACGCCGACATCAAGGGCGTCGTGCTCGTCTCCGGCAAGCCGGACACCTTCATCGCCGGCGCCGACATCGAGGAGTTCACCGCGCTCACCACCCAGGCCGAGGCGGAGCGGCTGAGCTTCGAGGGGCAGGAGATGGTGAACCGCGTCGAGACGCTGTCCACGCCCGTGGTTGCGGCCATCCACGGCGCCTGCCTGGGCGCCGGGCTCGAGCTCGCGCTCGCCTGCCACTACCGGATCGCCACCGACCATCCCAAGACCCAGCTCGGGCTGCCCGAGGTCCAGCTCGGCCTCATTCCCGGCGCCAGCGGATGCCAACGGCTTCCACGGCTGATCGGCGCCCGTGCCGCGCTCGACATAATCCTCACGGGCAGGAGCGAGCGCGGAGCCAAGGCACTGCGCCTGGGCCTGGTGGACGAGCTGGTGCCGCCCAGCATCCTCCGGGCGACCGCGGTGGCAGCCGCCGACCGGCTCGCGCGCGCGGGGTTGCCCCGCCGCAAGCCCAAGGGCGGCCTCCCGGCCCTGGCGCTCGACCGTACCGCCGCGGGCCGGCGGCTGGTCTACCGCGCCGCTGAACGGAAGGTGCTGGCCAAGTCGGGCGGCCACTACCCGGCGCCGCTGCGGGCACTCGATGCGGTGCGAACCGGACTGGAGCAGGGAATCACCGCCGGGCTCGCGGCGGAGCACCGCGCGTTCGGTGAGCTCGCGGTCGGGGACGTGTCGCGGAAGCTGGTCCAGGTGTTCTTCGCGACCACCGCACTCAAGAAGGACGATGGCATCCCGCCCGGCACCGCGGTGCCGCGCCAGATCCGCCGGCTGGGGGTCGTCGGCGCCGGCTTCATGGGTGCGGGCATCGCCGGCACGGCTGCGCTCAACGTCGAGGTGGACACCCGCCTCAAGGACGCCGACCTCCCGCGCGTAGGGAAGGGGCTCAAGGCGGCCACCGGCATTCTGGCCGAGCGCTACGCCCGTCGACGGCTCACGCGGCCCCAGCTCGAGCGGCTGAGCGCGCTGCTCTCAGGCGGAGACGATTATCGCGGCTTCGGGCGGGCCGACCTCGTGATCGAGGCGGTGTTCGAGGACCTGGAACTCAAGCGGCGGGTCCTGGCGGAGGTGGAGGCGGTGACCCGGCCGGAGGCGATCTTCGCCAGCAACACGTCCACCATCCCCATTCGGGACATCGCCGCCGAGGCACAGCGGCCCGACCGAGTGCTGGGCATGCACTTCTTCTCGCCGGTCGAGAAGATGCCGTTGATGGAGGTGATCCCTACGGATGCCACCGATCCGGAGGCGATCATCACGGCGGTGCGCTTCGGTCGGCGCATGGGCAAGACCGTCATCGTCGTAGCCGATCATCCGGGCTTCTGGGTGAACCGGATCCTGTCACCCTACCTCAACGAAGCGGCCATTCTGCTCGCCGAGGGCGTGCCGATCGAGGTGATCGACCGGACCATGACTCAGTGGGGCTTCCCCGTCGGTCCGATCGCGCTGCTGGATGAAGTCGGTCTGGACGTGGCGCAGAAGGCCGGGGCCGTGATGTACGCCGCCTTCGGCGACCGGCTCCGGCCGCCCGAGACGCTCGCGCGGCTCCTGACCGACGGACGGCTGGGCCGCAAGAACGGGCGCGGGTTCTACCGATACCACGACGGGCACAAGGCCGGCGTGGACGACTCCGTGTACTCGCTGATCGGCGTGCGGCCGGCGGAGGACGTGGATCCGGGGATGGTGGAGCGGCGGCTGGTGTTCGCCATGCTCAACGAAGCCGCCATGGCGGTCGAGGACGGGGCAGTCCGAAGTCCGCGCGACGGCGATGTCGGTGCCCTGTTCGGCATCGGTTTCCCCGCGTTCCGCGGCGGCCCGCTCCGCATGATCGACGACCTCACCGCCACCAAGGTGGTGGACGTGCTGCGGGATCTGGAGGACGTCCACGGCTCCCGCTTCTCCCCCGCGGGCAGCCTCATTAGCACCATCCTGCACGGCGGCCGCTACTACGCCACCTGATCGGCTGCGCCGGCGACGCATGGCGGTGGATCTCCTCGTGGTGGTGGTCGCCCTCTACGCCGGGTTCCTGCTGCTCCTTCGCCTGGCCGAGCCCCGGCTGCTCTACGTGCCCGGCCCGGACAAGGCGCTCACCTCGCCGCCTCCGGCCCTAGGGCTTACGCCCGAACGGGTGGAGTTTCGGAGCTCCGACGGGGTCGCACTCGTGGCCTGGGTGATTCGAACGCCCGGGGCCGATACCCTGGGGCGCTGGTTGCTCATCTGCCACGGCAATGGCGGGAACATTTCCGAGGCCGGGCGGCCGTTTCATTACGCAGGGCTTCGGGGG
>JBKPGZ010000199.1:0-4346 GCA_046729675.1 Gemmatimonadota bacterium | reverse complement strand
ATCTCCATCTCGGGCGTCTCCGCCGGTGGACCGGCCGCGGGCGGGGCCTGCGGCGCGCGCGGCTGGGGACGGGTGATCGGCTGCGCCGCAGGCGGCTGGGGCGCCGGCGTCGAGGGCCGGCCCCGCGTGGTCGGGAAGTTCAGGATGCCGGCCGGGCCCGATGGCCGGCCGATGGAAGCCGCCGCGGGGGGATGCTCCACCGGCAGCGCGCGGTCGAACCCGGTGGCGATCACCGTGACCCGGACCTCGCCGTGCATGGCGGGGTCGTTCCCGGCCCCGAAGATGATCTCGGCGTCGTCGCCCACCGCGTCGTGGATGATGTCGTTGATCTGGGTCGTCTCGCCCAGCGTCAGGTCGTCGCCGCCGATGATGTTGATGAGCACGCCGGTGGCGCCCGCGATCGAGACGTTGTCCAGCAACGGGCTGGAGATCGCCTGCTGGGCGGCCTCGAGGGCGCGGTTGTCGCCCCGGCCGATGCCGGTGCCCATGAGGGCGGCCCCGCCGTTGTGCATGACGGTGCGGACGTCGGCGAAGTCTACGTTGATGATGCCGGTGCTGGTGATGAGGCTGGCGATACCCTGGGTGGCGTGGAGGAGGACTTCGTCGGCCTTCTTGAGCGCGTCTTGAAAGGGAATCCCCTTGCCCACCACGGCGAGCAGCCGCTCGTTGGGCACCACGATCATCGTGTCCACGTTCTTCCGCATCTCGGCGATGCCCTGCTCCGCCTGCTTCATCCGCCGCCGGCCTTCGAACAGGAACGGCTTGGTGACGATGCCGACGGTGAGCGCGCCGGCCTCGCGAGCCATGGCCGACACAATCGGGGCGGCCCCGGTGCCGGTGCCGCCGCCCATGCCGCAGGTGACGAAGACCATGTCGGCGCCCTGGACCGCGACCGCCACCTCGTCCCGGTTCTCCTCGATGGCCTGACGCCCGATCTCCGGCCGGGCCCCGGCCCCGAGGCCTCGGGTGAGCTTACGCCCGATCTGGATCTTCACCTGGGACTTGGACAGCGCGAGCGCCTGGGCGTCGGTGTTCACCGAGATGAACTCGACCCCGCCCAGCTGGTCCTCGATCATGCGGTTCACAGCGTTGCCGCCGCCGCCACCGACGCCGACGACCTTCATCCGCGCGGTCTGGACGGTGTTGTCTTCCAGCTCAAAGATCATGGTTGGTTCCCCCGGGCACTGCTCAGAAGAAGTCCTGGAGCCACCGCTTAACGGGAGCAAGCACTTTCTCGACGGCCGGCGACTTCCGGGAGCCGGTCCCGGAGCCGCCGGTGGTCGCGACCTGCCTGGCGCCGTAGAGCACGAGTCCTGCGGGCACCGCCATCCGGGGCGATTCCACGCTGTCCGCCAGACCGCGGAGCCGCTGGCCCGGCACGCCGGTGCGCGCCGGCATGGCGAACACCTCGCGCGCCAGCTCCACGATGCCGGGGGTCAGCGCCCCGCCTCCCGTGAGGATCACACCTGCGGGCAGCCGCTGATGATAGCCTGCACGCGTCACTTCATCCAGCGCGTACTCCAACACTTCCTGCAGTCGCATGTGCATGATGTGCGCCAGCACGCGCCGCTGCGCGTTGCGCGCCCCCTGGCCGGGCGTGCTGGGTAGGTCGATGACGTCGCTCTCCGGCACCAGCGGCTCGTAGCCCGCGCCGTGCCGCTCCTTGAGCCGCTCGGCGTCGAGCTGGGTCACCTGGAGGCCGTGGACGATGTCGCCGGTAACGTGGCCGCCGGCCATCAGCAGCGAGCCGGTGTGCCGGATCTTCCCGTTGTGGAAGATCGAGACGTTGGTGGAGCCGCCGCCCAGCTCGACGATCGCGCAGCCCAGCTCGATCTCGTCCGGCGTCAGCACCGCGAGCGAGGCGGCGAGCGGCTCGAGGACAAACTCGGCGACGTGGTATCCGGCCCGCTCCACGCACTTGCGCAGGTTCTGGAGCACGCTGGAGAGCACCGTCACCAGGTAGACCTCGGCCTCGAGCCGCGAGCCGGTCATGCCGATCGGCTCGTTGATGCCGCCCTGCTGGTCGATCAGATAGTCCTGCGGGATGGCGTGCAGCAGCTCGTGATCACGCCCGAAGCTGACGTTGCTCGCCATGTCGTTCACCCGGGCCACGTCGCTGGTCCGGATCTCGTCGCCGGTGACCGATACCATCCCGTGGGAGCTGCGCCCGGCCACGTGCTCGCCCGCGATGCTGCAGTAGACGGAGCCCACCTGCACGCCGGCCATCCGCTGGGCGCTCTTCATTGCCTTGTCGATGGCCCGGGTAGTCTCCTCGATGTCACGGACGACGCCGCGGCGGATGCCCGCGCTCCGCTCCACCCCCAGGCCGAGGATCCGGCAGCCCGCCTCCCGCTGGTCGCCGGTGACCTCGGCGATGAGCGCCACCACCTTGGAGGAGCCGAGATCGAGGGCGGAGACCAGCCGCTGCGGCTGAGTGCTCATGCCCGTCCCTGGCGCACGACGACCTGGCCGTCGAACCGCCCGTCGAGCTCCCGAAACGCGCGCCCCTGTCGGGCGAGGGCCTGCTCCACCGCCGTCACCGCTCGAATGTCCTCCGCCGTAAGCCCGGAATCGAACCAGTACCACCGTCCCCCCACCTCGAACACCACGTCGGGTCCCACCCGCCACGCGGCGTCGATTCGTGCGAAGAGCGCGGGATCGAGCTCCTTGACGCGCGCCAGCGCGCCCGCGACCCGCGCGCCGCCGCCGATGAGCACCGGCAAGTCCGGCGAGGAGCCGAGCGGATCGAACGGCAACACCTCGGCCCTCGCGTTCACCATCGCCAGCCGGTCGCCCTTGGGGGTCAGCGCGACCGGTTCCACCTCCGTCAATTCGATGCGCAGCGTACCCGGTGCCCGACGGCCCACTTCAGCGCGCCGGACGCCCGGCAAGGCCTGCAGTCGCGCCGCGATCGGCGCGTGATCGTCGTAGATGCTGGCGCCCGGCGGGATCTTCGCGGCGCCGAGCACACGAGCCGCATCAAGATACTGCAATCCGACGATCTCCACCCGCCTCACCCGGAAAAAGTCCAGGTGCCGGAGACCGAGCGGAAGAATCAGCCACAGCACCGCGGCCACAGCGGCCGCGCCCAGCAGCGCGAGCGCCCGCTTCAGGCCGCGGCGCTCAGCCACCGGACCAGCTCCGGGGCCACCCGCGTGATGTCGCCCGCTCCCAGCGTCAGCACCACGTCGCCGGGCTCGAGCGCCTCGCGCACGTGGCGCCCGACCTCGGCGCGGACCGGCTCGAAGCGCGCGTCGGCGCCCGCCTTGACGGCGGCCTCGGCCACCTGTCGGCCGCTCACACCGGGGACCGGCTGCTCCCGGGCCGGGTAGATCTCGGTGACGAATACGAGATCGGCCGCCGCGAGCGCCCGGCCCATTGCCTCACCGTGCGCGATGGTGCGCGAATAGAGGTGCGGCTGGAACACGGCGACGAGCCTGCGGCCCGGAAAGGCCTGGCGCGCCGCCGCCAGCGTGGCCACGAGCTCGGACGGATGGTGGGCGTAGTCGTCCACCACCGCAACGCCGCCGTGCTCGCCGAGGCGCTCGAATCTGCGGCCCACACCCGAGAACGCGGCCAGGGCCTCGAGCGCCGGGTCCAGCGGACCACCCAATGCCTCGACCGCGGCCAGAGCGCCCACGGCATTTCGCAGGTTGTGGATTCCCGGAACCACCAGCCGCAGCCGCGCCGAGCGGCCTTCGCGCCATGACACTCGCGCCTCGGTGCCGCGCGCGCCCTGCACCACATCGCCGATCCGGATGTCGGCATCGGCGGCGAACCCGAATCGCCGGGCTCCGGGGACTCTCGCGGCCACACGCTGGGCGCCAGGGTCGTCCGCACTGGCCAGCGCGACCCGGGCGCGTCCGGTGAACTCGACGAAGGCATCCTCGAGCGACTCGACCGAGCCATAACACTCCAGGTGGTCGGCCTCGACGTTGTTGACGATCGCCACGGTGGGATGGAGCGTCAGGAACGCCTGATCGTATTCGTCGGCCTCGACCACAAAGAGGTCGTCGCCGTCGATGTGCGCGTTCCCGCCCCAGGCCGCGACCCGCCCGCCCGCGAGCCCCGTGGGGTGCAGGCCGGCCGCGGCCAGGGCTTCGGTGGTCATGACCGTGGTGGTGGTCTTTCCGTGGGTGCCGGAGACAGCGACCGACCTGGCCTCACCCACGAGTGCGGCCAGAGCGACCTTTCTCGGAACGATCGGCAGGTCCAACTCGCGCGCCCGGCGCAACTCCGGGTGCTCGGCCGGCACGGCGGCCGTCACGACGACCGCGCGAGCCCCATTGAGGTGCGAAGGATCGTGCCCGGCATGGACCCGGACTCCGAGGCCGCTGAGATCGGCG
>JBKPGZ010000198.1:0-8644 GCA_046729675.1 Gemmatimonadota bacterium | reverse complement strand
CTCCAGAACCTTGCGCTGGATGATCGCGGGCCCGACGCCGATCTGGGAGACGATCTGGGAACAGGCGATCACCACGGTGGCCGCGCCCATGAGGCCGAACTCGGCGGGCGTGAGCAGGCGGCCCAGCGCCATGATCGTGAGGAGCTGGACCACGACCTGGACCCCGGTGCCCGAGAAGGTCCAGACCATCCCGCCCATTGCGCGGCGGGTCAGCCCGGGAGGCGCTCCCGCGCCTTTGGCGCCACGAGGACTCAAGGGTGGCTAGCGGCCCGCGGCCGCATGAGCGGGTTCGGGGCGGTCGGCGACCTGATAGCCGTACCGCGGGAGATCCTCCCGCAGCAGGTCGTCGAGCAGGTCCTGCTGGGCCTGGGTGAGATCTCCCCGCCAACGGTTGGTCATGTCGCGGATGGGCTCGGCCTTGACCTCGCGCTCGAACTCCGGCGACGGCGGCAGCTCGGCGAACTCCAGGACCCGGCGACAGGTCTCCCACGGCTCGCGGCAGAAATCCTCGTAGCGGATCTCCAGGAACTGGTCCGGGCCCAGTCCGCGGCGGGCGCCGTCGATGGCGCGCATCTGGATCCGCCACTCGAGCCCGGCGAGGGCGACGAAGGAGCGGTCGCAGCCTTCCCAGACCGCCTCGTCCTCGGGAGAGAGGAGGCCGGCCCGCCAGCCGTGTGGTCCCCGCCATCCCCGCCAGAAGTCCACGTGCAGCAGCGAGCTCGCGACCGCGCGCCCGTCGCGGACGATGTGAACGAAGCGCGCGTCTTCGAAGATCTCCTTCAGGTAACCGATGCGGGGCCAGCCGGTGATCTTGATGAGCAGACGATCGTGCTCGGGAGTCAGCTGCGGTTCCAGCGCCGCGCGCACCTGCTTTCGCACCCGGGCGGTGACGTCGCCGCGCACGAGGTCCCGACAGGGCGCCGAGAACCCGTACGCGTGGTAGTCCCAGAAGAGGTAGGCCTCGCTGGGCTGGACCTTGCGGCCGAAGAGTCGGCGGAGCAGCGGCCGGTGCATCGCGGAGACCGCTCGGCGGTTCCAGTCGGTGCGCGTGGGAAAGCGGTCGGAGAGACCGGAGAGCCACATCGTCCGGGGATGCCGAGCCAGCAGTCGATGGAACACCGTCGAGCCGCAGCGGCCCGTGCCCAGGATGATGATCGGCTTCGAGATCTTGGTCATCGGCCGCCGCCGTCGCATGATCCATGCCTTGGTCACCCCGGGTGCTGCAGACTTCTGCACCAGCTATCCCGAAGTGGCTAAACTACTTACGCTCTTGACCCCCAGTTCTGAACCCGGCGGGTTAGGGCAATCTACAACAGTCCTGTAGGCTCAGGGCCAGTCGTAGCCGAGCTCCCGGCTGGTGGGCCCGGCGATCCGTGTAAGCACGGAGAGGTCTTCGTCGCTCAGCCGGGTCTCCCAGGAGCGATCCTCACGGATCTCACTCACGGCCTTGAGGCGCATCTTGTTCCCGATGATATGGCTCTCGCCGGCCCGCGCGCCGATCTGGATCACGGCTTTCGGCACCCCCACGAAATCCGAAATCCGGTCGAACACCGCCTGGGGGTCGGCGCAGAGGTCCTCGTAGCGCAACGGCAGCCAGGCGCTCTCGGGGAGATAGCGCCGGACCCGCCGGGCCTCAACGTTGTAGTGCGTCCACTGCCTGGCCGCGGTCGCCGCGTCGGCTCCCGTGTGCTTCATGATGCTGGCCGAGTTGCCGCGGGGATCCCGGAAGAGGTGGATGACCTTCACCTCCAGCTTCGGGTGCATGGCCAGATACTTGGGACGCTGGTGATCGCGGGACGTGTCGATGAACACGGATTTCCCCGTCCTCGCCAGCACCGCGGAGGCCAGGCTCCACGAGTTCCACCCCATGCGAAGGATCGCGGCCCGCGCTCCGGGCCACCGACCGACGACCGCGTCCCGAGCGTCGTTCAGCCCATCCGCGCCGAGCGACCGGGCCAGCAGCGCGTTGAGCATGGGCTGCCGGGATAGCCGGAGGTGGGTATTCCAGAATCCGGACTCGAAGACGCTGACCGGATAGCCCAGCGACGCCGTCCTGGTCGCGATGTCCTGCCAGAACTCACAGTCGCGGAATCGGGCGCCGCAGGAGCACAGATAGGTGGACAGATCGGGCCGGCGGGGCAGGCCCACCGCGGCCCCGATCGAGGCGCAGTGCGGATGCTCGTTGAGGAGGGTCCCCAGCAGGGTGGAGCCGGTGAAGGGGCTGCCCGGAATGCAGACGTACCGCAGTCGCTCCACGCGCTCGATTACCTCCAGTGTGTCGTAAGGGCGCGAGGCACGAACCGTGCCCCCCGCCAAGGCCATGGGCCCGCTCGGCTTGACGCTGAAACTCGCGCCGGGCAATCTACTGGCGCGGAGTCCGGACGGCACCATTTCTGCAACCGGGCGGTCCGCCCGTGGGTCGTTTCGTGACAGCTTCGTCCAGCCGAGGAGTCCGACTCTTGGTCGTCAAGCCGAACTTCTTCATCGTGGGCGCCCCGAAGTGCGGCACCACGGCGCTGTACGAGTACCTGCGGCCGCATCCGAACATCTTCATGCCGAAGGTCAAGGAGCCGCACTTTTTCGCGAAGGACCTCGGCACCTACCCGTTCATCAAGACGCCGGAAGACTACATCCGGCTGTTCGCCGACGCCGGAGACCGGCACCTACGGGTCGGCGAAGCGTCCGTTTACTATCTCCGCTCCGCGGTCGCGATCGCCAACATCCGCGAGTTCAATTCCGACGCCCGGCTCATCGCGATGTTCCGCAACCCCGTGGAGATGCTCCATTCGTTCCACGCGCAGCTGCTCTACGTGGCGGAAGAGTCAGAGAGCGACTTCGAGACCGCCTGGCGCCTCCAAGAGCAGCGCAGCCGCGGCATCGGGCTCCCACCCCGCTCCCGGGGTGCCTTCCTGGTGCAGTACCGGGAGCTGGCCCGCTTCGGCACCCAGACCGAACGGCTGCTCTCCATCTTTCCGCGCGAGCAGGTCAAGCTGATCCTGTACGACGACTTCGCCGAGTCCCCCCAGGCCGTATACGACGACGTCATCGGATTCCTTGGCATCCCGCACGACGGCCGGAGCGAGTTTCCCCGGATCAACGAGGGCAAGCGCGCACGGCTGGCCTGGCTGCGCGACTTCTATCGCAAGCCCCCGCTGCCCCTGCGCAGCGCCTTCCGCGGGCTCAAGCGCGCCGTGGGCGGCGAGAGCATCAGCACGGTGGCGCGCAAGCTCGTCGCCCTGAACACGGTCAAGGAGCGCCGCCCGCCGCTGTCGCCCGAGTTCCGGGCCGAGCTGGTGGAGACTTTCCGGGACGAGGTGGCGCTGCTGGGACGGCTGCTGAACCGGGACCTCAGTCGCTGGGTCTAGGTGTTCAGCCGCGAAGATCGACTGCACAAGACCGGGTCAGAGCCAGTGATCGAGGCTCCGCCCGATCAGACGGGAGGTGCTCTGGATGTCCTCGCGCAGGCGGTCGGTGAGCTCCTTGCGCAGCTCGGGCGGCAGCGGCGGCGCCTTCCGCATGTTGCTGGTGCGGATGCGACGGACCCAGTCGGCCGCCCGCTTGGGGATCCACGGCTCCACCACCGCCCTGAGGCTCCGGTTGGTGAGAAAGGACTCCAGCGCGCGGCTCGCGGGCACTCCGCCGACGTTGTGAGCCGTCTCGAGGTCGGGCACGAACGCGGGGTCGATCGCGAGGAAGCGATAGACCCCCTGCACCGCATCCACCGTGCTCCGCTTGAGATCGTCGAAGAGGAAGACGTGGATGCGGTCGCGAGGGAAGGTGTCGTAGTACCGCGCCAGCTGCCCGTGATAGCGGCTGACGTCCATCCAGCGGGAGTCCGGGCGAGCCCAGACCGCATCCGCGTTGAGATCGCGGGCGGGCTCGAAGCGCCGGCCCCGCCGCCAGAGGTACATCAGGTAGTCGGCGTAGGCGCGCTCCACCGGATGGCGCAGACAGCAGACGAGCCGGACGTCGGGCAGCAGCGCCCGAATCCGGCCCGGGGCCTGGGGGCACTCCAGGTAGATCGGCGAGGCCTCGCCCACCGCCTGCGCGCCTCCGGCATTCGCGAACAGCGCCTCGTACTCGGCGAGCGTCTTGACGGGAAACTGGTGGACGTCGGGATCACCGTAGATCAGCCTGCCCTGCCCGTCCACCCCGTAGGCGAAGAAGTTGGTCTCCTTCACCTCGCTCATGAACACCGCGGGATGCTCCGCCAGATACCAGTACAGGGCCGTGGTGCCGGCCTTGGCTGCGCCGATGACGAGGAAGTTGGGCAGCATCGCGCCGCTTACATGTACCCGTCGCGCCGCAGCGTCTCCAGCCCTCCGCCGTCCGCCTTGTCCTGCGCCCGTCCCGAGCGCTCCGCGATGTTCGCGAACTTGCCCGACTGCAGCTCGAGGATGATGTCGTCCACGTTGCGGCTGTCCGAGTCCACCGCGTGGGTGCAGGGCCAGCAGCCGAGCGAGCGGTACCGCTTGCCGGTGCCCTGGTTGTAGTAGAGCGAGACCGTGGGGATGTTCTCCCGCCGGATGTACTCCCAGATATTCAGCTCGGTCCAGTCGAGCAGCGGGTGGATCCGGAGGTGCGTCCCCGGCGCGAAGTCGGTCTTGTACTGGTTCCAGAACTCGGGCGGCTGGTCGCCCACGTCCCAGTGCGACTGGGCGTTGCGGGGCGAGAAGTAGCGCTCCTTGGAGCGGCTCCCCTCCTCGTCCGCCCGGGCGCCCACGATGACGCCGGTGAACGCCTCGGTGTTGCGGTCCAGCTCGTAGACCTTCTTGGTGTGGTTGAGCCGGTAGCGGGGCCACTCGCCGCTCAGAGTGTACTTGAGCGCGTCGGTCTTGAGCGCCTTGCAGCAGGCGATGCGGTCGATGGCGCCGTCGGGGAAGGTGCGCTTTTCGGCCAACGCCTCCCGGTTCTGACCCACGATCATGGTCAGGTTCCACTCCAGCGCCAGGCGGTCCCGGTACTCGATCATCTCCGGGATCTTGTAGGCGGTGTCGATGTGGACCAGCGGGATCGGCACGTGGCCGAAGAACGCCTTCCGCGCGAGCCAGAGCAGTACCGTGCTGTCTTTCCCGATGGACCACAGCATGCCCAGGTTCTTGAAGTTGGCGTACGCCTCCCGCAGGATGTGCACGCTCCGGTTCTCGAGCTGGTCGAGATGGTCCATCGCGATCGCTGCCATCAGTCCTTCCCTCCGAAGAATTCCAGAACCCGCGCGACGCACTGATCCACGGTCAGGGCGCGGGTGTCGAGCGTCAGCTCGGGATGCTCGGGCGGCTCGTACGGCTCGTCGATGCCGGTGAAGTTCCTGATCTCCCCGCGGCGCGCCCGGGCATAAAGCCCCTTCACGTCGCGGCGCTCGCACTCCTCCAGCGGGGTGGACACGTAGATCTCCACGAAGCCGGGGCAATGCTTCCGGATGAAGCCGCGCGACTCCCGGTAGGGCGAGACGAACGAGGCGACCACCGTGACGCCGTGGGCCGCCAGGCGGCTCGCCATGTAGCCGGTCCGGCGCAGGTGCTCCTCCCGCTCCTCGCGGGTGAAGCCCGTCTGGGGGAACACCTCGCGCAGGGCGTCGCCGTCGATGTATTCGACCTCGACCCCGCGGCGCAGCAGCTCCTGGTGCACCTTCACGGCGATGGTGCTCTTGCCGGAGCCGGAGAGCCCGGTAAACCAGAGAACGGGGGCCGCGGTTCCCGTCCGCGGCGCCGGCGTGGCGACGGCGGTCACAGTCCGATCACGAAGCTCGGGTTGCGCAGATCCGGCTTGTTGTACGTGAGCGGCGAGGGCCGCTCCCCGTCGCGTCCGGACTGGCGGTACACGCAGTCGCCCGCGGCCACGTCCCACTCCATCGTGGGGCCGAGCCGCGGATAGACGTCCGCCTTGCCCTCGGCGACCCAGCAGAACTTGAGCGAGCTCCCCGCCTTGACCCGCCGCCCGACCGGTATGGTCTTGAGGTATTCCTCCAGCTCCGGCGAGGGGTGGGAGAGGCTCTCCACGACGGTGAGTGGCGCGCCCGGCGCGGGGGCGTCGGAGTAGATCCGCTCCGCCGGCGCCCCCTTCTTCTCCCGCCACGCTCCCCCGCCCTTCACCGCCCAGTACACCAGGTCGAGCGCCGGCGCCCCGACCACACCGAGGACCGGCTCGCCGTCCTCGATCAGCGCGACGTTGACCGTGAACTCGGCCCGGCGCTTGATGAACTCCTTGGTGCCGTCCAGCGGGTCCACCAGCCAGAATCTGCGCCAGGAGCGGCGGGTCTCGAAGTCGTCGGCGGCCGCCTCTTCGGAGACCACGGGCGTGGCCGGGTCCAGGCGGCGGAGCCCCTCCACCAGGATCCCGTGGGCGACCTCGTCCGCGAGCGTCACCGGGCTCCGGTCGCCCTTCTCCCGCACACCTGCCGACTCCGGGGCGTCATAGTAGGCCATCGTGGCCCGGCCGGCCTCGCGCACGAGGCCGACCACGTCCGACCGCAGCTTGGGGCTCACCATGGGCGGAAGATGACCCCCTTGTCCTGGAGGTGCGCCTTCAGCCGGTCCACGGCCTCGGGGATAGCGCCGCCGGGCAGATGCAGGTCCACGCTCAGGTCGGTCGTAATCGTGTCGCCGGCCCAGACCGTTTCGATCCAATCGGGCTGCACCGCCGTCTTGATCACCTCGAGATCGTCCTGCCGCAGTTCCGCCGCGGCCACGACCAGGATGATGCCGGCGTCGAGCATCAGATTCGCCACCTCGGCAAGGCGGCGCATGTGCTCCAGCCGGTTCTCCTGCTTGCGCTCGATGTCGGCGTCCACGCCGTAGAGCACGTTCCCGATGCCGAGGAAGTAGACCACCTTGCCGTCCTGGAACAGCTTCTGCTCGAGCGCCTTGGCCACACCCTTGCGGTCCTGCTCGTGCTCGCCCGTCACCAGGATCAGCGACGCCTTCTGGTTGTACTTCTCCGCCCGGTGCTCCGGCTGGATGATGCTCGGCTCCCACTTGTAGTTCCGGAGGAGCACCCGGTCGCGCACGGAGGCCTGCCGGTCCGTCATTGCCTCCCGCACGATGCCGCCGCCGCGGATCTCGTAGTCGTCAACGATCACGAAGCGGCTGGTGGCCGCGACGTCCTCGGCGAGGTCGCAGGCGATGGCGCGGTCGAGCCGGAGTACGCACTCGGCCACGTCGTGCCGCTGGATCGTGTTCCGCTGCTCGGCGGTGCCGAGCGTCGAGGCGTCCATTACCCGAAGGATCTCCTCCACCCGGCAGGTCACCCGCGCCGAACCGAGCTTGAGGAGGTACTCCTTCCGCTTCACCATCGGATCCTTGCCCAGCCAGAACAGGCTGACGCGGAGCCGGGTGGTGACCTGGGGGCGAGGCTGGCCTTCGACGGTCGCGAGCTCGCCCCGGGTGATGTAGATCTGCTCATGGAGGGTGAAGCCGACCGCCCAGCCGGCCTCCGCCCTCGTCTGGGTGGGGCGATTGAACGCTTCGATGCTCTTCACCCGGCTCTTCTTGCCCGAGGGATAGAAGATCATGGTGTCGCCCACGCTCACCGAGCCCGAGTCGACCGTGCCCGACACGATGCGGCGGTCGTCGCCCTGCTTGGTGAACTTGTAGACGTCCTGGACCGGCATCCGGAACGGCCGGTCCACCGGCAGCGGCTCGCTCCGGAACTCGTCCAGCGCGTTGAGCACCGTGGGCCCCTCGTACCAGGGGAGCTCTTCCGAACGGCCGGCGATGTTGTCGCCTCCGCGCGCCGAGACCGGGATGAACGCGGAAGGCTTGAGCCCGACCTGGTCGAGGAACGCCCCGTACTCCCCGACGATCCGGTCGTAGACTCCGCGGTCCCAGTCCACCAAGTCCATCTTGTTGACCACCACCGCCAGCTGCCGGATGCCGAGCAGCGACATCATGTAGCCGTGCCGCCGGGAGTTCTCCTGCACCCCCTCGGCCGCGTCGATCACCAGCAGCGCGGCCTCGGCCCGCGCGGCCCCGGTGATCATGTTCTTCAGAAACTCGATGTGACCCGGCGCGTCCAGGATGAGGTAGTGGCGCAGGTTGGTCTTGAAGAAGACACGGGCGGCGTCGATCGTGATCCCCTGGGCCTGCTCGTCCTTGAGGGCGTCCAGCAGGAAGGCGTACTCGAACGGCTTCGAGTTCAGCTCGCACTGGGCCCGGACCTGCTCCAGCTTGCCCTCGGGCAGCGAATGGGTGTCGGCGAGCAGCCGGCCGATGACCGTGCTCTTCCCGTGGTCCACGTGACCCACGATCACGATGTTCATCCGCTGCGCGGCCAGCGGGCTGGCGGCGATGATCGGTTCCTGCGTGGCGATAGTCGACGACATCCTGGTCTGGCGTCCCCCTTCGGGTCTATACGCGGCGCGTCCGGTAGGCGGGGCGCCTCATGCGCGGGGCGCCCGGGCGGCAACGGCATCGAATGGCCTTGTCGCCGGGCGCCTGATGTACTTCACCGAACTCTCCCCCTCCGCGATCGGCCGCAGGCGATCACGGCAAGTGGATCACTGCTCCTGCGCTGCGTAGTCGTACGGGTAGTAGTAATCGCCTTCCTTGGCGACTTCCCCACCCGGATCGTTGAGCACCTTGCCCACGACCCGCGCCCCCACGTTGGAGAGCTGCTGGTAGGCCCGCTGGGCCGCGTTCTTGTCCGT
>JBKPGZ010000197.1:0-8434 GCA_046729675.1 Gemmatimonadota bacterium | reverse complement strand
GACCGGGAAGATGCTCGGGCCGCACTACGAGGACTCGCTGGACAGCGCGAGACTGCTGCTGCTGGGGACGTGGTACGCGCGGTCGGGGCGTCTCTCCGAGGCCGCGGGGCTCCACCGGCGGCTGTCCCGGCAGGCGACTGCCGCCGGGAATGGCGAGACCAAGCTTCTCGCGGACGCGCTGGCAGCCCACCTCCTTCTCGCTCGGGGAGATTCGGCCGCCGCGCTCGCCGCCTTCGGTGGGCTGACTCCCATGGCCCGGCGGGATGATCTGGTATGGGGTTATACCGCGTCCCTGCCGGTCGAGCGGCTGGTGCGAGCCGAGCTGCTGTACGCGCGTGGACGGTACGAGGAGGCGATCCGTATTGCAGGCGGGTTCGATCACCCGACGCCCGTGGTCTATCTGCCGTTCCTGCCCGCCAGTCTAGTACTCAGATACAGGGCGGCCCGGGCTCTTGCACAACCTCAGCGAGCGGAACGCTACCGCAGTCGACTGACTGTCCTGGGACGCGCGGATCTGTTGGCAGTGAAACCGGAGCAATCCACGCACGACGGAGGATGACCATGACCAGCTATCGGCTGGAACTCGCTGGAGTCGGCTTAATGAGCACGCTTGCGGTCACGGGGTGCGACCCGGGGTCCTACGCCACCAAAAGCGGACTCGATTCGCTTCGGGCGCAAGTGATCGCTACCCATGACACCATGGTGGCGATGTGGATCGCGATCGACAGCACGAACCAGATCCTCAGGAACTTCGCCACCAAGGACACCACACCTCCACCAATCTGTCCGCCGAGGTGCTTGGAAATGAGGACGCCGCCAGACCTGCCGGACCCGCCGGCACAGATCGGCCCGTAGCTGCGGCCGCTGAGGTGAGGGGGCAACTTCGACCGTGCAGGCCCAGGTTCAAGGAGACTTACATGAGAACGGACCGCTTTCGCGGCCCGTCGGACACGCCGGCTTCGCCGGCGCGACAATTGTCGCAACTGCGAGCGGAGCTCGTGCGAGTGGGGGCGGAGCGGGAGCGCTGGGTCGCGCCGTACGACGGCAGCGCGGTTCCCGCGGCAGCGCTGCGAGCGGGAGCGGAGGCGTCGGGGTTCGGGCGGGCCGTCGTGCACCAGCTCCGCTCCCATTTCCTCCCCAAGGCGCCCGCCCTCGTGGGGCTCGCCGTGGGGTGGTGGGTCGCTGATACCTACACCGATTCCCACCTTCTCTCCGTGCTGCGATCGCTCGGAATCGGCAGCGGCGGAACCCGCGTCGTCAGCTCCTCCACCTATGAGGTGATGAGTTTCTGGCTCCCCCTGCTGGCGGCGGCGTTGTGCGCCTACGTCGGGGACAGGATCGGCGGCTTCTACCGGCCTGCTAGGCCGCAATTGGAGGCCGCGACAGCCCACCTCAAGGCTATTGACAGGGCGCCCTAGCCTCCTCGAATATCCCTGCTGGCTCGCATCCGTCCTGCCACTGCATCGATCTCCAGGCCGCCACAGGCAGAAGGCACTTCCCATGGCGCACGCCCAGCTTCCGGTGATTCCGCGCCGCTTCGGCGAAAGCATGCGCCGGGACCGATGGTGGGTGCAGCCGGCGATCGTCTTCGTCATTCTCACCAGCTTCATCGTCTACGCGACCTGGGCCGCATTCCAGGGCGACCACTACACGTACGGGCCGTATCTCTCTCCCTTCTACTCGCCGGAGCTCTTCGGCAGCTCGCCGCACGCGTGGTTCGGACCAAAGCCCGACTGGTGGCCGGGATGGCTGGTCTTCTCGCCGGCCCTGCTGATCCTCCCGTTTCCCGGCATCTTCCGGGTCACCTGCTATTACTACCGCGGCGCCTACTACAAAGCGTTCTGGGCTGACCCGCCCGCGTGCGCGGTGGGTGAGCCCCGCACTCGATACCGCGGGGAGTCCGCCTTCCCGCTGATCGTGCAGAACGTCCACCGCTACTTCCTGTACGTCGCGCTCCTGTTCCTGGTGGTGCTGAGCTATGACGTCTTCCAGGCCCTCTGGTTCACCGATCCCGATACCGGCGAGAAGTCGTTCGGCATCGGCGTCGGCACTCTCGTGCTCCTGGGCAACGTGACACTGCTCGGCGGATACACGCTTGGCTGTCATTCCATGCGCCACATCGCCGGCGGACACCTCGACCGGCTGTCCCGCGCTCCGGTGCGCAAGCGGATGTACGATTGCTCCAGCTGCCTCAACCGGGCCCATTTGCGCTGGGCCTGGGCCAGCCTGTTCTCCGTCGCGTTCGCCGACCTCTATGTCAGGTTGTGCTCGATGGGGATCTGGACCGACTGGAGAATTCTCTGAGACCGGGATGATCTCCGAGCGTGACTGACTACGAGACCTTCGATCACGACGTCCTCGTCATCGGTGCGGGCGGGGCCGGGCTCCGTGCCGCCATCGCCGCCTCCGCGGCCGGCGTGTCGGTGGGTCTGGTCTGCAAGTCGCTGCTCGGCAAGGCGCACACGGTCATGGCCGAGGGCGGTGTGGCCGCCGCCCTGGCGAACGTGGACCAGCGCGATAGCTGGCAGGTGCATTTCGCCGACACGATGCGCGGTGGGCAGTACGTGAACAACTGGCGCATGGCCGAGCTGCACGCGAAGGAGGCGCCGGATCGGGTTCGGGAGCTGGAGGCGTGGGGGGCGCTGTTCGATCGGACTGGTGACGGCCGGATTCTCCAGCGCAACTTCGGGGGTCACAAATATCCCCGGCTGGCGCACGTGGGAGACCGGACCGGCCTGGAGATGATCCGCACGCTCCAGGACCACAGCATTCACCAGGGGATCGACGTGCACATGGAGTGCACGGTTCTCCGAATCTTCACCGACGGCGGCCGGGTCGCGGGCGCGCTGGGGTACGACCGCGAGCGGGGAAGGTTCCGGCTCTTCCGATCCATGGCGATCGTGCTGGCCACCGGGGGGATCGGCCGGGCGTACTCGATCACCAGCAACAGCTGGGAGTACACTGGCGACGGCCACGCCCTCGCCTACCAGGCGGGCGCGGCGCTCCAGGACATGGAGTTCGTCCAGTTCCATCCCACGGGGATGATCTGGCCGCCGAGCGTGCGCGGCATCCTGGTGACCGAGGGGGTCCGGGGAGAAGGCGGGGTGCTCCGCAATCGCCACGGTCGGCGCTTCATGTTCGACGACATTCCCGACAACTACCGGAGCCAGACCGCCGACACCGAAGAAGAGGGGTGGCGCTACACCCAGGGCGACAAGACCGCCCGGCGCCCGCCCGAGCTGCTGACCCGGGATCACGTGGCGCGATGCATCCTGCGTGAGGTGCGCGAAGGGCGGGGGAGCCCGCACGGCGGGGTGTTTCTCGACATCTCCTGGATCAGGGAGAAGCTGCCCGACGCCCAGAAGCACATCATCAGGAAGCTTCCGAGCATGTACCACCAGTTCAAGCAGCTGGCGGACATCGACATCACCACGACACCCATGGAAGTGGGCCCTACGACCCATTACATCATGGGTGGCATCCGGGTGGACGGCGAGACCCAGAGCTCCACGGTCCCGGGGCTGTTCGCCGCCGGCGAGTGCGCCGCGGGGCTGCATGGCGCCAACCGGCTGGGAGGCAACTCGCTTTCCGATCTGCTGGTATTCGGCAAGCGGGCCGGCGAGTTCGCGGCGGCGTTCGCCAAGACGAATGGTCCGGCGACCCTGGACCCCGCACAGGTGGACGACACGGCCCGCTGTGCCCTCGAGCCGTTCGAGCGCGGGGCCGGCGGCGATGGCCGGGGGCCCTACCAGCTGCAACAGGATCTTCAGGTGACGATGCAGGACCTGGTGGGCATCGTCCGGACCGAGCCTGAGATGCGTGAGGCGCTGGAGCGAATCGGACGGCTGAGAGACCAGGCCCGAGGCGTCGGTGTGGTCGGGAACCGGGAGTATAATCCGGGGTGGCACACGGCACTCGATCTGGCCAACCTGCTCATCGTGTCCGAGGCCGTCACCCGCGCCGCCATCGACCGGCGGGAGAGCCGCGGCGGCCACTTTCGGGAAGACTATCCCGAGAAGGATCCCTCGGCGGGCCGGTTCAATATCGTCATCCGGAAGGGGCCGGACGGCGAGATGCAGCTCTCGCGACAGCCGATACCCGAGATGCCGGCCGAGCTGAAGCGCGTGATCGAGGAGCAGAAATGACAGACCGCGGCGATGGAGCAAACTGTCATCCCGAGCGCAGCGAGGGATCTTGCTTGCACCCGCAAGATCCCTCGCTGCGCTCGGGATGACATCAGTGGGGAGCACCATGGCGACCGACACGCTCAAGCCTGACCTGGTCGAGACTGGCGCAGTCGAGGCGGAGGCTGCTCCGCGCGCCGAGCCCGAGCCGCTCGGCCGGGCGACGTTCCGGATCTGGCGAGGCGACGGGACCGGTGGGGAGCTGGTGGACTACACCACGACCGTCGCCCCCGGAATGGTCGTGCTCGACGCGATCCACCAGATCCAGGCGGAGCAGGCCAACGATCTCGCCGTCCGTTGGAACTGCAAGGCCGGCAAGTGCGGCTCCTGCTCGGCCGAGGTGAACGGCATGCCCAAGCTCATGTGCATGACCCGGCTGAGCGAGCTGCCGCTGGACAAGCCGGTCAGCGTGGAGCCGATGCGGGCCTTCAAGCCGATCAAGGACTTGGTGACCGACGTGTCGTGGAATTTCGCCGTCAAACGGCGCATCAAGCCGTTCCGGCCCCGAGCGCCCGATGCGCCCGACGGCACCTGGCGGATGGCGCAGTCCGACGTGGACCGGGTACAGGAGTTCCGCAAGTGTATCGAGTGCTTCCTGTGCCAGGATGTCTGCCACGTGCTGCGGGACCACCAGCTTCACGATGCATTCATCGGCCCCCGGTTCTTGGTCCACGCGGCGGCGCTGGAGATGCATCCGCTCGACGTCGAGGACCGGGTGCCCGACCTTCGCCGGGTCCACGGTATCGGCTACTGCAACATCACCAAGTGCTGCACCGCGGTGTGCCCGGAGCACATCACCATCACCGACAACGCGATCATTCCGCTCAAGGAGCGGGTGGTGGACGAGTTCTTCGACCCGGTGGGCCGGCTGCTCAAGGTGTTCAGCCGGAGGGAGACCGAGGCGTGACCCTCGAGCCCAAGCCGATCTCCCGGGCAGGCGTGCCGGCGGCGCTGCAGAAGGCGGAGCGCTATCGGCTCATCAACGACCCGTCCTCGGCGGAGAGCATCTGTATCGACGTGCTGGAAGTGGATCCCGACAATCAGCAGGCCCTGGTCACCCTGATTCTGGCCATCACCGACCAGTTCGACCAGGGCCCCACCGAAGGCGTGCGGCGAGCCCAGGAGCTGCTCCCCCGGCTCGAGGACGAGTACAAGCGCGCCTACTACGCGGGCATCGTGTGCGAGCGCTGCGCCAAGGCGCAGCTCCGGCCGCAGACGCCGGGATCGGGCGAGAGGGCCTACCACTGGCTGACGGAGGCGCTGAGGTGGTACGAGAAGGCCGAGGCGATGCGGTCCCCCGGGAACGATGAATCGATTCTGCGATGGAACACCTGCGTCCGGATGCTGAGCCGCCATGAAGAGCTGAGGCCCGGTACGCAGGAGCCTGTCGAGCTGGGCCTGGAGTAGCGCCGTTGGCGACAGGGCCGATCCCGCGGGTGACAGCGATGCGATACGTGCAGCCGCTGCGCGAGGGGGGCTCGCTGCCCGCAGTGGTGGATACGGAGGACGGCCTCTACGTCGTCAAGTTCCGGGGCGCGGGGCAGGGTCCCAAGGCGCTGGTCGCGGAGCTGATCGTGGGGCTGCTGGCGGTGCGGCTCGGGCTGTCGGTCCCACAACTCGCGCTGGTGGACCTCCCGGCGCCGTTCGGCCGGAGCGAGCCCGATCCCGAGATCCAGGATCTGCTTCGGCAGAGTCACGGCGTGAACGTCGGGCTCCGCTACCTCGACGGTGCCTTCAACTTCGATCCGACCGCGGCCGGCACCGTGATCACTCCCGATTTCGCCGCGCGAGTCGTGTGGCTCGACGCCCTGGTGACCAACCCCGATCGCACGCACCGGAATCCGAATCTCCTGGTGTGGGAACGCCGACCGTGGCTCATCGACCACGGCGCCGCGCTCTACGTGCAGCATCACTGGGCCAACGTCACTCCGGAGAAGACCCGTGGCCCGTTTCCGCTGGTGGGAAATCACGTCCTGTTGGGCTGGAGCGACGGCATCGATGCGGTCGATCAATCGGCAGTCGCGGCGGTGGGAGACCGGGCGCTGGACGAGATCCTGAGCGCCGTCCCGGACGAGCTGCTTACCGGGCCGGAGTTCGAGCAGGAGGGAAGCCCCGATCTCCACCGGCGACGGTACCGCGACTATCTGACCGACCGGCTCAGCGCGCCCCGCGCGTTTGTCGCCGCGGCGGTCGAGGCGCGTGAGCGGATGCGTCGGACCACTCCCCAGCGACGGGCGGCCCGCCGGTGACCGGCGACGGCCGGGTGGCCTACGACTTCGCTGTGCTGCGGGTCGTTCCGCACGTGCACCTCGGCGACTTCTCCCCGATCGGCGTCATCCTGCACGCGCGCACCGTCGAGTTCCTCGGCATGCGCGCGCTCAACGACCCTGCCCGGTTGCGCGAGCGGTTCCCGGGACTCGATCACGAGCTGCTGGTGCGGTACCTGGAGACTTTCGAGGGTATTTGCAGGGGCGACGCCACGGCAGGACCGATTGCGCTCGAGCCGCCTTCGGAGCGCTTCCACTGGCTCACTTCTCCCCGCTCGGACGTGCTGCAGACCTCGCCCATTCACGAGGGGCTGTGCTCGGATCCGGAGCGCGCGTTGGACGCGCTCTACCAGGACTACGTCCTCCAGGCCTGACGAGCCGACTCAGCCCTACTTCTGCGCCAGGAACTGGTCGAGGATGCGGTTGAACTCCGCCGGCCGCTCGATCTGAAGCCAGTGGCCGGTGCCCTCGATGACGCGATGCGGCAGACCCGAGCCCACCTTGTGCATGCTGTAGGGGAAGTCGTTGGCCGGCGTCACCACCGCGAGTGAGGGCACGCGCAGCCGTCCGAGCGCGGGCTTGGGATCGTAGGCCATCACCGCATGGAGCCCGCGGACCACGGTCTCGCGCGGTGTAGCGCGCAGATCGGCCAGCAGCCGCTCGAGCACCGCGCCGTCGGAGCCCGCGATGCTGCTCCAGTAACCCTCGATCGTCTCCGTGTAGGCCTGCGAGTTCAGCGCCTCGAGGAAGGGGCGAACCTCAGCCTCAGGGGTCTGCGTCCCGTCGCCGATCGGATCCGCTACCACGAGGTGGGTGACCCGCGCCGGCCTGGCGGCCGCGTACTCCAGGGCGACGCCGGCACCGAAGCTGTGCCCCACCAGCGCGAACCGCTCCAACCCCAGCGCGTCCACCACGGCGTCCACGTCGACCATCTGGGCCTCGATGCGGTACTGCCCGTCGGAGGGAGCCTCGGAGCGGCCGTGCCCTCGCAGATCGAACCCGGTCGCTCGCCGGGTCTTCCGCACATGCTCCAACTGCGCCGCCCACTGACCCGAGTGGCCGGCGAGCGAATGGAGGAACACGACCGCCGGTCCGCTGCCGCCATCGTCCACGGCGAGCTTGCCCACGGAACCCGTGATGCGTCGTATCATCGGGTGGCTCTCCTGGAGCTTCGCGACCACGCTGGGCGAAGCTTCAGGATCCGCCGGTGCACGGGGCACGACTCCACGTGCGCGCCGGGCAAATAGCCGATGCTCATCAGGAACTCCCCCACGATCTCGCCGCCCGTGAAGCGGAACGTTTGCCGGAACAGCTTCACCCACTCCTCCTTCGAGCGTGGGTGATGAGCCGCGAGCCAGGCCGCGAAGGACCCATGACTCTTTCGCAGGTCGACGATGCGGGATGCGTTCGCGATTGCCGCCTCGACTTTGAGGCGGTTGCGCACGATGCCGGGATCCGCGAGCAGCCTCCGGCGGTCCTTCGCACCGTATCGAGCGACGACCTCGGGGTCGAATCCGTCGTAGGCCCGGCGGAACGCCTCGCGCTTCTTGAGGATGGTGAGCCAGGAGAGGCCGGCCTGGTTGATCTCGAGCACCAATCGCTCGAACAGCGCGGCGTCGTCCTCCAGCGGGAAGCCGTACTCCGTCTCGTGGTAGGGGCCGTGCCACTCGTGCGTCGGGGCAATGTCGCAATAGGTGATGCCCATGTCGCCCTCGCTCCTCTTTCGGTATTTGTTCGGTCCCGGGGCCAATCTGATGCCTGGCGCCCGAGTCGTCAAGCGACCGGGTCGGCCGGATAGGTTGGTACCGTGCGCTTCGTCCTCGTTCACGCCCCCTCCATCCTGGGCCTGAGGCCTACAGGGGTCGAGCGCCTGGGCGAGTCGCTCGAAGGGGCCGGGTTGGGTGATCGGCTCGATGCCGAGTCCGGCGGTCGAGTCGAGCCGCCGGTCTACGATCCCCATCGCGATCCTGAGACCGGCGTCCT
>JBKPGZ010000196.1:0-21947 GCA_046729675.1 Gemmatimonadota bacterium | reverse complement strand
CGGCAGCGTCAGATGTGTATAAGAGACAGGCTCCACCTCGTCCCCTTCGCCTCCAACCCCGAGGGACTCGCCCGGCGGTGAAATGACCAGATCATCCGCCACGTCCAGCAGCGCGTCGCCACCCGCCTCGACGGTTGACTCGCCCATCCCCTCGGCCGGATCACCGATGAACTCCAGATCGGCAGGCTCGACCCGCTCGAGATCGGGATCGGTCTCCACTCCTGAGGCCTCGAGATCCAGATCCTCCGTCTGCTCCAGCCCGGGAACGGTTTCGACCCGCTGCTCCACGGTCGCCACTTCCTCCGGGCTGATCGGCTCGGAGGTCAGCAGGCCCTCGGGCGGCGCGACTTCGGCCGCCGCGGCCGGCGCCGCCGCCAGCTCGAAGCCGGTGTCGAGGAACACGAGGCCGGCCGGCGCCGCGCGCGCGGGCCTGGGCAGCTCGTCGGCTGAGCGTGTCTCCGGCCGGTCGTGCGACGAACGCTGGCCGGCACGCTCGACGCCGCGGCCCTCGAGCTCACCCGCCAGCTTCTCAAGCTGCTCCCGGGCCTCCTCCTCGCGGGAGGAGGCCCGCAGCAGCTCGACCAGCATCAGCCGGATCTCCTGGCTGCCGGAGAACTGGTCGGCGAACTCCTTGACCGAGGTGAAGGCCTGGTCGAGCTGGCCCAGCGCGTTCATCCGCTCCAGGAACTCGATCAGGTTCCGCTTGGCTTCGATGACGACGTTCTTCCGGGCGTGAAGCTGGGCCAGCTTGAGGTAGGTCTGCGTGCGCCCGGGATTCACCCGCAGGATCTTGCCGCAGAGCGCGATGGCGTTGTTGAAGAAGCCCTGGTCGGCGTAGAGATCGACCGCCCGCTCGTAGGACCGCACCGCGGCAGCGGTGTCGTTGGTCTTGAGGTAGAGGTCGCCGACCCGGTTATAGAGGGAAAGGTCGGGGGAGGTCTCCTGCCCCGACTCGATCTGCTGGATGGCCTTGAGATAGACCTCGATGGCTCGGCGCCAATCCTCCTTCTGCTCGAACTTGCGCGCCGTGTCTTTGAGCTTTTCGAGGTTCATGCGACTCGGGCGGCAGAGGGAGACTCAGAGCATAAGGGGTTTGGCGGTCGAAAGATACCGGGACCGGTGCGAGCGGGGCAAGAATCCGACGCCGGCCCGTCAGGAGCCCGGATCGAGCTCCCCCGCGACAATCGCGAGCGCCAGGCGCTCCAGGTCCGGGAAGGGCGGTCGGTCGGCCTCCAGCGGCAGCACGGGCGGAGCCAGCGCGCGGAGCCGTTGGTGCAGCACTTCGACCCCACGACCCGGCCGGAGCGGCCGGAGGTACTCGAGCCCCTGGGCCGCGCACAACAGCTCGGCGCCGACCACCCGCTGGGCGTTGGCCAGGATCCGCTGGGCCTTCCACGCCGCCGCCATTCCCATGGGGACGAAGTCCTCCTGGTTGGCGTCAGTAGGAATGGAGCCGATGCTGGCCGGCATCGCCAGCGTGCGCGACTCCGCCACCAGCGAGGCGGCGGAGATCTGGACCATCATGAAGCCGGAGGAGAGACCGGGATCCGCCGTGAGGAAGGCAGGCAGCCCCTGGGACAGGTCGGGGTTCACCAGCCGCTCCACCCGCCGCTCGGCGATGGCCTGGAGCGTGGTCAGGGCGGTGGCGAGGAAGTCGAGCGCCTGCGCCACCGGCTGCCCGTGGAAATTTCCGCCCGAGATCACGTCGCCCTCGGGGAAGACCAGCGGGTTGTCGGTCGAGGCATTGAGCTCCACCGTCACCGTCTCCCGGGCGAAGCGGATCGCATCGGCCACCGCGCCGAGCACCTGGGGGGCGCAGCGAAGCGAGTAGGCATCCTGCACCCGGGGATCGTTCTCCCGGTGCGACTCACGGATCTCGCTGTCGGCCAGGAGCCCGCGCATCAGCTCGGCGGCCTCGAGCTGCCCGCGGTGCGGCCGGGCCTCGTGAATTCTCGGGTCGAGCGGGGCCGGCGTGCCCCGCAGCGCCTCGAGGCTCATCGCCGCCGCCCCCACCGCCGTCCGCCACAGCACCTCGGCATCGTGCACCAGGAGCGCGAGCATCGCGGTCTGCGCCTGAGTGCCGTTGATGAAGGCCAGCCCCTCCTTGGGCGCGAAGCGGAAGGGCTGAAGGCCCGCTCGCCGCAACGCCCCCGCTGCCGGCTCCGGGCCGCTCGCCCCGAGCACATCGCCCTCGCCCATGAGCGCGAGCGCGATGTGGCTCAGCGGCGCGAGGTCGCCGCTCGCGCCCACGCTGCCCTGCTCCGGGACCAGAGGGATGATCCCCGTCTCCAGCATCGCCACCAGCGCCTCGACCAGCTCCGGCCGCACGCCGCTGGTGGGCCGCAAGAGGACGTTGGCCCGGAGCAGCATCACCGCGCGGACCACGCCGGCGGCCAGCGGCGCGCCGATCCCGGCGGCGTGGCTCCGGATCAGGTTGACCTGGAGCGCGTCGAGGCTGTCGGGCGCAATGCGGACGTTGGCGAGCTTGCCGAACCCGGTGTTGATGCCGTAGATCGTCTGCCCTGAGGCGATGGCCTGCTCGACGAGACGACGGCTCGCGACCAGCGCGTCGCGAGCCGTCGGATCGATCCGGGGCCGGGCCTCCGGCTCGCGGGCGATGCGGACTACCTCGCCGATCGCGAGTGAGCGGCCGTCCAGCGTGATCGGCGCGGGCGTCATTGCGGCGATGGCGGCCTCACGAGCAACTCGGGATTCCCGGGATCGGGTTGGTAGGCCCAGTCGAGGATCAGGAACGTGCTCCCCACGTGCTGCACCCGGACGGCGCCATAGCGGGGGAAGCCGTCACCGCCGTCCATCTCGAACACGTAGCCGAATCCCGGCAGCGCCTGGATTGCGGAGGTGCGATAACCACCCGAGCCGCTGAAGTCGGGGGCGAAGTCGATACTGGTCAGGTCCTGGACCGGGTCCACTTCGTCGTAGTACTCGACGCCGGTCCCCTCGCGCACCGGGGTCAGGAAGAGGTCGCCGTTGCCGTCGCGGTCCACGAAGAAGTCGATGTCGGGCGAGCCGGCGTTGCGCACCAGACCCAGCTCGTCGAGCTCCACCGAGCCGTTGTTGTTGAGGTCGTCCCAGAAACGGAAGCCGGAGTTGTTCGCTGTCACCGGCGCGGCGGCGAGCGCGATGTTGCGCGAATCGAACCGCGGCGTATCGCCCCGCAAGGGCGACTGGGGGCTCTCCAGCCCGTCCACGCTTACCGCCGTCACCGTGAAGCAGCGGGGCACGCCATTGGCCAGCGCGGCCACCAGGAACTCCGGGGCCACCGTGGTCCCCTCCAGCGCGAAGTCGGTCCCGCACTCCCCGGTGTCGATGTTGAAGGAGGCGCTGTAGACGCTATAGTTGGCGAAGATGTCGGGATCGTTCTGGAACGGGTTGTCGGACCAGACCAGGGCGATGGCGCCGTCGAGCGAGGTGCTGGACAAGGTGGCCGGCGCCTCGGGGGTGATGCCGGGTCCGGAGGGACCATTGTTGTCGTCGTCGCCGCAGGCGGCGAGCAGGACCAGGGCTGGGATCCACCAATGGCGCATGACTTGGCTCCGTGAGGGATGCGTGCAGCGACGGCAGGAGGTGTGCCAGGCGGTCGCGCGGTCAGGCGGTCGGGCGGTCAACCGCTTTCGACGCTCCGAAGGCTCGCCCCGGCCGCCTGACCGCCTGACCGCCTGGCCGCCTGGCCGCCTGACCGCCCGTCCCCCCAATAGGACACTACTCCTCGAACGTCGTCTGATCGTAGTCGAGCTTCAGGTCCGGCAGGTCGGTCAGGTAGATCGAGAAATAGATCGCGAAGGTGCCCGAGGGGTTCCGCACGAAGTTGAAGCCTGCGCGCCACTCGTGCAGATCGCGCTCCAGGCGGACCACCTGCGACTCGAAGCTGCCCTCGGTGATGCTGTACTGCGTGGACCAGCTCAGCCCCCAGAACGGCGTGGGCGAAAAATTGGTGGTGATGTTCAGGTTCTGATCGTCCTGCTGGATTCGGTCCCGGGAGCGACTGAGCGAGTACTGGAAGCTGGCGGAGAACGCGCGCCCTCCGCCCCGGATCGGGGCCTGGTTGGTGCTGTAGAACGAACCGGGGCGGGTGCGCCGACCCGACTCGGCGACGTACCGCGGAATCTCTCGGTCCCGCTCTCGTGCGGCCTGATCCGGCGCCTTCCCCAGTCCGAAGATGGCCCCCAGGCTCCGAAAGGTGTTCCCGGAGATGGAAAAGCTGGCGTCCACCCGCTGCAGGAAGGGATCGAAGTCCGACGTATCCGAGCCCACCACCCCACGCCACAGGTCGTGGCTCAGGGTAAGGCTGAATCCCGGCAGCATGTCGCTGAGAAACGTATTGGTCAGCGCCTGCGTGGCCCAGCCGGTGCGACCCGGTTGCTTCGCCTGCTCGAAGTCGTAGGTCATCGGACTGGTGCTGATGCTCAGGAGTCGGAGCTTGGGAGCGTTCGCCGAGCTGGTATCCTGACCCTCCGGCTTCCGTTTCCCCTCGAACGTCTGCGAGAGTCCGACCGTGAGTGCCTGGCGGGCCAAGCTTCGAAGCTGAGGGATCTGACCGGGCTGCGCGATGGCGCGCGCGTACTCTTCGGGGACGTCCGCCGACGGCTCGTAGGTGTAGGAGATGACCGGGGAGAAGCTGTGCCGGATCCGCTGGAGCGGCCCGATCCCGGGGTAGAATCCGAAGAGGGTGGGCGCGGAGCTCACCCCGATGCGGAACCGCTTCCCCTGGTGGACCCAGTCGCCGTTGGTGTTCCGGTTGCGCACCATAAATGCCCCGCTCGTCGTGTTGGAGATGCCGAGCGAGGGCTGAAGCTTCCAGGAGCCCCGAAACAGGATCGGCAGGTTGATCCCGGTGTTCCAGTCCAGCGTGCTCGCGAAATCGCTGGAGAACGTACGGCGCACGGTGATCGAGTCGGCGGGATCGTCGCTGGCCGGATCATCGATCCGGAGCGAGTCCGTCTCCAGGCCCGTGCTGGTCTCGTCGGTCGCCTGGATCGAGTTCTGCCAGTTGAACGAGCCGATACGGAGCGGGGTGTCGAAGTTGAGCGCGGTGACGCGGGTTCCCTCGTCCAGCGGGATCGTGTCGATGGCGCCGCCGGGCAGCACCTGGAAGAGTGAATCCGCGTCCGGGTCGGAGGTCGTGTTGTTGGTGAAGCTGAGCCCCGGCGACCAGGTGATGTCCGACCCGAGGGCCAGGGGCGCCGGGGAGACCGTTACCGCGGGCAACAGCTGCTGCACACCGCCGTCGCTGATGTCCTGGCGGCGGTTGCCGCCCAGGGTCACCGTGCCCCAGCCGTAGCGCTTGGAGAAGTTGAGCGAGCTGGTGATCTGCTGCGTGTTCTGCAGCGGATCGATGGCGTTGTCCCGCACCACGTTCGTGTTGCTCGCGTAGTTGAAGTCCACGTTCAGGCTGGTGGAGAGGTCGAACTGCTGCCGGTGGTCCCACCGCACCGCGAATCCCGATCCCCCGTCCGACTCCCGCTGCTCGTTGAACCCCAGGGTGCCCGCGAGGAACCGGTTGAGCAGCCGGTACTGCCCCGTGACGCCGTACTGCACGTAGCGGTTGGCGAACCAGTCGAGTCGGCCGGTGAAATCCAGGTAGTCGTTCGGCGCCCAGTAGTAGCCCAGGTTCGCCACCTGGCGGTTGTAGCCGGGGGTGGGGCGCACCAGGTCGTTGATGCCGAACTGGGGAATCAGGATGCCGGAGTGCCGTCCCGGCCGCATGTCCTGGAAGATGAACGGCAGCCAGAGCACGGGGACATCGCGCACGTAGAGGGTCACCGGCCGCGCCACCATCACCGAGCGGGAGATCCACTTCATCTGCCGGGACGAGAAGTGATAGTGCGGCGTCGGCAGGTCGCAGCTGGTGATGTCGCTCGAGCCGGCGTAGATCCGGCTGGAGCTGGAGTCCTGCGCCACGTTCCCTCGCAGGAACCAGACGGTGGAGCCCTCGTTGAAGTTGGTGAGGGCGTCCCGGATCATCCCTCGCCGGCGGCAAACGTCGTAGCTGATCCCCTCACCCACCAGCACCTGCCCCTGGTCGAACAGGTGCGGCTCGCCCGAGGCCGCGAGGAGGCAGCTGTCGCGGCGGTAGGTGATCGAGTCGGCCTCGAGCAGCGCGCCCTGTCGCTCGGTAAGCGCCTCGCCCTGGAGCTGCACCTCCTGCCGCTCGACGAACACCGTCGCCGAGTCGGCGCGGTACCGGGTGGGCCGATAGCCCTGGCGGTTCATCAACGCGTTCACCACCGAGTCGGGCTGGGCAAAGTTGCGGGACGGCGCCGTTGGCAGTCCGAGCCGGCGGGCGGTGGCGCTGTCGAGTGACTGGCCGGGGCGGCCCTCGAGGTCGCCCTCGTCCTCGAGGCCGGCCTCGAGAGTATCCGCGGCGCGGAGCGAGTCGGCGGTCGGGCGGCCGGGGCGGACCGGCTCCTGGGCAGTGGTCGGCGTCGCGCTCAAGCCCAGCGCGAGCAGCGCCAGGGCCGCGATCGCCGCTTCCTTGCGCCGCCGCCGGTGCACCAGGGCGGAGCCGGCCACCCCTACCTCATAGAGGAAGAGCAGCGGCACCGTCATCATGATCATCGAGAGCAGGTCGGCCCCGGGCGAGAGCACGGCTCCGGCGATGAAGGAGCACACGATGGCGTAGCGCCGGAAGCGGTGCAGCTCCCCGGGTCCGATCACTCCCAGCCAGGAGAGGATCACCATCACCAGCGGCAGCTCGAACGAGATCCCCAGCGCCAGCACCACCTGGAGCACGAAGCCGAACCAGGCGTCATAGGTGATGAACGGCGCGATGGCCTCGCTCTGGAAGCTGAACAGCACCCGGAGCGCCTGCGGCACCACGAACAGGTAGGCCAGAGTGGCGCCGGTGAGGAACAGGAACAGCCCGACGAAGAGCGAGGGTACCAGCGCCTTCTTCTCCCGCTCGTAGAGCGCGGGGGCGAGGAAGGCCCACAGCTGCCAGAGGATGACCGGGGAGGCGAGTACCAGCCCGACCACGAACCCGAGCTTGAACACGATCATCAGGGGTTCGGTCGGGCTGGTGACGATCAGCTTGCCTGCGGGGAGATACTTGGCGATCGGGGCCTTGAGGACGTTGACCAACTGGAACCGCTCCACCGCCCAGAGCCCGACGGCGAACCCCACCACCACGGCGGCCAGCGACCGCAGGATGCGCAGGCGCAGCTCCTCGAGGTGATCGAGGAACGGCATCTCCCCCGCGGAACCGGTCATGGGGGTGGGCGGGCGCCCGGGCTCAGCGCCCGAGCGCCTTCAGTCGGTCGCGGGCCAGAGCGGCCTCGTCGGACTGCGGGTACTTCTGGGTCACCCGCTGGTACGCGTCCCGCGCGCCCGCCATGTCCTTCCGCCGCTCGGCCAGGAGGCCGAGGTTGTAGAGCGCGGCCGCGGCCCGAGGCGACGTGGGGTACTTATCCACCACCTCGCGGTAGTAGGCGGCCGCCGAATCGGGGTTCTCCGACGCGAAGCTCTGACCGATGAAGTAGAGCGCGTCGGGCGCCCGCTCACTGGTGGGATACTGCCGGAGCATCTCCCGCAGTCCCAGCCGGGCGGTGGAGAGACTGCCGCGCCGGAGCTGCGCCAGGGACGCCTCGTACATCTGATCCGCCGACGCGGTGCCGCCCTCGGCCGTGGGTCGCGCGCTGTCACCCGGTACCGGCGAGGCCTCCATTTGCGCGCCACGCGCTTCCAGCCGGGTGCGCAGCTCGGTGAGGCGCTGCTGGCTCTGGCCCGTGAGCTCCTGCAGCTGCACCAGCTGCTGCTGGATGTTGTAGAGATCGGTAGAGAGGTCGCCTCGGACCTGCGCGACCGAGCGCCGCGTCGCATTGAGCGAGTCCATGATCTGCCGCTGCACCTGAATGACCTGGTCGAGCTGCGCCGCGCGGGCCGAATCGCGCCGGGCCATCTCCGCCTTCAGCAGCACGACCTCGCCCTGCACCATCTGCACGTCGTTCTTCGAGGCTCCACAACCCCCGAGACCCGCCCCCGCGACCAGCGCGGGGGCGAGGACGCACGCCAGGCGACCGAGACCCGATCTCACTGGGGTGCGACGAGGTTGTCGCCGCCGGCAGTCACCTCGAACTCGTCGCGGCGGTTCTGGGCGTAGGCCGCCTCGTCGGCGCCGGGGTTTAGCGGGCGCTCCTCCCCGTAGGACACCACTTCGATCCGGGAGGCGTCCACGCCCTTGCTCTCGAGGTAGCGCTTGGCCGCCGCTGCGCGCCGGTTGCCCAGGGCGAGGTTGTACTCGTCGGAGCCGCGGTCGTCGGCGTGACCCGCGATGCGGATCCGCACGTTCGTGTTGGCGGCGAGAATCGCGGCCTTACGGTCCAGGGTTCCCTGATCGGCGGAGCGGATGTCGGCCTTGTCGAACTCGAAGTTGATCATCGTGCCCAGCTCCGCGGCCAGTGCTCGGGCGCGCTCGGCGGCCTCGCGCTCCATCCGCTCGCGCTCGAGTCGCTCCCGCTCGGCGCTGTCGTCCACGGGCGCGGGAGCCGGCGGCGGGGCGGGGGCGGGAGCGGGCTCGGGGGCCGGCTCCTCGGGCGGAGAGCCGCCGCCGCAGGCAGCCAGCGCGAAGGAGGCCAGGAGCATCAGGGAAGAAGCGCGCATCATCACTCCGGGTTCATGGGTTCGAGGCGACCGTGGCCCGGCCGAGGCGCCGGGACCACGCGGGAAGCCGGGCCGCTCCTGGCGTCTGGAGCTGCCGTACCCGGCCGGTTTCGGTGTCGATGATCCAGATCTGCCGCCGTCCGGTGCGATCGGAGATGAACGCGATATGGCGGCCGTCGGGGCCCCACGTCGGGTCCTCGTTGCGGCCCGACGAAGTGAGCTGGGTGACGCGACGCCCCGCGACGTCCACCAGGAAGATCTGGGGGCTCCGGGACACGTCGCGATGGAAGACGACCCTCGCTCCGTCAGGCGACCACTCGGGCGCGTTGGAGGCGCCGGTCGCGCCGTAGTCGAACGGCGCCAGCAGCTCCTGGTCGGTGCCGTTCGCGGCCATCACGTAGATCTGGGGTGGGCCCGAGCGCGTGGACACGAACGCGATGCGTCGGCCGTCGGGGGAAAAGGTTGGTGACAAGTTGTCAGCGAAGCGTCCCACGGTCAAGCGTTGCGCGCAGCAGCGATCGACAAAGTTCGCGGTGAAAATGTCGGTGCCGGTCTCATCGGAGCGCGCGAACGCGAGCGTCCGACCGTCGGGCGAGAAGGCCGGCGTGATGTTGAGCCCGCTCTGCGCGCCCGGCGCCACCTGGGGGCCGCCGCCGGCCAGCGAGTGCACGATCACGCCGCCGCGCCCGCCCTCGAGCCGGGTGTAGGCGATGGTTCGTCCGTCGGGCGACCACACCGGGGAGAGCGCCGTCATGCCTTCCGGCGTGAGCGGCACCGCCACCTCGCCGTCGCTGTCGATCCGGTACACCCGGCCGTTGGAGACGAAGAGGAAGCGGGTCGCGGCGAGGCCTGCCGTGCCGCTCGCCCACCGGGCGATCTCGTCCGAGACCCGGTGCACCTCCATCCGGTACTCGAGGTCGGTTTCGGCCGGCAGCGTGAACGACTGAGTGTTCCGGACCTTCTGGCCGGTGATGTCGTGCAGCCGCGCGTTGACGCCGCCGGGAGCGGCGGTGAGCTCGACTCCGAGCTGGGCGCCCATCGTCCTGTAGATCCCGTAGTTCACCGATGAGCCGGGGCTCGCCGAGCTCCCCGGATCGGTGGAGGCGAAATCGCCCAGCATCTCGAAGCGGTCGGTGTAGTCGAGGTCCCGCCGGACGATGGCGCGCACCGAGTCGAGTCCCGCTCCGGGCAGCACCACCAGCCCCGGACGGTTCACGGCGTAGTCGACGCCGATGCGGATGGGCTGGTCCTTGGTGACGGTGGTGTCCTGGGCGGCCAGCGGTGCGGCGGCAAGAACGGGCAGCAGGATGACGGGCAGTCGTCTCATTGATCCGCGGGCTTGAAGTAGAAACTCACCGGGAGCACGTCGGCATCCCAGCCGTCGGGCAGCTGCCCGAACGCGAGGGCGTTCCCCGCGGCCTCGATCGCGCCCTGGGCGCTGAGGTCGAAGGCGAAGCTCCCCGAGCGAGTGACGAACCGGATGTCGTGCACCGAGCCGTCCCGCCGGATCATGAAGCTGATCTCGGCGAACCGATTGCCCCGAGCATCCTCGCGGTCCCACCGGGTGTAGATCTGGTTCACGATGTTCCGCAGGTACTCGGGATAGGGGAACTCGAGTCCCGGCGTCTTGATCGTGACCACATCGGTACCGGTGCTGGGCGTCTCCCCTTCGGCAGGGGTGACCGGGGCCTGCGTCGGTGCCGGCGCCTCCCGGTCGGGTGGGGTCGGCGCCGGAGGCTTCGGAGTCGGCTTGGGCGGCGCCTTCGGCGGCGGCTTGGGACTCGGCTTCACCGGCGCCGGCTTCTCCTGCGGCGGCGTGGGGATCGCTTCGCGCGCGATCCGGCGCCGCTCGGTGGGGGCCGGCGCCGCCACCAGGTTTACCGCGTACACGGGCGGCGTGGCGGTCGTAGTGCGCACCTGGCTGATCAGGAACAGCGCCGCGCCCGCGTGCACCACCAGCGTGCCGATCCAGCCGGCCAGCTTGCCGCGCGGATCTCGGCGATCCGGCGCCCGCAGCTTCACGACGACTCTTCCTCCTGCGCCACCAGACCCACGTTCGCCACCCCGGCGGCCCGGATGATCGCCAGGACCCGCACGACCTCGCCGTACGGTACCCGGGTGTCGGCCTGGAGGTACACCCCGCTCGGCTTCCGGGTGGCGACCAGGGACTTGAAGGTGACCCGGAAGTCGCGATACGACACGGGGGTCTGGTCCACGAAGATGCGGCCGTCCCGATTCACGGACACCACCATGCCTTCCTTGGGGGACAGCGGCCGCGCTTCCGCCCTGGGAAGCTCAACGTCCACCCCGCCCTGCATCATCGGTGCCGTGATCATGAAGACGATGAGGAGCACCAGCATCACGTCCACCAGCGAGGTGACGTTGACGTCGGCGTTGAGGTTCATCTCGCCGCGCTGGCTGCCCAGTCCTCCGCCGAGACCTGCGGCCATCTAGACCAGTCCTTCCCGGGCCATCGTCCCGACCAGCTCGTTGGCGAAGCCCTCGAGTTCGCCGGCGAAGAGTCGCACCCGATTGACGTACAGGTTGTAGGCGATCACCGCCGGGATGGCGGCGGCCAGGCCGGCGAAGGTGGCGACCAGCGCCTCCGCCACGCCGGGCGCGACCGCAGCCAGATTGCCCGACCCTCGGGTGGCGATGCCGGTGAAGGCGTTGATGATGCCGATGGTGGTGCCCAGCAGGCCGAGCAGCGGGCTCACCGAGCCGATGGTCGCCAGCCAGGGGATGTAGTGCCCCAACAGGTCCCGCTCGGCCGCGACCTCCTTCCCCAGCACCATCTTGAGGGCCTCGAGCTGGGTCATGGAGAGCGAGCTCCGGTCGGCGCCGCGCTCCTCCCGCAGCGCGCCCGGGCGCAGCTCGGAGTAGAAGGTGATGGCCTCGCGAAACAGCCGATTGTACGGCGATGGCGGCTGCTTCATCACCGCGTGATACGCGTCCTGCAGCCGGGTCGTCCGCTCCATCTCGGCGAAGAAGCGGTCCGCCTGGCGGTTGAGCCGGCGGAACTGCCACCACTTGAGGACGATGATGAACCAGGAGACCAGGGAAAAGACCATCGTGATGATGAGGACGATCTTGGTCTCGAGGCCGGCGGTGAGCACCAGCTCGATCGGGGTGCGGGGGACCGCGCCCCCGGCCTGAAGGATCACCGCCCCTCCTTCCGGAACCAGTCCACCAGTTGGGGAAGCCCGTCGTCGAACCCGCTCTGCGGCTTCCAGCCCAGGACCCTCCCGGCCTTGCCGATGTCGAGCGAGCTGCGGAACAGCTCACCGGGCCGCGCAGGAGCCATCTCGATCGTCGGCTTCTGCCCCATCACCTTCCCCACCAGCTCCGCCAGCTCGAGCACGTTGGTCTGCCTGCCGGTCGCAATGTTGAAGGCGGTGTCGTCGATACTGGTGCCCGCGGGGACCGGAGCGGTGCTGGCCAGCACATTCGCACGCGCTACGTCCCGCACGAACACGTAGTCGCGGGTCTGGAGCCCGTTGCCGAACACCGTGAGCGAACGGCTCTCCAGCAGTCGGGAGACGAAGATCGAGACCACCCCGGCCTCGGATTTCGGGTCCTGCCGCGGCCCGAACACGTTGGCGTAGCGCATCGCCACCGCCTCGAAGCCGCGCAGGGCCGCCAGCGCGCGGAGGTAGTACTCCCCCGAGAGCTTGCTGACGCCATAGGGAGAGATCGGGGCCTTCGGCGCCGTCTCCGGCGTGGGAACGACTTCGGGGTCACCGTAGACCACGCCGCCGCTGCTCGCGAAGACGACCCGCTTCACCCCCCCGGCGCCCGCCCCCTCGAGCAGGTTCGCCAGGCCGACCACGTTGATCGACGCGTCGAGCGCCGGCTCGTCCACCGAGACCCGGACGTCGATCTGGGCCGCATGGTGGTTGAGCACCGTGAAGCCATCCTCAGCGAGCAGCTTGCGGGCCTCGGGAGAGCGGATGTCGGCCCGGACGAACCGGGCGCCGGACGGGACGTTGCGCTGGTGGCCGCGGGAGAGGTCGTCGAGAACGACCACTTCCCAGCCGGCGGCGAGATAGGCCTCCGCGATGTGGGAGCCGATGAAGCCTGCGCCGCCGGTGACCAGAACTCGGCCGCTCATTCGCTGCGTCTCACCATTTGGTCTCCAGAATCCATGAGCTCGGGGAGGCTGCGGAACAGCCCGCAATGTAGGGAGGTGTGGCGGTCGGACGGTAGGGCGCCACCTCGCTTTCCGCGCGCCGGCGCGAAGGCGGGTGACCAGGAAACAGACGCTCATCCCATGACGCGCAGCGGGGCGGAGGCCGAAGCCCCCGCCCCGCGGCACGTCGAGTGAGGTCCCGGTGTTACGGCAGCTTCGCCACCTGCCTCGCTTCCGTGCCCTCCGGGATGTCGGGCGAGATGACGTTGAGCACCCGCGCGGTGGCCGTGCGATCGCGGACGTGCACCACCTGCAGAGTGGCCATGACGTCGTCCACCCGCACGGTGCCGTCATCGAGCCGCTCGGGCTGGCGACGGATCTCGAACAGGTCGCCCGGGGCAATGCCAGCCTGCCGACCCTTGTCGAGGAAGACCACCATCTGCGGCGCCTTGAGATCCTGTCTCCCACTGCCGCCGAGCAGGTGGGCACGCACGCCGTCGCTCACCGGCACGGCCCGCGCATTCCCCGGCTCGCCGAACTGCTCCAGCGGCAGCACGCTCTGCCCGCCGCGGATGGTGCCGTAGACCGCCACGACGCTGGCGACATACTGGCCGTCGGCGGTGTCCACCACCTGGAGGATGCCGCTGGGCTGGATCACGTCCCCGTAGCCGCGCACCTCACGCCCGATTACGACCGACAACAGGCTGTCGCCCACCTGGTAGGTGGCGCCCTTCGGCGCCGACACCGAGACCAGGGTGTAGGGCAGCGCGTTGCTGTTGATCGGCGTGGCCTGGATCTGCGGGGGCGTCACGCTGCCGTGCACCTTCCCGTAGGGCAGCTTCTGACCCTCGGTGAGGAAGCCGGACGAGTGGAACTCGCTGCGCCGGAGCGGCCGGTACGGCTGCTCGGTGTAGGCCCGCATCATCTCCTTCATCGACTGTCCCGGAGTGGGCCCGAAGAGCGGCGCAGGCTGATCCGACGCGGCAGACGCATCGGTCAGGGAGGCGAGGCTGGCCGGCGGCGTGGGGTCGGCCTCGGTGCCCACCTCGGGCGACTCCGCGGCCTGGTCCACCACCGACGCACTGTCGGCGACCGGGGGAGGAGGCGTGTCCTCGGCGGGCACGGCAGCCACGGCGGCGGTGCCGGAGAGCTGCAGCACCTCACCCGGGTAGATCCAGTGCGGGTCCTCGACCACGCTGGTGTTCAGCCGGTAGATGTCGGGCCAGAGGAACGGGTCGCCGCGGTACTGGCGCGCCAAGTCCCAGAGCGTGTCGCCCTCACGGACGGTGTGGGTCTGCGTGGTGGTGTCCCGCGCCGCGGCAACCGGCGCGGCGGCAACCGGCGCAACGGAATCAAGCGCAACCGCGCGCTGCGGGACGGTGTCCTGAACACTGGGATCCTGCGCTACGGCCAGAGTGGGGCCGGCAGCCAGCGCTACGGCGCCCAGCCAGGACCAACGGAGCTTGCGCTGCATCGGGATCTCCCGAGAGGGACGGACTTCCTGACAGTTCAGGGCGAACCCGAGCAAAAGCAACGCCAGCCGTGGCAGGGGGTGGGACGAGGGACCCAAGGCCTTGGGGCGAATGCAGTTACCATGCCGCATCAGGACCGTGCCAGCGCCCTGGAATCCGGGCGCTCCCGCGCGGCGCGAGAGCTGGTGGCAAGACCCCATTGCCCCAGTCAGGGCGGCCTGGGGCGGGGGCTGGCGCGCCGGCCGGGGGAGCGGAATCGACGCCCCCGGCCCGATCGGCTCAGAACGGCAGGTCGTCGTCCTCGGAGTCGAGCGCCTCCGGGAAATCCTCGAACGACTGGTCCTTGCCCTTCGGTGCGGCGGCCGCCGCGGCCACCTTGTTGGCCGGGGTGAAGGACTCCGCTCCTTCGCCGCGGCCGCTCAGCAGGATGACCTCGCGCGCGGTGATCTCGGTGGTGTAGCGGGTCTGCCCTTCGCGGTCCTGCCAGGAGCGATACTCGATGCTCCCCTCGACGTAGATCTTGTCGCCCTTCTTCATGTACCGCTCAGCCAGATCGGCGAGAGTGGAGCCCTTGTTGTTCCACAGGATGACGCGGTGCCACTCGGTCTTTTCCTGCTGCTCTCCTGCCTGGTTCTTCCACCGGCGACTGGTGGCGAGCGACAGGGTAGCGACCCGCGACCCGTTCGAGGTGCTGCGGACTTCGGGGTCCGCGCCCAGGTTCCCGATCAGGATGACTTTGTTGAGACTCCGGCTCACATGCACCTCCAGGATGCTGACGATGGGCCCTCGCTGCTGACCCGGGTAAAGATGATGTTCGGCGGACGTCCTGCCAACCGGCGCAACGCCGCCGGTGTCCTGCTCACGCGTGCTGATGCAGCGCCAGGCGCAGCACCAGCGCATCCTCGCGCGGATTCCGGTAGTAGGCGGCCCGCTGCCCCACCGGACGGAAACCGCGCGCCAGGTAGAGCGCCTGCGCCGAGTGGTTCGACTCGCGCACCTCGAGAAACACCTCGCTAGCGCTCCGGTCGCGGAACACAGCGAGGCCCTCCTCCAGCAGCGTCCCCCCGATCCCGCGCCGTCTGAATTCGGGCGCCACCGCCAGGTTCAGGATCTCGCCACTGCCTGCCGCCACCCGGCCGACTAGGTAGCCAGCCGGACCCCGCCCGCTGTCTGCGACCAGGGTGAAGGTCCACGCCGAGAACAGCGCCTCGTCGAACGCCGCCTCGCTCCACGGGTCGCTGAAGCAGCGCCGCTCGATCGCGACCAGCGCCGCGGCGTCAGAGAGCGTCGCCGGCCGGATCCGGTAGCGGGCGTCCATGAGCGATCTCCCACCTGGCCTGTGCCTCGGCCGGCCGGCCGTAGAACGGCTCCCACTCGGAGGGATCCGGCACCTCGCGCGCGCCGCCCTCCAGACCGGCGAGCGCGATGAGCGCTGTGGCGCGGGGCGCGCCTTCCGGCGGTGTGATCAGCGCGACGCCGGTGGAGCGCTCGAGGAGCTCGCGCACCGCGGCCGGCGCCTCACCCACCAGCGCGTCGGGACGGAGCCTGAGCGACGCGAGCGACTCCGGTCGCCGGACGCCGGGCTCCAGCACCGTGACCACGCCTCGCGCGCCGAATCGGAAGGCGCCGGCGTACACCTCGCCCCGGAGCGCGTCGCTCACGGCGAGGACGAGGGACTCGGGTCTGCCGGCGACCCCGGCCGCGCGAGCCATGAGCGAGGGCGCGGTGCAGAGTGGCAGTCCGCGCGCCCGTACCAGCGCCTTCGCCGCCGTCGCACCCACGCGCAGTCCGGTGAAGCTCCCCGGCCCGTCGCTCACCACAAGCCCCGTGACTGCCTCGAGCCCGACACCCCGCCGGCGCAGCGCGGCCTCGACCATGCCGAGCAGCGCGCCTGCGTGTCGCCGCGCGCCGGTCAGGCTCTCCTCCACCGCGTCGGCGGCGGTCCGTCCCACCGCGACGGACGCCCGGTCGGTAGCGGTCTCCAGAGCGAGCCACATCAGAGCGTCTCCAGGCCCCGACGCTCAGGATCGGCGAGGTGATGGAGACGAAACCGCCGGGTCGGCGTCGGCAGCCACTCGCCCGCGCGCTCGGGCCATTCCACCAGGATCGCGTCACCCTCTCCCAGGAGCCCCTCCCAGTCCATATCCGCCGCCTCCTCCGGCGAGCGGAGCCGAAAGCAGTCCAGGTGGAACACCGGCCCTCGGCGGGCGCGGTAGCGGTGCACCAGCGCGTAGGTGGGACTGCTCGCCTCACCCGCGACACCGAGCCCTCGCGCGATCGCCTTGATGAACGTGGTCTTCCCCGCCCCGAGGTCGCCCTCGAAGGTGAGGAGCGCACCCGGCGGCAGCGAGCGGCCGAGAGTCTGTCCTTCGGCCTCGAGCTCGATCTGGCTGAGGCTCCGGATCACGCGCGGCGGCGCAGCCGGGCCGGCTCATCGCGGCGCACGTCGGGCGCACCGAGCGCGCGCAGCTCGTTCACCTGGTCGCGCAGCATGGCGGCCAGCTCGAACTCCAGGTTCGCCGCGGCCTGGCGCATCTGCTTCTCCAGCACCTGAATCGCCGCCGCGCGTTTGGCGGGGTCGCGCAGGTCCACCCGCTCCTGGACCGCCAGCTTGGGCTCGGGCCGCTCGGTGCGGGCGTCGGCCACGTGGGTGGAGAGCCGCACCTCCTCCATGGACTTCACGATCGAGCGCGGGGTGATCCCGTGCTCTTCGTTGAACCGCCGCTGGATCTCCCGCCGGCGATCCATCTCCTCCAGCGCCCGCTGCATCGAGCCGGTCATACGGTCGGCGTAGAGGATGGCCTTGCCGTTGATGTTCCGGGCGGCGCGGCCGATCGTCTGCACCAGGCTGCGGTCGGAGCGGAGAAAGCCCTCCTGGTCGGCGTCGAGGATCGCCACCAGGGAGACTTCGGGCAGGTCGAGGCCCTCGCGGAGCAGATTGATGCCCACCAGCACGTCGAAGTCGCCCAGCCGCAGGCCGCGCAGGATGTCCATCCGCTCGATGGCGTCGATGTCCGAATGCAGGTAGCGCACCCGCACCCCGGTCTGCTGCAGGTAGTCGGTGAGGTCCTCCGCCATCCGCTTGGTGAGCGTGGTGACCAGCACCCGCTCCGCCCGCGCCTCCCGCACCCGGATCTCGTTCAGGAGATCATCCACCTGGCCCCGGACCGGGCGCACGTCCACCTCGGGGTCCACCAGACCGGTGGGACGGATGATCTGCTCCACCACCACGCCGTTGGAGAGATTCAGCTCGTAGTCGCCCGGGGTGGCCGACACCGTAATCATCTGGGGGACCAGTGACATGAACTCGTCGAACTGGAGCGGTCGGTTGTCGAGCGCGGACGGCAGCCGGAAGCCGTACTCCACCAGGGTCAGCTTGCGGGCGCGGTCGCCGTTGTACATCCCACCGATCTGGGGCAGCGAGACGTGCGACTCGTCAACCACCACCAGAAAGTCGGCCGGGAAGTAGTCCAGCAGGCAGGCGGGGCGCTCCCCGGGCCGCCGCCCGCTCAGCGGGCGGGAATAGTTCTCGATGCCGGCGCAGGTCCCGACCTCCAGCAGCATCTCGATGTCGAAGTTGGTGCGCGATTCCAGCCGCTGGGCCTCCAGCAGCTTGCCCGCCGCCTTCAGCTCGGCGAGGCGCTCCGCCAGCTCGATGCGGATCTCCCGCACCGCGCGCTCGATCTTGGGGCGCTCGGTCACGAAGTGCTTCGCAGGGTAGATGGCGCACTGGTCGATCTGGGCGATGGTGTCGCCGGTGAGCGGGTTGATCTTGCTGATCCGCTCCACCTCGTCGCCCCAGAACTCGATGCGGATCGCCTGCTCCGCGTAGGCGGGGAAGATCTCCACCGAGTCGCCCCGCACCCGGAAAGTACCCTGCTCGAAGGCGACGTCGTTGCGGGAGTAGTGGATCCGCACCAGTTCGGCGAGCACCTCGTCGCGGCCCCGCTGCTCCCCCCGCCGCACGGTCACCATCAGCTTGCGGTATTCCGCGGGATCGCCCAGGCCGTAGATGGCACTCACGGTGGCGACGATCACCACGTCCTCGCGCTCCATCAGACTCGTGGTGGCGCGCAACCGCAGGCTCTCGATGTCCTGATTGATCGAGGCGTCCTTCTCGATGTAGACGTCGGTCGAGGGGACGTAGGCCTCCGGCTGGTAGTAGTCGTAGTAGCTGACGAAGTACTCGACTGCGTTCCGGGGCAAAAACTGCCGCAGCTCGCCGTAGAGCTGGGCGGCGAGGGTCTTGTTGTGGCTGAGGACGAGCGTGGTCTTCCCGTAGTTGGCGATGGTGTGCGCCAGCGTCATCGTTTTCCCGGAGCCGGTCACCCCGAGGAGCGTCTGGTACCTGTCGCCCCGACTGAGCCCGGCCGTGAGCTCGGCGATCGCCTTGGGCTGGTCGCCGGCGGGCTGGAAGGGGGCCTGGACTTCGAATCGGGTCGTCGCCATGGTGCCTGAAATATAGCACCGCTGCCGGAGTTTGTTCGGGTCCCTCCCGGAGGCCAGACTGCCCGAGTCCATCGAGCGCACCTGTTACTGGCTCGCCCGACGCCCACCCAGAGAACACCCGCCCCTGGAGTCCCGGGTCGAGGCCGACGTCGCGGTCGTCGGCGCCGGCCTCGCCGGGCTCTGGACCGCGCTCTTCCTCAAGGACCTCGACGCCCGGGCCGAGGTCGTAGTCCTCGTCCTCGAGCGGGAGATCGCGGCCTACGGGGCCAGCGGTCGGAAGGCCGGGATGCTCTCCGAGACCGTGGACCACGGTCACGGCCTCGCCATCCAGCACTTCGGTGAGGCGGAGGCGCGGCGACTCGCGGCGCTCGGTGAGCGCAATGTGGAGGAGATGGTCGCGTGGCTGCAGACCCGGGGCATCGACTGCGATTACGAGCCGACGGGTCGGCTCCTCGCCGCGCTGACCGAGGGCCAAGTCGAGGACGGTCACCGTGCGGTGACCATCGCTCGAGACCTCGGGCTCGACGGGCACGAGTGGCTGGACCGGGACCGGTTCCGCGAGCGGATCGACTCGGCGCTCTATCTCGGCGGGGTGCGGGTGGGCGGCGGGGGCATCCTCGATCCGGTCAAGCTGGTGGAGGGCCTGCAGCGCGAGGCCGAGCGACTGGGAGTGCGAGTGTATGAGCGGAGCGGCGTCGAGAAGCTCCGGGCGGCGGGCGCTGGAGTGGAGCTCGAGACCAGGGCCGGTGGCGTCCGTGCGCGGCGCGCGGTGCTCGCGACCAGCGCCTACACCCACGGCCTCCTGCCCGGCGTGCTCCACCGCTTCATCCCGCTCTACGACTACATCCTGGTGAGCGAGCCGCTCACCGGCGAGCAGCGCGCGGCGATCGGCTGGCGAGGGCGGGAGGGTGTCACCGACGGCCGCAACTTCTTCAACTACTACCGGCTCACCCGCGACGATCGGATCCTCTGGGGCACGAGCGAGGCGGCGTACTTCCCCGGCAACCGGGTGGGCGTGGTGTGCGACCATTCGCCGCCGCACTACGCAGCGCTTCGGGCGAGCTTCCGGCGTCACTTTCCGGCGCTCGCCTCGCTCGAGTTCCCCTATGCGTGGGGAGGTCCCATCTGCTCCACGACCAGACTCACGCCCTCCTTCGGGAGCGCCCTGGGTCGCCGGGTCCACTACGGCCTGGGGTACACGGGACACGGGCTCGGCACCACTCGCCTCGCGGGTAGCATCCTGGCCCATCTCGCCCTGGACCGGCGAACCGAGCTCCTCGACTTGGCCCTGGTGCGGCGACTTGGCCCTGGGATGCGGCGACGGCCCTGTCCATTTCCGCCTGAGCCACTGCGATCCTGGGCGGTCACGGGTGTCACCCGGGCGCTGCGCCGGGTGGACCAAGGCAAACGGCCGAGCGCCATGCTGCGACTGCTCGACCGTCTGGGGATCGGGTTCTCGAGCTGAATGTCAGGCGCCAGCCATCGCCAGCATGCGTTTCCACTGCGCCGGCTCCACCGGCACCACCGACAGCCGCGGAACCCGCACTAGTCCCAGATCGGCGAACGTGGGCTCCGCCTTGATCTCGGCCAGCGGCACCGCGCGCGGCAGCGGCTTGACCGGCGCCACGTCCACCACGACCAGCTTGGGGTCCTTGGGATCGGGGTACGGCGCGCTGACCACCCGCGCGAGCCCGACCAGCGCCTTCTCGTTCCCGGTGTGGTAGATCAGCGCATCGTCGCCCTCGAGCATCGAGCGAAGATGCTTGAGGGCGACGGGATTGCTGACGCCCTCCCAGCGGGTCCGCCGATCGCGAACCAGATCGGGGAACCCGTACTCGGAGGGCTCGGTCTTCAGCACCCAGTGCCGGGCCACGGCGGTGGCCGCCCGCTACTTCTTCACCACGAAGGCCTTCGAGTCCACCGAGTCACCATCGGCGTAGATGGTCACGCTGTAGGTGCCGGGCCGCCAGTCCTTGGGGCTGGTGACATGGAACTCGGTGGCGTCCTCCCCTTTCGGCTGAATGGTCTTGCTGGAGGAGTCGAGGACCTCGCCGGTCTGGAAACGCCACTTGGTCGAGAGGGTTGCGCTGTCCGGCTGGCCCGTCGTGCTCACCGAGATGTAGACGGTGTCCTTGGGCGCGAACTGAAACGTCGGCTCGGTGATGAGATTGCCCTGGCCGATCCGCTTGCCGATCATCACGGCCGCTACGGCCAGATTCTTGGAGACCGCGGTGTCCGCGGGTGCGGCGGCAGTGCCCGTCTCGGTTCCCTGGGCCTCCCGCCCGGTGTTTCCTCCCCCACACCCGGCCAGGGCCACCAGTGCCGCGGCGGCAAGACTCCGTGCAACCTGCGTCATCTTGGCTCCTCGTGAATGGTCAGTGCCACGAACTTATCCCGGCCCCGCCCCCCCTCAGCCGTGACGAGAGTCACGCCCCGGATCCGGCCCCCCGTCTCGCCGCCCCGGCGAGCGGCCAATATTATGGTCCAAATCGTACCCTTCGGCTAGGAGACCCGCATGCGCTGGAACCCGGGACATCGCAGCGAGAACGTGGAGGACCGTCGTGGGGCCGGAGGGGGGTTCATGCGGGGCGCGGGAGGGATGGGCGTGGGCGGCCTCATCATCCTGGTGATCTTGAGCCTGATCTTCGGCCGCGACTTCGTGTCACTGGCCACCGACACCGGCGTCGCCCCCGGCGCCGAAAGCGGCGAGGCACCGCCGGCGGAGACGACGCCCGAGGAGGAGCGCCTGGTCTCGTTCGTCTCCTTCGTGCTCGACGACGCACAGAACACCTGGCGCCAGCTGTCGTCCGAGACGGGGACGCCCTACCGCGACGCCAAGCTGGTGCTCTTCCGCGACGCGGTGCAGTCGGCCTGCGGCTTCGCCGAGTCGGCCACCGGCCCGTTCTATTGCCCCGCAGACGAGAAGGTCTACATCGACCTGGGCTTCTACGAGGAGCTCCAGCAGCGCTTCGGTGCCCCCGGCGACTTCGCGCAGGCCTACGTGCTGGCGCACGAGATCGGCCACCACGTGCAGAACCTGCTTGGCACCGAGGCGCAGGTTCGCGAGGCGCGCACCCGGCGCGCGGACCTGGCCAACGAACTGTCGGTGCGGCTCGAGCTGCAGGCCGACTGCTACGCCGGCATCTGGGGACACAGCACGGCGCAGCGGCAGCTGCTGGAATCAGGCGATGTGGATGAAGGGCTGGCCGCGGCGGCGGCCGTGGGCGACGACCGGCTGCAGCGCATGGGCGGCGGGCGGGTGGTCCCCGAATCGTTCACCC
>JBKPGZ010000195.1:0-16299 GCA_046729675.1 Gemmatimonadota bacterium | reverse complement strand
CCGGCATTGCGGGTCGCGGAGGCGATCCTGTCCAGGCGTACGCGTGTGGTTACGACCATCTTCTCTCCTCTTCCGGGCTGGCCCGCGTCGTGTTGCGAGGTTCCTCGTGGTTTACCACAGAGACACGGAGGCCACAGAGGGACACGGAGACATCTCCGCACACCGGAGTCCACAGACTTTTTTTGTTGTGTGAAGGGCGGGGCTCCGTGCCCCTCTGTGGCCTCTGTGGCTCTGTGGTAAATCTGCTAGGAACCTCGCCCGTCACCGGCCGCCCGCGCGGCGAGCAGGGACGGCACCGCCGAGACGCGAGCGAAGGCCCGGGCCTCGTCTCCGGACCATAGGCGGTTCTCCTCGCCATAGGTCGCGATGGAGGTGTCCATCATCGAATGGGGGCTGCGGGTACCGACGACCTGAAAGCGACCGGCGGCGAGCCGGACGCGTGTCTCCCCGGTGACCCTCGCCTGGGAGCTGGTGATCAACGCCTCGATGTCGCGGAGCGCGGGGTCGAAGTAGTGGCCCTCGTGCAGCCGGTCCCCGTAGAAGCGGCCGAGCTGATCCTTCCAGAAGGTCTGCCACCGGGTCAGCACCAGCTTCTCCAGCTCCCGGTGCGCGCCGATCAGCACCAGGGCCGCGCCCGCCTCGAATCCGATCCTTCCCTTGATGCCGAGGGCGGTCTCCCCGACATGGATGCCGCGGCCGATGCCGTAGGCGTCGGTCAGCTCACCCAGCCGGGCGACGAGCGACGGCCCCTCCAGCGGCACGCCGTCGAGCGCCACCGGCAGTCCCTGGTCCCAGCCGAGCACGATGTCGGCCGGCGCGGGAGCGTCCGCGGGCGCGTCGAGCAGCTCGGCCGGCGGACCGGCCCAGGTGTCGTGGGTCCACCCGCCACCCCAGGTGGTGCCCCAGAGCCCGCGGTTGATGCTGTAGCTGCCCGCGCGTCCCGGGACCGGCAGCCCGTGCGCCTGCAGAAAGGCGATCGCTTCTTCCCGCCGGACCCCGCCGTCCCGGATCGGCGTCACGATCGCCAGTTCGGGGGCCAGCACCCGAAGCGCGACGTCGAAGCGGACCTGATCGTTGCCGGCACCGGTGGAGCCGTGGGCCACCGCGGCGGCACCGATCGCCCGCGCCACCTCGACCACGGACAGCGCCTGCTGGGTGCGCTCCGCCGCCACGCTCAGCGGGTAGACCTCGCCGCGGAGCACGTTGCCCTGGATGAGGAAGCGGACGAAGCGCCGGAAGACCCGGTCGCGGGCGTCCACCTCGTGATGGGCAGTGGCGCCGACCGCCTCCGCCTGCCGCCGGATGGCGGCGCGGTCCGCCGGGCTGGTGCCGCCGGTGTCCACGTAGACGGTCTGCACGCTCCAGCCGTCCTCCGCCAGTCGGGGGACGCAGTACGAGGTGTCCAGGCCGCCGGAGAAGGCGAGCGCGACGGTTTGAGTCTGCATAATGCATGAATATGCAGAAAGGCCGGCTGGTGGCAAGTGCCGGCTCGAAGAGGCTATCAGTTATCAGCTATCAGAAAAGGCACACCAGTCGGCCCTGGTGTGCCTTTTCTGATAGCTGATAACTGATAGCTGATAAGCTGGAGTCAGTGCAGCTGGTTCGTCTCCGCCGTGACCACGGTGTGAAGATCGTGGACGTAGAGCGCGGCGCCCTGGCCGTCGGCTGTCTCGCTCACTACCTCCTGCAGCAGTCGCAACGCGTCCTTGAGGCTGGGGGCGAAGGCGTACTCGAGCGCGAGTGGCGCCGGTTCGCCCTCCCTGGCCTCAGGGAGATAGGCGGCGAGAAAGCGATCGGTGATGACGGGGTGAATGTCTCGTTTGCTGGGATGGGGCAGGCCGTGACGGCGCTCGATCTCGGTGAGGAGGCGCTCTGCGATCAGCAGGCGCTCCTGCTCAAGGGCGGCAGGAAGCATCACATATCCCCTCGTCTGTGCGAACCGGCCCCTGCTGGCGCGGCCGGCGGGTGGTTGGCTGGGGCGGCGCCAGCGCCCCGGGAGAGCCGCTCGATGGCGGTGCTGTGCTTACAGTCGCCGCCGCCCGGCGGCACGCGAAAGAGAAGAAACACCGAACCAGGCCTTGCCAACGTCGAGGTCCTCTCGCGTGAGCGCGTGCCCACCGGCGATCCACCGGAGTTCCACCGAGGCACCCGCATCGCCGAGCAGCTTGGCGAGCGCGTCACTCTGTGGCCCGGGTACCATCGGATCCACCTGGCCGGCATTGATCTGGACCGGGACGCCGCGGAGATCGGGCAGCGCATCCGGCACTAGCGGCACCATGGGCCGGATCAACAGGGCCCCGCCCAGCACCGCCGGTCGCAGCAGGAGCATCGCGGCCGCGATGTTGGCTCCGTTGGAGAAGCCCACCGCTACGGGGCGGCGCTCCCCCAGGTCGTACGCCTTGCGGGCGGCCTCCACGAAGTCGGCGAGCTCGTGCGTGCGCGTCCGCAGATCATCGAGGTCGAACACCCCCTCCGCGAGGCGCCGGAAGAAGCGGGGCATGCCGTTCTCCAGCACCTTCCCGCGAGGGCTCAGCCGCGCGGCGCCGGGGAGCAGCATCTCGCCCAGCGGCAGAAGGTCATTCTCGTCCCCGCCAGTTCCATGGAGCAGCAGCAGCACCGGCTTGTCCGGTGCGCCGGGGATAAACCGGTGGACGAATCCGGGCTCCGGTGCGGCCACCTAGCGTCCGACTGCTTCGGTGTGTGGGGGGCGCAGCGGCGGCAGAGACACCTCCAGTCGCTGCCGCATGTTCTCGAGTCGAGCCGGCAGTCTGAGGGCGGTCCCCAGCTCGGCCGGACTCTCGTCCACCGTGAAGCCGGGGCCGTCGGTCGCGATCTCGTACAGCACGCCGCCCGGCTCGCGGAAGTAGATGGAGCGGAAGTAGGTCCGGTCCCTCACATCGGTCACCTGGATGCCCATATCGCGCAGCTTCCGCTGACGCTCGACCTGCGCCGCGTCATCCGGCGCGCGGAAGGCGACGTGGTGCACCGTCCCGGCGCCGTCCCCGCCTCGCCAGAACCCGGGCGCGCGTCGCAGTTCGACGACCGTGCCCAGCCCCTCGCTGCCCGACTCCAGCCGCAGACGGTTGTCCGCTTCTTCTCGGAGCGTGTAGCCCATCGTGTCGGTCAGAAAGCTGGCCGAGCCGGCGTCGCCATCCTCCCAGATCGTGACTCCATGCACGCCGCGGATGGCGTGCTCGGCCGGCACGGGACCGTCCCGCCAGCCCTCCAGCCCGACCACGCGCGGCGTGGCGACCAGCTCGAGCATGAGCCCGTCCGGGTCTGCGAAGGCCAGCACCTGCTCGCCGAACCGGCGGGTTGGACCCTCGAACTTCATGCCGAGCGAAAGGAGACGCTCGACCCAGTATCCCAGCGAGCCCTGGGGAATCGCCAACGCGACGCCGTTGATCTGGCCGGTGCCCTGACGACCGGGGCGCGACCCGGTCCAGGGGAAAAAGGTGAGCAGGGTCCCGGGCCGGCCCAGTTCGTCGCCGTAATAGAAGTGGTAGGTGCCGGGGTCGTCGTAGTTGACGGTGAGCTTCACCAGCCGCATGCCCAGGAGCCCGGCATAGAAATCGAGATTCCGCTGAGGCTCGCCCGCGATCGCGGTGACATGATGGATACGCATGCGCTCACCTCGGGAGCGACGGACCCGAGCCGGCGCCGGTCTTTCGTATCAGCTGGGCGATCTCATCCAGGTCCTCGCGGGTGAGCTCGATGGAGCCCGCGTCGATCCAGCCGTCCACCTGCTCCGGGGTACGAGCGCCGACGATGGCGCCGGTGACTCCGGTCCACGCCAGCGTCCAGGCGATGGCGACGCCGGCGACCGTAGTCCGGTGCCGCTCGGCGATCGGACGCAGCCCGTCGCGGAGCGCGAGATTGCGGCCGAGCTTCGGGCGGAGGAAGTCGGCCGAGCGGCGCCGCCAGTCGTCCTCCGGGAAGGACCGCACCCGCTCCTCGGTGAAGCGGTCGGTGAGCAGTCCCGACTGCATCGGACTGTAGACGATGACCCCGGTGTCGTGCGCGGCACACCAGGGGATCTCCGCCTCCGCGGCGCGGCGGCGAATCAGCGAGAACGGCGGCTGGAGCGAGTCCACCTGCCGGATCGACTCGCAGCGCTCGAGGAGGCCGACATCGAAGTTCGAGACGCCCGCGGCCCGCACCTTCCCCTCATCGACCAGGCGGGCCATCTCCGCCCAGCTATCCTCGACCGGGGTGCCGCTCTCGTCGGGCCAGTGGAACTGATAGAGGTCGATGCGATCTACGCCGAGGCGGCGCAGCGAGGCTTCGCACTCACGACGGATGGATTCCGGCCGCAGCACCTGGCGCGGCGAGGCCATCCGGTCGTGCTCATCCCACACCATTCCGCACTTGGTGAAGATGTACGGGCGTTCCCCGGCCGGCAGGTCCGCCAGCGCCCGTCGCACGACCTCCTCCGAGTGGCCGAGGCCGTACACCGCGGCCGTATCGATCCAGTTCACGCCGCGCTCGGCGGCATGGCGAATGGTGGCGATGGACTGCGCGTCGTCCTGTGGCCCCCAGCCGAAGGCCCACCCTCCACCGCCGATGGCCCACGCACCGAATCCGACGCTGGTGATCTCCATGTCGGTCGAGCCCAGGCGCCGGGTGGTCAACATCGTGTGCATCCAGATCCTCCTGTACCAGAGCTTCGCGGGCTCCGAGCCCGCCTTCCGCAATGTAGCCCCGTCACTCCACGCTGACCGTCACCTCCGCCGAGTCCCCCGCGGAGGAGACGGCTCGGAAACGGTGACGGCCGGGCTGGAGCGGCCAACGGGTCTCGCGATACGGTGACCCGTCCACCGTCCAGCGCACCGTTGCCTCCCCCGGTCCCCCCGCGGCGCGCAGGGCGACGGTCGCGTAGCGAGCCTCCACACCGGGCGGCATCCGGTACACGTCTCCCTCATTCGGCGAGACGATGCGGAACGCCTCGACCGAGCGGGTCGCCGGCGTCGGTCGACTCGGCCCGGAAACCTGCGGGGGAGCCCGCGGCGGCTCCGCAAGCTCCATCCACTCGGCGTACTCGACCGGGAGATGGACTCCTCCCTCGCTGTCGTGCCAGCGGCAGGTGTCAGTCGGCGCGTGATCAGGGGCGAACCACTCCGTGGCCGTGGGACAGGCGGGGCCGGGACGAGCACCCGAGAGCCGGCACACCCGCGCGGCCACGGCACCAGCCGATCGCGGACTGGGCAGCGCCCCGACCGGGTAGCGCCGCGCCGTCGCGAGGACCACCCGGTGCAGGAGGGGACCGGCGCCACTCACTCCGCTCACCCCGTCCATCGGCCTGCCGCTGAAGTTGCCGACCCACACCGCGACCGTGAATCCACCGGTGGCAGCCACCGCCCAGTTGTCGGTGAAGTGCCGGCTGGTTCCGGTCTTGGCTGCGACGGGGAAGGGAAAATCGAGCGCGCTCTCGATTCCGAAGCCGGGGATCCGGGCCACCGGATCGGCCAGGATATCCAGCACCAGCGCGGCCGATCGCGGCGACGCGAAGCGTCGGCCAGGCTGGGACGGCGCGTCGGGGGAGCCGGCACGCCAGCTGTACGGACGCCACGCACCCAGGTTGGCGAGACCGCGGTACCCGTTCGCCAGCTCGAGCAGGGTGATGTCGCCGTTGCCGAGCGCGAGACCAAGACCGTAGTGATCGGCGGTGCGACCCAGCGACGCGAAGCCCGCGCCTCGGAGCACGTGCAGCAGACTGCCGACGCCGAGGCGGCTGGCCAGCTCGACGGCGGGAACATTGTACGAGCTCGCGAGAGCTTCCCGGGCCCGGACCGGTCCATGAAAGCGTCGGTCGTAGTTCCGTGGACGGTAGGGCCCGGTGCCCGTCTGGTAGATGCGCGCGATGTCGGGCAGTACAGTCGCGGGAGTGGCACCGCGATCGAATGCGAGCGCGTAGAGGAAGGGCTTGAGCGCGGACCCGGGTTGCCGCGCGCTCACCACCATGTCCACCTGTCCCGAGGTATCGGCCCAGAAGTCGGGTGACCCGGCCCAGGCCAGGATCTCGCCGCTCGCGTTCTCCAGCACGACCGCGGCCGCGTGCCTGGCGCCGCGATCGGCCAGCGTCTCGACCGCGTGGCGGATCTCGCGCTCGACCTCCTCCTGAAGCGAGAGGTCGAGGGAGGTGCGCAGCGTTCCCTGCCGGAGACCCTGGCGCTCCGCCCAGCTCAGCACCCGGGTGGTGAAGTGCGGCGCGAAGAACGGTCCCGGGCGCCGTGGCTCCAGCAGCGGCTCGGTCTCTGCCCGTCGCGTCTCGGACGCGCTCACGAACCCGAGGGCGACCAGGCGGCCCAGCGTCTGGGATCGGCGCGCCCGCGCCCGCGAGGGTGCGACCAGGGGATTGTCGCTCGACGGCGCGCGGGCGAGGCCCGCGAGCAGCGCGGCCTGGCCCAGGCTCAGGTCCTCCGCGCCGGTCCCGAAATAGAGCCGCGCCGCGGCCTGCACGCCGACGGATCCCTGCCCCAGCGGCACTCGATTCAGATACTGCTCCAGAATGGCATCCTTGCCGAGGCTCCGCTCGAGGCGGATCGCCCACAGCGCCTGTCGCGCCTTGCCGCTCCAGTTCCGCGGCATCGGCAGCAGCATGCGGGCCACCTGCATCGTGATGGTCGAGCCTCCCGAGACGATCCGGCCGGCGCGCACGTTCGACCAGGCGGCGCGAGCCGCGGCGCGGACATCCACGCCGTGGTGCTGATGGAATCGCCCATCCTCCGCCGCCAGGAACGCGGCGACGAGGTCCGCGTCCATCGCCGCGAGCGGGAGCCAGCCGCCTCGGCTGCCGTCGGCGGCCCGCGTGGTGCGGAGCACTCGGCCGAGTCTGTCCTCGAGGGTGAGGGACGGCGTCTCTCCACTCAGCATTCCGGGCGGCAGTGGGCGGGCGATCCAGGCAGCCGTGAAGCCCAGTGCCGCCGCGCTGATCACGGCGCCGACCATTGCCAGGCGGCGACTCATCGGCTCGCCGCCCGCACGGTGAAGACTCCGCCGTCGCTCTCGCCGAACACCGCCGGGTTGTACATCTCCTCCGCGTGCGCCGGGGGCCGCGCGAAGGTCCCCGGCGTGGTCGCTCGGGCCAGGTACGTGGCCGTGTAGCTGCCGGGCCAGAGCCGGGTGGCGGAGAAGACCACCCGCTCGTCGCGCATCTCCCGGTAATCGAAGGGTGTCCACCAGCCCGCGTCCCAGCTTCCGTACACCCAGGGCATCTCACCGCTGTACCCCTCGGCCGGCGGTTCGGCCGCGCTCGAATCGGCCGCGCCTGGCCCCGCCACGCCACCTGCGGTGCGCAGGCTCAGGTCCACCGCCTCGAGTCCGGCCGGCAGCGCGTCGTCGAGGATCACGAAGTGGCGCTCCGCGGGCACAGTGAGCCGGAGTCGCACCCGCACCAGCTCACCTTCGGCGACCTCGGTGACGGGCTTGCCCGTCTCGTAGCTCTCGTACCAGCGCTCCACCTGGATCCCGCGATCGCCCGGACGAACGGGAGCCCGCCGTGGGACCACCGTCGTCGTCAGGAAATAGAAGACCGGCGTGCCCTCGGACGCTCCGGTGGTGAGCGCGAGCCGCAGCGGCCGGCCGCCGCGTGCTGCGTCACCGAGTCGGTCGAGTTCGATCCGCTGTTCGCCGGCCGCGCCCAGCGTGGTGGTCTCGAAGAGCTTCTTCCCGCCCGCCGACACGCGCACTCCCCCGACCACACCCACCTTCTGCCGTCGCTGATACTCCGCGAGGGCGGACACCGCAGTACCGAAGTCCTGGGTATTCCAGATCCAGCGGGCGCCCCGCCCCTGCTGCACCAGCGTCTCCACCATCGGCCCCACCAGCCGGTTCGAAGGATCCACAGCGAGCGTCGCGCCCAGGAGCCACGCCATCGGCCGGATCGGCGAGTAGAAGTAGAACGGACGCCGCGAGGCCACGGGCAGGATGGCGACGCGTCCTTCGACCCGCACCGAGTCCCAGGTGGGCCGGAGAAGCTCGATCGCAGCGTTTCTGTCCCCGGCTCGTGCGAGCACGTGAGCCAGGCGCACCCGGTCCTCCCACTCGAGCTGAGGCGCGAGCCGGAGCAGCTCGTTCTCGGCCGCCCGATCCCGCAGACCGGCGCGGCTGAGGTAGTCCACCGCCATCACCCGGTCGCTCAGACGCGCGCGCGTGCTGTCGTACCACACCGCCACCGGAGTCACCAGCGGCCACTGCTCGGCCAGAGACCGCTTGAGGTACCCGCCGAGGCGCGCGAGCACCGAGTCGTCTACCGCGAGGCCGGCAATCTTGGCGTCCAGCAGCACGGCCCCCGCGTAGGAGCTGAGCCACGGTGTGGTCCAGTCGGCGGCGCTCCAGAGGCCGATCCCGCCGTCGGGCCGCTGCCGCCGCACCAGCGTGGCGATCACGTCCTGGAGATCGCGGCGCGCCCGCCGCACCAGCGCAGAATCGGCGCCCAGCTCCGGGCCGGCGCGATACAGCGCCAGGAGCGGCTCCGCCGCGCTGGCGATCTGTTCGCTGCACCAGTACGGGTACACCCTGAACCACCGGTGCGCGCCGCGGATCATGGCGAGCGGCGAGGTGCCCAGGCTGAGGGTGAGCGTCGAGCGCGCGGGGTCCACGTCCTCCGGCAAGAGCAGCTCGGCCGTCGCCGAGTCGTGGAGCACCCCCGCCACCGTGAACGACTGCGGATGTTGGGCCGGTCTCACCGGCAGCTCCAGCGCCACCGCGTCGCGGTCCTCGTTCGAGCGCGCATCGAAGCGGAAGCCGACCCGGCCCAGGCTGTCGCCCGCACCGGTGAGGAAGTCGAACCGCACCTCGCGGCCGCGACCGGGCTCCAGCGCGACCTCGCGCTTGCGGGGGCCGTCGAGCTTCAAGCCCGTCGCCTTCGCCTCGACGGAGGCCTTCGCGGCGGCCGCGTCCCGGCGGTTCACCACGACGCCCGCCTCGAAGCGATCCCCCTCGCGGAGGAAGCGCGGCAGCGCCGGACGGGCCACCAGCGGTCGAGTGACGAGGAGCGACGACTGGCCGCTGCCATAGCGGTCGCCCGCAGTCACCGCGACGGCCATGAGCCGGAACGTGGTGAGGTTGTCCGGCAGTCGCGCCGCGGCGACGCCGGTTCCCTCCGCGTTGGTGACCAGGGAGCCGAGGAAGAAGGCTGTAGTCTGAAACCGGCTCCGGAGAATGTCCGCGCCCTCCGCTCCGCCGCCCCCGCCTGGGGCGCGCTTGCCTTTCTCGCCCTCGGGCACCTGGGGTGTGACGGTGGTGAGGGTGCTGGCCAGCCGCATGCCCAGCCCGCGCGGGCGATAGAGCAGGTCGAGCGGATCGGGGGTGCGATAGCCGGTTAGCGCGAGGACCCCTTCGTCGACCGCCCACAGCGTGACCTCGCTGCGCTGTCCCTTGCCCGCCGCGTCGCGGACCTCGAGTGCCACCCGCGCCGTGTAGCCGGGCCGGTACTCGGGTGCGAGAGGCCGTACGGCAACCGTCAGCCGCTTCTGCTCCGGCGTCACCCGCAGCTCGGCGTAGCCCACCCGCACGGTGGGGCGGCCGGGATCGTCGAGGGGGCCCGGCCTGGCACTCCGACCCCGCGCCACCACGATCGACACGAACACGTTGGGCGCGTGCGCCTCGGTGATCGGAATCGAGAGCGTGGTGGTTCCGCTCTCGATTCGCATGCGCCGCTGCTCTAGCAGTCCCTCGCGCTCCAGCGTGATCCAGGCTTCGGCGTCGGTGAATGGCGACGCGAACAGCACGGTGGCCGTGTCGCCGACCGAGTAGCGGGTCCGGTTCGGCACCACGTCCATTTTGAACTGGCTCTCGTCGTTCCACGGTACCCAGTCCTCGCCGACCGCCCAGCGATACACGCTGGTCAGGGCCTCGCGGCCGGACTCGTCACGCGCGTGAAACGTGGCGATGTAGGATCCGCCCGCCGGCGGGGTGAACCGACAGGGCCGCGGGTCGCCGGCCGTGACGACGGTGCAGCGCGCCACCGTGTCGGACACCCATTCACCGACCAGCTCCGCGTAGCCGGCGCGTTCCCGGCGCACCTGATGCCACTCACGCCGCACGACCACGCCTTCCACCGACACGTCCGCGACCCGCTCGCCGCCGGGCCGCACGGCGATCACCCCGAGGCTCGCCGGCTTGCCCGCGGACCAGAACCAGTCGTCGCCCTCCGGCTTGATGCCGAGGTACACCGAGGCGGGGTGCACCACGACCGAGGCCGACGCCGAAACCGTCTGGCGATTGACGTCGGTGACCGTGGCTTCCACCGTCGCTCGCGACGGGCGGCCGCGATCGGTGGCGCCGAGGCGCAAGCCCAACGCGAGCCGGCCCGACGGATCGAGCGTGTCGACGCCGCTCGCCGGCACCTGCACCGGCGCTCTCGGCTCGGCGAGCTCCTCGTACCACCAGCCGGTGTCGCCGATGTAGAAGCCGTCGGTACCGGGGATCTCGACACCACCGTAGAGCAGCGACTCCTGGCGCAGCGTCCACCGGACGGCGGCACGCCCCATGGGTGCTCCGAAGAGGTAGCGCGCCTCCACCGCCGCCCCGATCGAGTCGCCCGCGAACCACGCCCCGCTGTCGGCGGCGACATCCACCAGGAACTCCGGCGGGCGGTACTCCGCGACCCGGTACCACGCCTGAGCCAGGTCGCTCCAGCGGCCTTCGCGGCGCAGCTGGGCCACCACGCGGTATTCCCCCAGCGCCGCGTCGGCGGGGACGTCGAACCGCTGCTCCGCGGTGCCGAAGGCCGAGAGCGCCACGGTCGTGTCCCGCAGGATGCCGGGTTCGCCGGTCTCGTCCGCACGATTGTAGAACAGGAGCCGAAGGGAGTCCCCGGCGTCGGGCCGGTGAAGGGCGCCCAGCCGGCCGGTCCGCACGATGGCTTTGGCGAAGAGCGGCTCGCCGGGGCGATAGATGCCGCGCTCGGTGAACAGGGCGGCCGCCGCCGGCAGACGATCGCTCCCCCAGGCGGAGCCGACGTTGAAGCGCCAGGGGCTCAGGTCGGGGTCGTAGTCGCTGATCCCCAGCACCGCGCGGTCGCCACCGAACACCACGGTGACGTAGCCCTGGAACGCGGCCCACCGCTGCTCCTCACCCTCGTCGTCGAGGGGCGGCTGCGGCGCGAACCGCTCCATCCGCGCGAGGCCGGTCGAGTCGGTGACGGCGCGCGCCAGCACTCGACCCTTGTCATCGTGCAGGGTGACGGCCGCTCCCGCGCGCGGCCGTCCGTCCTCGGCGCCGGTCACCCATACCGCCGCATCCTCCGCGCCCACCCGGGCGTGGACGCCGAGATCGGTCACCTGCACCACGGCGATCGGTCGGTAGGTCCGGCTGACCGAGTCCAGACGCGGACTGGTGATCTGGAGCGCCATCAGGGTGGGACCTGAGCCCTTCGATCCGGCCGGTGGGTCAAGCGGCACCCCGAACACCCGTACCCGATCCCGCTCTCCTCGCACGGCGATGCGGCGGCGCTGCGCGGTCGGCAGCAGCGCCGGCCACAGCTCGCGCCAGCTCCACTCGCTCCGGCTGAGGAACGCGGCCTCGAGCGAATCGGGAATGGGGGCGACCAGCACCTCCAGCGTGTCCACGTTGACGAAGGTGAGCCCGAAGGTGCGGGCGCCGCGTCGCTCTACCAGCGCGCGCCCCGCGGGATAGTCGATCGCCGGGGCGTAGCCCGTGGTGGTCACCGTAGCCACCGGATTGCCACCCAGCCGCTGGCCGAACATGTCCGTCAGCGAAGGCTGGACCACGACCGCATAGCCCGTGCGTGGCCGCAGCTCCGCCTGCAGCACCCACTCGGAGCGCACGTCCGCGGTGTCCGCCACCGAGAACGCCATCGCCGGGCGGAGGGTCACTGCACGGAGCACGTCGCCGCCGCGCACCGGCGTCGTGAAGTGAAGGGTGAGCGGGCCGGTGGGACACACGCCGCCGCCCCAGCTGCAGCGCGCCGCCTGGAGTCGGAACGGCCCGTAGGTCGCGAGCTGCCAGCGCTGCGACTCCGCGCGGCCACGCTCGTCGAACGACGCCGGCACCACGAGATGCCCGCCGCAGCCGAGCGGCAGCGGCGTGCGGGGCGCGAGGCGGAGCACTCGGCGCAGCGGGTCCGCAGAGCGGTCGCGATCCCACCCGCCCGCTTCCCGGAACTCCCAGCGGTCGTCCGCCGCGATGGGCCGCTGGTCCTCGACGCTCAGCCGCACGACTCCCGGCGCCCGGCAGAAGCGATCGAACTCGAGGTACACCGACCGACTCACGGCAGCGGTGTCCACCGGGACGTCCACCACCAGGTCGAACCGCGTCTCCGGGGTGAGGTGCCGGGCCATCTCCGACGGTCCGACCGGGGAGCCTGCCAAGACCCTCGCTCCCCGAACCCGAAACGAGTGCACGAAGGGAGCGGCCAGCCGGCTCCCATCCATCGCCTGGAAGCGATCGGAGATCGTAATGGTGAACTCGCGATCCGCGGGCAGTGGCGCGGCGGGGCGGAAACGAATGGTGACGGGATCCCGCCAGTCCACCGTCCCGGGGACCGAGGGCTCGATCCGGAAGAGGCCGCGAGGATCCACCGTGCGGTCGAGCGAACCCGCCACCGGGCGATCGAACGTCACGGTGACGACGGAGCCGGGCGCTGCCACCTCCGCCGGGACGACCCTCAGGACTTTGAGCTCCGGTGCCGAATCCGACGCGAGCGCGAGACCCGCCGCGGCGACGAGCCTGAGTGAGAGCAGCGGTGAGGGGAACATTGAACCAAGATACAGTGTGACGCTTTCGAGCGGCTGTCCTATATTGGCGTCGCGTATCCAAGACAGGAGGCTCGATGCGCAAGCTCGCCCTCGTGCTCGCCGTGGTGCTTAGTGGCACATCCCAACTCTCTGCTCAAGAGCGCGGCACCTTCGAGATCGGCGCCTTCCCCACCATCGCCTACTTCGATCGCACACTTCATCTCAACCAGGCGACGGTCGGACCCGGGCTGCGGCTGGGGTACTTCCTCACCGACCACATCGCGGTCGAGGCCGACGGATCGTGGGTGCCGACCACCGCGCCGAACGACGTGGACGTGAAGTACATGCCGTTTCATGGACGGCTGATGTACAACTTCATCTCGGGCAAGGGAACGGATTTTCACATCGGCGCAGGCTACAGCTACAGCCGTTTCCGCGACGGCATCCAGGTCTCCGATCATGGGCCCGGCGCCAGTGCCGGCATCAGGCTGGGGACGGGTGGTCTGGCCTCGATCCGTATCGACGCCTACCTGGACTACGTCCCCTCGCCCGACAACGGCGCCGCCGAGAACTGGCACTGGGGCATCCAGCCAGGGCTCACCTTCATGCCCAACTGGCGCAGAGGCCCGCGGGACGGCGATCGCGACGGGGTTCTCGACGATGCGGACGCGTGCCGTGACACACCCGCAGGCGATCGGGTGGACGCGCGAGGCTGCACCGTCAGGGATTCCGACAGCGATGGCGTGACCGACGAAGCGGATGCGTGCCCGGACACCCCCGCCGGCGAGCAGGTGGATGCCAAGGGCTGTCCGCTGCCGAAGGATGCGGACGGCGACGGCGTCGCCGATCCGTCCGATGCGTGCCCCGATACGCCCAAGGGCGCGAAGGTGGACGCGAAGGGATGCCCGCCGGACTCGGACGGCGATGGCGTGAGCGACGACATCGACGCCTGCGCCGACACCCCGCAAGGCACCAAGGTGGACGCGAAGGGATGTCCGCCGGACTCGGACGGCGACCGTGTGAGCGACGATGCGGACAAGTGTCCCAACACTCCGGCGGGCCTCGAGGTGGACGCCGATGGGTGCCAGGTGCTCATCGGAGTGAACTTCGAGACGGGCAAGGCCGTGCTGACCCCCGAGTCGGCGGCCATCCTCGACCGCGTGGCTCAGTCGCTGGTAGCTCGCGATTCGGTGCGGGTGGAGGTGGTCGGACACACCGACAACACCGGGAGCCTGTCCGTGAACCGGCGGCTCTCGAAGGCGCGTGCGGAGGCGGTGCGCAAGTACCTCATCTCGCACGGAGTCTCGGCGGACCGCCTGACGGCGCGCGGCGCCGGCCCCGACGAGCCGCTGGCTACCAACGACACTCCGGAAGGCCGGGCGCAGAACCGGCGGGTCGAGCTGAGAAGGACGAATTAGACCGCAGAGTAGCGTAAAAAGTGAAAGTGAAAAGTGAAAAGGGGCTGGTCGATCCTTTTTCACCTTTCACTTTTCACTTTTTCCGCTTCACGTCACGCTTCACGCCTTTCCCGTCCTCAGCCTCTGGGTGACGGCGTCCCCGCCCCCGGCGTCATCCTCCGCCGCACCTCGGCCAGCTGCTCCGGCGACACCTCCACGTCCACGTCGGATAGGTACTCGACGCGATACATCCGGATCAGCTCGAAGAAGTAGGAGATCGCCAGCGGGCCGATGAGCAGCCCCAGCAGGCCGAAGTAGCGCAGACCCATGAACGCGCCGATCACGGTGACGAACGGGTGCACCTGGGCCCAGCGGCGGAACACGATCGGGCGGATCACGCTGTCCACGTTGCCCACGACGACGATCCCCCAGATCACGAGCCCGATCGCCGAGCCCCAGCGCCCATCCATTGCGAGCGAGGCCGCGCCCGGCCCCCACACCAGTCCGCTGCCCACCACCGGGAGGATGGCGAAGACCACCGTCACCACGCCCCAGAACAGCGGATTGGCCAGGCCGACCACCCAGAACGCCAGCCCGACGGCCGTGCCCTGGATCAGGGCGGTGAGTCCGCTGCCGACCAGGGTCGAGATCGTCACATCCGCGAAGCGGCGGCGGAGGATCTCCGCGCTGGCAGCGGAAAACGGGATGAACGGCCGCACCGACCGCCAGGCGGACTCGGGCGAGACCAGAAGGAAGTAGAGACCGAAGAAGGCGATGGTGAGTTGGATGCCCAGCCGGGTGGCCGTGCCGATCAGGCCCAGGGCGCTCGCGCCGATGAACGAGATGATCTGGGAGCCGATCTGCTCGAGCTGGGCCCCCACCTGGTACGGGCCCACCCGGATCCGGCTGATCCTGGCCAGGAGCGGGCTCCGGATGACCCCGGTCGCCATGTCCTGCGCCTCCGCAGCCACCAACCCGACGAGCGAGACGCCGGGGCCGAGGATGAGCAGGATGCCGAGCACGATCACGATCGCGGCCGCCGTCCGTACCGGCATCCGCCGGGCCAGCCAGCGGTGGAGAGGCGCCATGACCACGAACAGCACCGGGGCCCCGACCAACCCGGTGCTGAACGGCCACAGGGCCAGCATCAGCGCGAGCCCGAGTACCAGGATCAGCCCCGCGGCGCGCTGACGATCGGTGTCCAGGAAAGGCATCCGAAAAGAGTATGGCGCAAAGGCTTCCGCCGCCAGCACGCAATCCGTTGCGCTCTTGCACCCGCCGCACCCGGCAGCGACATTGGCTCTCTCACGACTGGCCTGGCAGGGCTGACCGGCATGACCCAGAGGGATCCGCGCCTCGCTCCCGACGTCCTCCCCGTTCTCCTGTGGACGGCGGGACCCGATGGCGAGTGCGACTATCTGAACGAGCGCTGGACCGAGTTCACCGGACGGGCGGTGACCGACATGCTGGGCTGGAGATGGACCGAGTCCCTCCACCCGGATGATCGGGACGGCCTCCACGCCGAGTACACCTCGGCCGTGGCGGCCCGGGCGCCGTTCCGCTTCGAGTTCCGGATGCTGCACCAGGACGGCGAGTATCGCTGGCTCCTCAGCCAGGGGGAGCCGATCCTGGGTGCCGGCGGGGAGTTCCTCGGCTACAGCGGGTGCGCCGCCGACGTCACCGACCGGCGCACCCTGGAGCAGCGGCTGGTCCAGCTCGACCGGGCCGGTGAGATCGCCCAGCTCGCGGGCGGGATCGCCCACGACTTCAACAACCTGCTCACCGGCATCCTGGGGCACGTCGGCCTCCTGCTGGACGAGGGGTCGCTCCCCCTCGAGGCCCGTGAGGACCTGGCGCAAATCCGGCAGGCCGCCGACCGCGCGGCGATCCTCTCCCGCCACCTGCTCGCCTTCAGCCGCCGGCCGCCGCCGGCCCCCCAGTCACTCGATCTCAACCAGTTGGTCTCGAGCACGCTCAGCGCCATCCGTCAGGTGGTGGGGACGGCGATCGAGGTGAGCCTCGAGCTGGCGGACGGACTGGAGCCAGCGCTGGCGGATCCCTCCCGGATCGAGCAGATCCTGCTCCAGCTGGCCAGCCGGGCCCGCCCCCCCCTCCCCCGGGGCGGCCCCATTAGTCACCCCAAGGGCCCACCCCAGGGGGGCGCACCGCGCCCCGAGCACCCCCCGGCCCTCCCGCCGGGG
>JBKPGZ010000194.1:0-5802 GCA_046729675.1 Gemmatimonadota bacterium | reverse complement strand
GTAGTCCGGCAGCGAGCTCTGCCATTGGTGGAAGTGCTCGTGCAGAAGCGTCAGCACCCACTCGGCCGACGACTTGCCGGTGCGCTCCGCCGATCCGACCACGATCGTGGCCGTACCGCTGACCGCCGGGAAGGTCGCGAGCATACCGGGCGGGAAGCGACGAGGACGCGCGAGCACCTCGCGTCCGAGCACCGAGTCGCGTCCGACAGGAGCGAAGTCGGATGTCGGGCGAGGGTGGCCGATCAGGTACTCGAACGAGTCGGCCACGAGCAACACCGCCATGGGGATACGCTCCCAGCCGGGCCACACATCGCTGCGCACCCGGTCGGCGACGCGGAAGGCCTCGGCCAGCCGCACGCTGTTGGAAACGGAGAGCCGAGGCGCGGCCTGGCTTTCCCCCAGGGTGGGAATAGCCAGGTTCGCGATCAGAAGGAGGAGGACGGATCCCGAACGGGGCATAGCCGGTGAATGCGCGAGTGAGCAAGAGGGTCGCGGGGCTAGAAGAAGAACTCCCGCAGATTGATGCCCCGCTCCACATACAGCTTCATGGCGCAGAGCATCTGGGTCCAGCCCATGCAGTTGCCGTAGGACGCGTCGAGTCCCTGCTGGGTCTCCGTCCACTTCCCTTCGCTGATCCGCACCAGTGTCGCGTTGCCCTCCAGGGGCTCGAACTCGAGCCGGGTCCTGGTGGTGTAGTCGCCGTCGTTGGCCTTCCACTCCAGCTCGATGAGCCGGTCCCGCTCGACCTTGCGGACCTGGACCGGAAAGGCGCCCGGAAAATCGGCGAAATCCCAGGTCACGGTGGACCCTTCGATCAGCGGCGCGCTGGCACCGCCGGTGGTGAAGTAGCCGCTGAGCTTGCTCGGATTGTAGACCGCATCGAAGACCTCGGCGACGGGCCTGGCGATCTTCCCGTACACCTGAAATCGCAGCTCCATGGTGCCTCCCGGTGATTGACCACAGGGAAATATGTTATAATATTATAACATGTCAACCGCCCAGTCCGACGACCTCGTGTTCAAGGCGCTAGGGGACTCACGTCGGCGGGCAATACTGGACCTCCTCCGGCCGGCGCCTCGCACCACGGGCGAGATCGTCGCCCGATTTCCCGACCTCGACCGATGTACGGTGATGCAGCACATCGGGGTCCTGGAGCGGGCGGGGCTGGTGATCGCCAGACGGCGGGGGCGCGAGCGGTGGAACTATCTCAACGCGCTCCCGATCAAGCGCATCCACGATCGGTGGATCGGCCGCTATGCGGCCGGGGCGGTGGGCCTGCTCGCCCGTCTGAGGGAGGTGGTGGAGGAAGACTGAGGGCGTGGGCGGTCACGGAGGGCTGCCGTCCGGCCCTTGCCCTCCGCCGGGACGGTCGAAAGCTTCCAACTGGGGCCGCTCCATCGGGAGGCGACCCTGCATCGGGCATCAATGCGGAGGCTTACCATGCTTGAAACCATCACGCTCGCAACCATCACGCCCACACCCATGCTCGCGGTGAAGGATGTCGCCCGCGCACGGCGCTTCTACGAGGATGTTCTGGGATTCACCCCCGTGGCGAACGACATGGACGACGTCCTGCAATATCGTGCCGGGGAGATCGTTTTCGTCGTCTACCCGTCGCAGTACGCTGGCACCAACAGGGCGACTGCGCTCACCTGGACGGTCGGCGATCAGCTGGAAGGTGCGGTGGAAGCGCTCAAGGCGAAGGGTGTGACCTTTGAGCATTACGAGCTCCCGGACACCGTGAGAAAGGGGGATATCCACGTCTCCGGCGAGATTCGTAACGCGTGGTTCAAGGATCCCGACGGCAATATCCACGCGCTGAGCACCATGTAGCCGAGGGCACATGTCACCCTGAGCGCAGCGAATGGGTTCAGGGTGACAACAACCGATATCCCGCCTTCGCCACGGTGACGATATACCCCGGCTCGTCCGGGCGATGGCCGAGCTTGCGCCGGAGCACCGCGACGTGAGTGTCCACCGTCCGGCTGTTCACATCGTCTCGGTAGCCGAACACCTCGCCCAGCAGCTCCCGGCGACTCGCCACCGCGCCGCCGCGCGCGACCAGCGCGCGCAGCAGCTCGTACTCCTTCGGTCGCAGCGGCACTTCCCGCCCTCCCCGCCGGACGTCGCGGGTCGCCGGGTCGAGCTCGATGTCGGCGAAGCGGAGTGGCATCGCGGGCGCCCGGAGCCGCTCCAGCTCCTCCACCGGCGTGTCCGACAGCTCGCGCAGGATGGCGACGAGGTGCTCGTGGGAGTGTCGGCTTCGGACCGCGGCAGTCCACGCGCGCACCCGGTCGAGCGTCGCGCGGAAGCGCTCCTCTTCGAACGGCTTGAGCAGGTAATCCAGCGCCCGAACGTCGAACGCTTCCAGCGCGTACCGCTCGTGCGCGGTCACGAACACGACCGCGGGTAGCGGCGCGCCCGCGAGCCCCGCCGCCACGTCGATCCCGCGGGTCTCGGTCATCTCGATGTCGAGGAACACCACGTCCGGGTGCGCCCGCTCGATCGTTCGTGCCGCCTCCCCGCCCTCGGCGCACTCGGCGACCACCTGCATGTCCGCGTGGTGGGCGAGAAGCTGGCGGAGGCGGGCACGCGCGAGGGGCTCGTCGTCCACGATCAGGGCGCGGATCGCCGGCGCGGTCATGGGGCCACCTCGGGGGAGTCCGTGAGCCGGAGAGGCATCGAGAGCGCGCACACCGCGCCGCCGCCCGGCGGCGAGCTCAGGTCCACCCGCTGCTCGGTCCCGTACAGCTGCCGGAGCCGAGCCCGGGTGATGCCGAGGCCCACGCCCTCGCGGAGCGAGGCCGGCAGCCCCACGCCGTCGTCGCACACCGCCAGGTGCAGGCGCCCCTGACCTTCCCACGCACGCACGTCCACCCGGCCCGGCGTGATCCGGCGGGTGATCCCGTGCCGGATCGCGTTCTCGACCAGCGGCTGGAGGATGAGGCGCGGGACCATCGCGCCGCGCACCCCAGGCTCCACCTCGAACGCCACCCGCAGCCGCTCGCCGTACCGCGCCTCCTGGATCTCGGCGTAACGGCGGATCAGCGCAAGCTCCTCATCAAGCGTGGTCTCTACCTTGGTGCCGCTCCGCAGCGTGAGCCGCAGCATCTCGCTCAGCCGCGCCAGCAGCCGCTCGGCCCGCGCAGGGTCCTCGTAGACCAGGGCGGAGATCGCGTGCAGGGTGTTGAAGAGGAAATGCGGCTGGAGCTGCGCGCTCAGCACGTGGAGCCGCGCCTCCGCCAGCTGGCGCGCGTAGGTGGCCGCGGCGATGCCGCGCCGGCGCGACTCCCAGGCGTGGGCGAACGCCTCGGTCGCGGCGACGACCTGGCAGTAGATGAGGAGATCGGGGCCGAGATAACGGAGGATGCCCGAGCCGGCGGCGGCCAGTGCAGTCTCGGGGCGAGTCCAGGGGAGCAGGTTCTCCACCGTCCCCATCAGCGCACCACCAACCACGACGAAGAGCGCTGCCCCGATCAGGTGGAACAGGAGCGCCCGGGGAAGCGACAGACCGGCCGCGCGGACCCGCAGCGCGGCGGCGACGATCGCCGGCGTGAGCAGAGCACAGGGGACCCAGCTCACCAGCTCGCCCACGACGAGCTGGTGGAGCGGCATCCGACGGTCGCTGCTCAGCTGCATCAGCGCGAACTGCCCCGCGAAGACCAGCCCGACCGCGGTCCAGAATGCGACGCTGGCCAGGAACAGCCGCCTCAGGCTCACGAGATCCTGGAGCCGGGCCGGGCGGACCTCCGGGCCGTCGAGGATGGGGGCGGTCATGCATGTAGAGACGCCCGAGCGCCGCGGCGCGGCACCCGGGCGTCAGAGAACCGTCAACGCTCAGGGCGTGGGGGCCGGCCGGCTGTTGCCAAGGTCGGCCACGAAGCGCCACTGCCCGTCATTCATCCGCCGCCAGACGGTCAGGTACTTGGTGTAGAAGGGAGGGATGCCCTCGAGCTCGAAGGTGGCGTCGCCCACGGTGAAGCCCAGATCACCGCTCCCCGCTGCATCCACGAACCGCGGCTCCCAGCTCACCACGTCGTTGGGCCCACCGGTGAAGGCCTCGCCGATCGCCTCCGGTCCAAAGATGAGCGTCTCCCCTGCCGCGATCGCGCTGGGGGCGGCGAAGTGCTCGAAGGCGGGACCGCTGCCCTCCTCGACCGATAGGGCGGAGAACGCCACATCGGTCGCCAGCAGCTCGCTCTCATCGGTGTGGGGGAAGGTGCGACTTCCCCCCTCCGACGGGGTGTCGAAGCCGTCAGGCAGCGGGAGCGGCTGCGGCCCGCCGCGGTTCACGACGAAGGCCGCGATCTCCCAGCCCCCGCTCTCGGTCCGGCGCCAGTAGGTCAGGAAGAAGGTCTGCAGCGTCGTTGGGCCGGTGCCGAAGTCGAAGGTGGCGCTGCCATGGGCCCAGGTGTAGCCCTGCCGGGCATCGGCCGAGACATCGGCGAAGATGACCTCCCAGCTCAACGCGCTGGGGGCCACAGGGTCAGACGAGAGGAACGCCGCCGCCTCCGAGCGGCCGCTGATCGCCGGCTTTCGGGGCGAGAGCAGGATGACGTTCGCGGCGAGCGCGTCACCGAGTCCCGCGGCAACGCCGTCCTCGCCGATCGCTGCGGACACGGCGTTCCCGGTGGTGATGAGCGATTCGCGAGCCCTGCGAAGGTCGGTGCGGCCGTCGGCCGCGGCGTCCTCGACGATTCTCGATGAGGTGGTCGGTGACGTGGTGTCGCCGCACGCGGCCGCGAGCGCGGCGGCAAAGACGAGGTAGCGCATGGTCGGTCTCCCGGTGAGAGATGGGACTGCTCATCGGGGGACGCTCTGGTCCGGGATACCTGGTGTTAGAGAAATGTGAGACCTGACGGTGCACCTGCTTGCACGCCCGGAGCGCGCCGATTGGCACGCCGGTTGCCCTACGTCCGCCTGCTGCTGTAGTCGCCCCTCCGGGCGACCCGATAAAGGCAAACCCGCCGCGAGGCGGGGACGCAAAGCCAGGAGTCTCGCTTCCTGCGAGACCGTCCGGTTACCGGACGGGATGACCCAAAGCACGGGAGTTCCAAATGCGGCGCGCACTGTTCCTGTCGTTGGCCCTCACCTTTGCCCTCGGCGCCAAGGCCGTGGCACAAACCTGTACCGGCATGCCGTCCTTCTCGGCCGGCAAGATGCAGGTGACCGCTGGCGGCTCGTTCGCCGACGGCACCAGCAGCTTCGGTGGCACCTTCGGCTATGGCCAGCCGAAGAGCTTCTACGGCAAGGCCGCTCTCGGCACCACCTCGTACGACGGCATCGATGGCTCCTCGCTCGACTTCGGCGTGAGCGGCGGCTACCAGATCGCCCTCAAGTCCAGCCGGCCGGTCGAGGTCTGCCCGGTCGCCAGCCTGAGCATCGGCTCGGGGCCGAACGACGTGCTCCCCGGCGTGGACATGTCGAGCCGGACCTTCTCGGCGGGCGCGGCCTTGGGCGCGCAGCTCGGGAACAACCCGCAGCTGCAGATCGTGCCCAACGCGAGCTTCCAGTTCGCGAACACCCGGCTCTCGCTGGATGATGGGACCGACTCGGTGTCGGGCTCGGAGACCTACGGGCTGCTCACCCTGGGCACCGGGTTCATCTTCAACTCGCGCTACAGCCTGAACCCGAGCGTCAGCCTGCCGATGGGCTACGATGGCTCGGACGCCTCCTTCACCATCGCCGGGGCGATTCACTTCGGCCACTAAGCCGGGCGGGGTTTCGTCGTAGCGGTACCGTCGAGGGGGGGGGGGGGGGCCCCCGCCCGGTTTTTGGGTAAAAACCCCCGGCGGCGCGCGC
>JBKPGZ010000193.1:0-16392 GCA_046729675.1 Gemmatimonadota bacterium | reverse complement strand
TCAGGGTGGAGGCCTCCTTCGGATTCCGCACGTGCTCCAGCCGCTGCTGGCGCCGCTCCTGGAGGACACGGTAGCTCTCGATCTTCTGCTCCAGCTCGTCGCGGCGCCGCGCGGCATCGGCCGCGGCCCGCTTCGCCGCCTCGAGGCCCTCCCGTGCCCGGTTCAACGCCTGATCCAGTACGCCCGTTTCTTCCCGCAGCGCTTCCATCCGCCGCTCCACCTCCGCCACCGCCGAGTCCTTAGCCTGAAGATCGAGCAATTTGACCAGATCAGCGTGCATCTACGTCCCCCCGTCTCAGTTTGCGCTTGAGCAGTTCCTCGGGATACCGGGAGAAGATCTCCCGGGTGAGCCGTTGCCGCTCCTGGACCAGCGTCTCGAACTCCTCGGACGTCAGTTCACCTCCGTCACCGCGCCGCTTGAGCGCGGCGAGCTGCCGCCGCAGCGGGCGCACCTCGAGCGCCCTGCAAGCCGCCACGTAGGTAGCGTCGGGCTCGGGCGAGCCGTACTTCGCCTCCAGTCCGTTCAGCCAGACCCAGGCCCGCCGAGCCTCGGGTGAAAGCTGCTCCAAGAATATTCCCGACCCGGCATTTTCGGGACTCCGGCGGAGGGCCTCGTAGACCTCGCGCAGCGCCGTGGTCTCGAACCACTCCGCCGGCACCTCGGTGGCGGCGCGGGCGAGCCAGGCCGGCTCCTTCATCAGCACGCGGAGGAGATCCCGCTCCGCACCGAGGTCCTCGTGGCGCCGCCGCCTTGCGAGTCGCACCGGCCGACCCCCGCTCGGCGTCGGCGCTACTGGTGACGGCGCAGGCGGAGGGGCCGCTCGCGCCGCGGCCTGCTCTCGGAGCACCTCCCGACTCACCCCCGTCCGCTCGGCAACGGTCTTGAGGTAGAGATCGCGGGTGATCGGGTCCGCCGCCGCGCGGATGGTCGGCAGCAGGCGGTCGAGCGCCTCGCGCTGGTGCTCCACGCCCTCGAACCACCCCTTCCGCTCCAGCAGCTGGATCTTGCGCTCGAGCAGGTCGATCCCATCCTCGAGGATCGGCTCCAGCGCCTCGGCACCGCCTTTCCGCACCAGCGTGTCCGGGTCCTCGCCCTCCGGCATGGTGGCCACCCGGACCCGCACGCCATGGCGCAGCAGCTCGTCGCCGGCGCGGAAGGTGGCCCGAAGCCCCGCCTGGTCGCTGTCGTAGAGCAGGGTGGCCGCGCGGGCGAACCGGCGCAGCAGTCCGGCCTGGTCCCCGGTGAGTGCGGTGCCCAGCGGTGCGACGACGTGGTCGATCCCCGCCAGCACCAGGCGGAACACGTCGAAGTATCCCTCGACCAGGATGACCGACTCCTCTTTCCGGATCGCCGTCTTCGCCTGGTGCAGGTTGTAGAGCTGCTTCCCCTTGTGGAAGATCGGCGACTCCGGGGTGTTGAGATACTTCGGCTCACCCGGGCCGAGGAGCCGGCCCCCGAACCCCACGGCGCGGCCGCGAAGATCGTGAATCGGGAAGAGCAGCCGCGCCCGGAAGCGGGGCACCACCTTCCCATCGTCACGCTGGGCCGTGAGCCCGGCCTCCAGCAGGACCTTGTCCTCCAGGCCGAGCTCCTTCATCGCGGTCAGAAAGGCGCGGCTCGCGGGCGCGTAGCCCAGCCCGTGCTCTCCCGCGGTGTCCAGCGGGATGTCCCGGCCTTCGAGATAGGTGCGGGCGTCCGCCGCGTCCGTCGATTCCAGCAGCTGCCGGGTGAACCAGTCGTGCGCCACGGCCACCGCCTCGAACAGCGGCTCCCGCGGATCCGGACCGGAGCGTCCTGGCGTCTCGGGGATCACGATCCCCGCTCGGCGCGCCGCCTCCCTGACCGCGGTCGGATAGTCCATGCCGAACCGCTTCATCAGCCAGGAGAACACGTCGCCCGAGGCGTGGCACACGAAGCAGTAGTACCGGTTCTTCTTCGGAATGACCGCGAAGTTCCGATGGGTCCCACCGTGGAACGGGCAGGGCCCGCGGTAGTCCGACCCGGTGCGCTTGAGCTCGACCGCCTCGCCGATGAGGCCGACCAGATCAGCGCTTTCCCGCACCTGGTCCACGGTCTCCTCGGGGATCATGCTCATGCCGAGAACTCGACGATGGTGACCCCGGTGCCGCCCTGGTTTCGCGGCGCGAAGCCGAACCGGGCGATCCGCCGATCGCCGGAGACGACCCGCCGCACCCGTTCGCGCACGACCCCGGTGCCCATGCCGTGGATGATGCGGAGAAACGGCTGCTCCGCCAGCACCGCGGCGTCCACGGCGGCGATGGTGGCCTGCTCCGCCTCATCACCGGTGAGACCGCGGAGATCCACCTCGAGCGCCGCCGCGTCGGACTCCTGCGAACCCGAGCCCTGGGCGGCGGTGCGCGCCTCCTTGCGCGACGCCGCGCGTACGCTCGGCGGCAGCGGCGTGAGCGAAGACGCCTCCAGCACGATCTTCATCGCGCCGGCGGTTACGACCGCGGTGCCGTCGTCGCGCAACTCGAGCACCTCGCCGGCGCCGCCGCTCGGCAGTCGCACGCGGCCCCCGAGCGCGATCGCCGGAGACTCGGCTGGCGGCGTCGGGCCCACAGGCTCCGTCGCCTCGGCGTGCTCCACGATGCCCTGCTCCACCATCCTCCGCGCCTCGCGAGCGGCAGCCTCGTCGCCCGCGACTCGCGCAGCGCCCAGGGCCTCCTCGACCAGGCGGCGCGCGTCCATCAGGTACTGCCGCGCCTGCCGCTTCCCCGCCCGGTCGGCGTCCTTCTCCAGCCGTTTGAGCTCGGCCTCGCGCGCGCGCTGACTCTCGTCCTGCCTCGTCAGGCGCGCCTGCAGCGACTCCAGCTCGGCCTCCCGCTGTTCCAGCCGCGCCTGTGCTTCCCGGGCTTCGCGCCCGCGTTCCTCCACCGCCGCGAGGAGCGCATCCAGGTTGCGCTCCGCATCGGGTACCCGGGCCTCCGCATCAGTGAGGATCTCAGGCTCGATCCCCAGGCGGCGCGCGATCGCGAGGCCGTAGGAGCGGCCGGGCACCCCTTTGACGAAGCGATACGTGGGTGTGAGCGTCGCGGCGTCGAACTGGAGCGAAGCGTTCACGACGCCCGGCGTGTGGCTCGCCAGGTCCTTGAGCGCGCCTAGGTGCGTGGTGGCGAGCGTCAGCGCGCCGCGCGCGGTGAGCGACGCGAGGATGGCGCCCGCGAGCGCCGCCCCCTCGGCCGGATCGGTCCCGCTCCCCACTTCGTCCAGCAGCACCAGCGAACCGGCGTCGGCCTCCGCCAGGATGCGGCGTAGCATCGCCACGTGTGCGCTGAAGGTGGAGAGACTGGCAGCGATGGACTGGCGATCGCCGATATCGGCGAAGAATCCGCTGAACCCCGGAAGTCGTGAGCCGGCGCCGACCGGCGGCACGATCCCGCTCTGCGCCATCGCGGAGGCGAGCCCGACCGCCTTGAGGAGCACGGTCTTGCCGCCGGTGTTCGGCCCGCTGATCAACAGCGTCCGCTCCGACGCGTCCATCTCCAGGTCGAACGGCACCACCGGCTCGGTACCCGCCAGCAGCAGCGGATGCCGACCGTGGACGATCCGGAAGCCGCTCGGCGCGGGCACGACCTCCGGCACCTCGCCCTCGACCGCGATGGCGTAGCGGGCTCGCGCCACCAGATCGTCCACCGCGACGCACATCTCCACCGCGCCGCGCAACGCCGGCAGCTCCGGACGCAGGAGGCCGGTCAGCTCGCGGAGTACCCGCAGCGTCTCCCGCTCCTCCTCGACCTCGGCCTCCCGGAGCTCGTTGCCGAGCTCGATGGCTTCGGTGGGCTCGACGAAGAGGGTGCCCGCGCTGCCGGACTCGTCGTGCACGATGCCGGCGGGACGGCTCCGTGAGTCGCGGCGGACCGGGATGACGTAGCGGCCGCCGCGCACGGTGACCGACGCGTCCGAGGGAGCGGTGGCGGAGTCGAGCCCCCTGAGGAGCGCGTCGAGCCGGCGGAGGAGCCGCTGGCGGGCGTGCTGCACCTCGCGCCGCGCGGCGGCGAGCGCCGGGCTCGCGGTGTCGAGGAGACTCCCATCCGCGTCGAGCGACTGCTCCAGCCGCCGCTCGAGGCGCTTGTCCGGGAGGGCATGTGCCAGCTCCGCTGCGAGCGGAGCCGACTCCCTCACCCGTCGGAGATCGTCGTGCACCCGCCGCGCCGAGCCGAGCACGCGCCCGATGGCGACGAGATCCTGGCCCTCGAGCACGCTCCCTTCGATGCGGAGCCGCGCGAGGGCTCGCGACACGTCGGGCACCGGCTCGGCGAGGAGTCCGTCATTACGGCGGAAGAGACCCGCCACCTCGCCTACCATCGCCAGCTCCCGGTGCACCCACCCGAGCTCCAGAGTGGGCCGCCGCGACCGGACCCGGTCCGCGCCGAGCTGACCGGCCGCATGGCCGGCAACCACCTCGAGCACCGGTTCCAGCTCGATGGCGTCCAGCCCATCCGCGGTCCGCGCCTCCGGCAAAGGAGACGGGGTGCCGGCCTCGGTATCGGTCGGCACCCCGTCGGAAGAGAGAGGCTGCACCACGTCCATCACCCCGCCTGAAGCTCCTCGCGCACGATCTGGTTGATCAGCTTGCCGTCGGCCCGGCCCTTGTAGCGCGGGACGATCTGGCCCATGACCTTGCCGAGGTCCTTCGCGCCGCCCGCGATCACCTCGCGCACCGCCGCCCGGATCTCCTCCGGATCGACCGCGGGCGGGAGGAACTCCTCCAGCACCGCGATCTGGGCCTGCTCCGCGTCGGCCAGGTCGGTCCGGCCGCCCGCCTGGTACTGCTCGATCGCCTCACGGCGGATCTTGATGCCCTTGCGGAGGACCTCCACCACTTCCTCGTCCGTCGCCGGCCTGCGGAGATCGATCTCGCGATTCTTCAGGTTGGCGAGGATGGTGCCGAGAACGAGGGTCCGGTCCTTGTCCTGCGCCTTGCGGGCGGCGTTCATGGCCGCCCGCAGGGCGTCGGCCACGCCGCTAGCCGCGGGGGACACGCGGGCCCCGGCGGTTCTTGCGGACGGCGGCATTCATCTTCCGCTTCCGCTTCTCGCTCGGCTTCTCGAAGTGACGGTGCTTGCGGAGATCCGACAGGATCCCGGCCTTCTCGCACTTCTTCTTGAAGCGCTTGAGCGCCCGCTCGAAGCTCTCGTCATCATGGATGATGACTTCCGGCATGCAGTGTATCACCCCTCTCGGCCCGGATGGGCGTAAATGGTAGAAGCAGAGCAATTTAGGCGGCATCGAGGCGGGAGGCAAGGATGGCGGACCGGCGGACCGAGCATACACTGTCATCCCGAGCGAAGCGAGGGATCTTCTCGGCCGTCGTTTGAGACCGGCTCAGAAGATCCCTCCTCGCTTCGCTCCTCGGGATGACAACGCGGTCCGCCGGCCCGCCCGGGCGGTGCGGCGCGGGTGCGGGGTACCGCCTGACCGCCCGCCTCACCCCGGCGGCCAGGTCATCTTCCGCCCGCCGAGCACGTGGAAGTGCAGATGATCCACGCTCTGGCCCGCATCCTTGCCGGTGTTGGTCACGATGCGGTACCCGCCGGCATCCAGTCCCAGCTCGCTCGCCACCCCGGCAGCGAACCGGAGCAAGCCACCCAGCAGCCCGTCGTCGGCCGCGTCGCGCACTGCCGCCACGTGCCGGGTCGGAATCACCAACACGTGAGCCGGTGCCCGGGGATCGATGTCCCGGAATGCCACCGCCTCGTCGGTGCGCTTGACGATGGTCGCGGGGATCTCGCCCGCGACGATGCGGCAGAACAGGCAGTCAGCCATGGCTCCTCCGTAGTCGTCCGGCGACGGCGGCCGCCGCGGCCGCCACCGCCGCGGTCTCGAACCGCAGCGTGTGCGTGGCGAGCCGGATCGCCTCGAAGCCCGCGGCCAGCACCCGCTCGCGCTCGGCGCGAGTGAGTCCGCCCTCCGGGCCGATCACCACAGTCACCGGGGAGTCCCCCAGCATCGCGGGCGCGGGGCCGCCAGCCGCGTCGGCCAGCCAGCGAGTGCCGTCGGGCGGCTGCCCGACGAGCGCGTCGAGCGACATCGGCTCGTCCACCCGGGTCGCCCAGGCGGCGCCGCTCTGCTTCACCGCCTCCAGCGCGTGGCGCCGCAGGCGGTCGAGATGTTGCGATCGGACTCTCGTCGCTACGCCCGCGCTCCGCTCGCACTCCAGCGGGACGACGGCGGTCACTCCCAGCTCGCTCGCCTTCTCCACCAGCCAGGCGAATCGTTCCCGATCCCCTGCCCCGACAGCCAGCACCAGCGGAGGCGGCGGCGGCACCCGCTCCGCGGCGCCCGCCTCCACCCTCCACGTCCTTCCCATCCGCCTCAGCGTCCCGCTCCCGATCAACCCTTCGCCGTCCCGCAGCTCCACCGCCTCCCCTGGGTCGACGCGTCGTACCTGGAGATGGTGGCCTTCGCCCTCCCGCAGGCTCCCGTCCCGCTCGACCAGGACCCGGATCATCTCCGCCGGGCGGCGACACCCCACCACCCGGTGTCCGTCAGCTCGTCCTCGACGACGAACCCCGCGGCTTCGAGCGGCGGAACGAAGAGCGCCGCCTCCGCGACCTCCATTCCCGAGAATATCGCGAAGCCACCGGGCCGCAGGGCGAACCCGATCTCCGGCAGGAGCGCCGTGTTCACGACGCGGAGGATGTTGGAGAGGACGAGGTCGGCGGGACCGAGCAGGGGCGCGAGATCGGCGGCGTCCCCGTGGAGGAACTCGACCGCGCCCGCCACATCGTTCCGTTCGGCGTTCCTGAGCGCGACCAGATTGGCTTCGTCATCCTGCTCGATGCCGATCGCCCGCGCGGCGCCGAGCTTCACCGCCGCGATGGCGAGAATGCCGCTGCCGCTGCCGAGGTCGAGCACGTAGTCACCAGGACGGACCAGCCGCTCCAGCAACGCGAGCGCCACACGAGTGGAGCCGTGCTCGCCGCTGCCGAACGCCGTCTCCGGGTCGAGCACCACCACTGGCCCGATCACACTCGGAGGCGGCGCCCAGGACGGCGTCACCGTGAGGCGGCCGAAGCTCCGGGCACCCAGTCCCTCGCGCCAGCGGTTGGACCAGTCCACCGGCTCGATCGGACGGCGGCTGGTCTCTGCCGGCGCTGCCGTCTCTCGCCGCAGATCGGCGATCAGCCGGTCGGCCTCGGCTTCGTCGGGCGCGAACGTCACCAGCGTGCCGTCGTCCCGCTCCTCCACCGCCTGCCCGGTTCGCACCACCAGCCACGCGCCCAGCCGGTCCCGCTCCTCCGGCGTGGTGCGCACGTCGATGGCCCACCAGGTCATGCGCCGAGAGCTTCCTTCAGCTTGGACCAGAATCCGGGTGAGCGCTTGGGCGGCTCGCCCTCGAGAGTGGCCAGCTGCTGGAAGAGCCGCTCCTGCTCGTCGCTGAGCCGCTCGGGCGTCCAGACCCTGACCCGAATGAGCAGGTCACCCTTCGAGCTCTGACCCAGGACGGGGAGTCCGCGGCCCTTGAGCCGGAGCACTGTCTCCGGCTGGGTGCCGGGCGGAACGCGGATCTCCTCGTCGCCGTACACCGTCGGGATGGTGACCTGGGCGCCGAGCGCGGCCTGGGAGAAGGAGACCGGAAGGTCGAAGACCAGGTCGTCGCCGCGACGCTCGAACCGCTCGTCCTGCTTCACGTCGAGCATCACGAGGAGATCGCCCTGCGGCCCGTTGCGCGGGCCCGCGGCGCCGTGCCCCCGCAGGGTGAGATAGTTGTTGGCCGATACGCCGGCGGGAATCTCGACCGTCGTCGTGCGCTCACCCTTGACCCGCCCTTCGCCGCGGCAGACCTCGCAGGGCTGGAGCACGACCTGGCCCTCGCCGGCGCAGGTGGGACAGGCCGAGACCGAGACGAACTGACCGAACATGCTGCGCGCGGCGCGGCGGATCTCGCCGCTGCCGCCACAGGTGGTGCAGCGGCTCGGCTGGGTGCCCGGCCGGGCGCCGCTGCCGGCGCATGCCGCGCAGCGCTCGAGCGTCTTGAGCCTGACCGTCTTCTTCACCCCGGTGGCGACCTCGGTCAGCGAGAGCTTGACCGTGACCCGCACGTCCTGTCCGCGGCGGGGATCCTGTCGCCGCCCGCCGCCGCCGAAGATGGACTCGAACCCACCGAGGTTGCCGAAGTCGCGCATGAAGATGTTGAGCGCCTCGGACAGGTCCACGTGGTGGAAGCCGAATCCTCCCTGCCCGCCGACTCCCGCCTTGCCGTAGCGATCGTACGCGGCTCGCTTCTGGGGATCGCGGAGCACTTCGTACGCCTCCGTGATCTCCTTGAACTTCGCCTCCGCGCCGGGCGACCCGTTCCGGTCGGGGTGATACTCCATCGCCAGCTTCCGGTAGGCCTTCTTGATCTCCGCCTCGGAGCAGTCGCGGGGCACACCGAGCAGCGTGTAGAAGTCGCTCACTCCAGGAGTCCTTCCACCATGCGACTGGTGTGCTCCACCAGCCCGATGATTTTGTCGTACGGCATCCGCGTCGGGCCCATCACGCCGATGACCCCCTTGAGCTCGCCCGCCTGATACGACGAGGTGACCAGGGTGAACTCGCTGAGCCGGGTGTCCGGGTTCTCGGTCCCGATGGTGATGGACAGTCCGAGCCTGCGGCGGCCCGCGAGCGCCTGCTTCAGGAGATCGCGTCCTTCCGTGAGCCGGAGCAACTCCCGCATCCGCGCGTTGGAGGCGAACTCCGGCTGTTCCGCGAGCATCTGCGCGCTGCCGAGCACGACGGAGCCGGTGTCGTCGGACAGGTCGAAGATCTCCTCCCGCTCCGCCACGAAGATGTTCAGCAGCTCGGCCTGCTCCGCGGGACGGCCGGCGTCCCGGAGCCGCTCGCCGATGGACTCCCGGATCCGGCTCAGCGTCAGCCCGGCGAGGCGCTCGTTCAGGATCCGGGCGACCTCGTGCACCACCGCTGACGAGATGCGCGCCGGGACCTCGACGAAGATGGTCCGGAGGACCCCGCTCCTGAGGTTGAAGACCAGCAGGATCCGCTCACTCGAGACCGGGACCAGCTCCAGGCGCTCCATCACCAGCTCGTCCAGCGCCGGCGCCACCGCCACCCCGAGCTCCTGGGTCAGCACGCCGAGCACCTGGGCGGCCCGGCGGACGATCTCCTCCAGCGCGTTGCGGGATCCGGTCAGCTCGCTCCGCAGGGTCTCCCGCGCCTCGTTGGTGGGCGGAGCCAGGTGCATGATCTCGTTGACGTAGACCCGGTAGGCCCGGTCCGTCGGGATCCGGCCGGCGGAGGTGTGGGGGTGGAAGAGGAACCCCTTGTCCTCCAGGTCGCTCATCGTGTTGCGAATGGTGGCCGCGGACACGCCGAGGCCGAACCGCCGGGCAATGGTCTGGCTCCCCGCCGGTTCCGCTGTCTCGATATAGGTGTGGACGACCGCCTCGAGGACCCGAAGCTCCCGCTCGGTCAGTTGGTCTGACGGTGGCATCGCGAGGAATTTAACCGACTTAGCCCGGCCGGCGTAGACTCGCTACGCCGCCGCCGCGGCCAGGGCGTCGAGCCGCAGCCACCCCTCGGCCGAGAGGCGGATGCGGCCATCGGAGACCGAGGCCCAGCCGGAGGAGAGCCAGGTCGCGGCGGTCCCCGGCGGCAGGCGCTCGGCGGCGACCCCTTCCCGGGTCCGAAGGCCGAGGTAGAGCTCTTCCAGCTCGACGGCCTCGTCGTCGAGGTGCTCGGACCCGGCCACCGGGCTTTCCCCGGAGCCCACGGCCCGCTCGTAGGCCGCCCACTCGCGCAGGTTCCACCGTCTTTCCCGGCCCCACCCGCTGTGGGCCGATGGCCCGAGACCGATGAAGGGCGCCCTCCGCCAGTAGGCGCTGTTGTGCCGCGCGCGCAGGCCGGGGCGGGCGTAGTTGGAGACCTCATAGTGCTCGAACCCGGCCGCGCCGAGGGCCGCATCGGCCTCCAGGAACTCCGCCGCGTAGCGGCCTTCGTCCACCGGAACGACCTCTCCCCGGGCCGTCCACCGCGCCAGCGGCGTGTGGTCCTCGACCGTCAGTCCGTACAGTGAGAGGTGGTCCGGCCGGAGGGCGAGCGCCCGGTCGAGGTCGGCGCGCCAATTCCGTCCCAGCGACATGGGCAGGCCGAAGATGAGATCCAGGGAGAGCTCGCCGATCCCGGCGCTCCGGAGCGTCTCTACCGCCGCCTCGGTCTGGTATGCCGAGTGCGTGCGATGCATCCAGGTCAGCACGGCAGGATCGAACGACTGCGCGCCGAGGGAGATCCGAGTTACGCCGGCGGCTGTCCAGGCGGCGGCCCGCTCCGGCGTGACGTCGTCGGGATTGGCCTCCAGCGTCACCTCCGCCGACGGCGAGAGGCTCCGATCGGCAGCGATTCGGTCCATTATCGCAGAGATCCCGCGTGGGTCGAGCCGCGAGGGTGTGCCTCCGCCGAAATAGACCGTGTCCACGGTCTCAGACCCGATCCAACTCGCGTGGTCCTGCCACCCCTCCCACTCCCGAAGCACGGCCTGCACGTAGGCGTCGCTAGACACGTCCCGGCGGACCGCGATGGCGAAATCGCAGTAGCTGCAGCGGCGGGCGCAGAACGGGACGTGGAGGTAGAGGTGCACGGCGGGAATCTATCGCTTTTCGGGTCGGCATCCGGTCGCCCCACCCCGCCGCCCGGTTTTACCACAGAGACACGGAGGCCACAGAGGGGCACGGAGCCACCCAGCCACTACCCAACTGCTTCACCACGAAGGCACGAAGGACACGAAGGGCACGAAGAAAAACAACAAAGAAAAAAATGTTGTGGACTCCGATGACCGATGGAGCACCGGGGTCCTTCGTGCCCTTCGTGCCTTCGTGGTGAGTTGGTGGCGGTGTGGGGCGGCTCCCTCCGAGATCAGAGTCGCCGAAAGCGCCTGCCAGGCTGCTGCTCCACCACGCCCGCGATCTCCAGCGCGCAGAGCACGGCCAGGACGTCCTGCGGTGCGCGACCCGAGCGGCCGACCAGCTCCTCCAGCGCCACAGGCTCGGCGCCGAGCAACTCGGCGATGGCGCGGTCTTCCGTGGTGAGGTCGTCGGGAAGCGGGCGGGCGACCGTGGGCCGGCTCACGGCCGGGAGCACGACCTCGGGGTAGTGCGCCAGCAGGTCGCTCGGGTCGAGCAGCGGCTCGGCGCCGTCCCGGATCAGGCGGTTGGCGCCGACCGAGCAGGGGCTCGTGATGTTGCCCGGTGCCGCCATGACGTCCCTGCCCTGCTCCAGCGCGCTCGCGGCGGTGATCAACGCGCCTGACCCCTCCGCCGCCTCGACCACGACCGTCACCCGCGCGAGGCCGCTGATCAGACGGTTCCGACGGGGAAAGCTCCCGGCGGTGGGCTTTTCTCCGGGCGGGAACTCGGTGAGCAGGAGGCCGCGCTCCGCGACCCGCCGATAGAGCCTGCCATTCGCCGCGGGATACACGACCCCCAGGCCATTGCCGAGCACGCCGATGGTGCCGCCGCCGGCGTCGAGCGCCGCATCGTGCGCGACCGCGTCCAGGCCTCGGGCCATGCCGCTCACGACCGCCAGCCCCGCGGAGCCCGCCGTCCAGGCAACGGCCCGCCCCACTTCGCCGCCGTAGGGCGTGTGGTCACGGCTCCCGACGATCGCGACCGCGGGGCGCTCGAGTAACGACAGGTCACCCAGCGCGAAGAGCAGAGGCGCCGGCTCGGGGATGTGTCGGAGGAGCGCGGGGTACTCGGGATCCTCGAAGATCAGCGCCCGTCCACCGAGCCGCTCGGCTCCCTCGATCGCACGGGCGCCGATCTCCACGCTACCGGCCGCGACTGCCGATGCGGCCGCGGGCGACAACCCTGGTATGGTACGCAGAAATGCGAACGGCGCCGAAAATGCGCCGGTTGCGGTATGACAGGCTTCGAGGATGGCGTACAGTCGGCTCGGCCCGATGCCCGGGGTGAGCGCCAGCGCCACGTAGGCGGCGCGCCGCTGGTCCACTACTCGGGCTCCTCCTGCCCCCACGCCTCCACCGGCGCCTCCTCGGATTTGGCCGCCTCCACGAACTTCCAGAGATACTCCTTCACCTCCTCGAGGCCGGTGCCCGCCACGCTGGAGACGGTGAGAATTCCCGCGGCCTCGGGGACCTCCAGCCGCGGGACGGGGTCGCCCGGTGGGAGAAGATCGCGCTTGGTGAGCAGCGCCACGTGCGGCTTGGCTGCGAGCGCGTCGCTGTACTGGCGCACCTCGTGGCGGAGACGGTCGTACACGCCCTGGGGATCCGGGCTGTCGAGCGGAACGAGGTAGGCCAGCACGCGTGTGCGCTCCACGTGCTGGAGGAACCGGAGGCCGAGCCCCTTGCCCTGGTGCGCGCCTTCGATGATGCCGGGGATGTCGGCCACCACGAAGCTCCGGTGGCCGGAGAGGCCGACGACGCCGAGGTTGGGCTCGAGGGTGGTGAAGGGATAGTCCGCGATCTTGGGACGCGCCGCCGAAACGACGGAGAGCAGCGTGCTCTTGCCGGCATTGGGCTCGCCGACGAGCCCGACGTCGGCGATGAGCTTGAGCACCAGCTCGACGGAGCGCTCCTCGCCTTCCTCGCCGGGCTCCCACTCGCGCGGCGCCTGGTGAGTGGGCGTGGCGAACCGCGCATTGCCCCGGCCACCGCGGCCTCCTTTGGCCACGCGGATGGTCTCGCCCGCGCGAAGCACCTCGCCCAGCTGCTCGCCGGTGTCGGCATCGCGGACGACGGTGCCTGGCGGGACCGGCAGGAACACGTCCGACGACGACGCGCCCGTCTGGGTCTTGCCCTTGCCGTGCTCCCCGCGCTCAGCCTTCCAGACGTTGCGGTAGCGGTAGTCGAGCAGAGTGGCGAGGTTGGCGTCGCCCCGGACGTAGACGCTGCCGCCCTGCCCGCCGTCTCCGCCGTCCGGCCCGCCCTTGGGCTTGTACTTGAAGCGGGCGAAGGAGCTGGCGCCGGACCCGCCGGTGCCGGCCACCACCCGCACGACCGCTCGATCGATGAACATCAGTTCCCCGGCGACCACCCCTCACGGACGGTGCGCCACAGCTCCTTGATCTTCTTCCACTGGTCGAACGACAGGAGCGGGTTCACGATGGAGAGCACGCCGTCGATCTGGCCGAACGAGGCGCCGGCATTCAGCGCTCCGCGCAGGTGCGAGTGCAGCTGCCTAGGCGCCTCCAGCACGGCCGTCTGCGCGACCGTGCAGAGCTCCCGCCGCAGGAGATCGAGGCCGGGCCGGCCCATTGTGCGCCCGTAGCCCTCGGTGACCATCCAGGCATCGATGGCGGGGTGGAGCGCGCGCACGCTGTCGCGCAGCTTGGAGTAGTTGTCGCCGTACACCCGGGCGCAGACTTCCTCGCCCCGACGGGTCCACTCGTGCACCTGGCTGTAATCCTGGCCGATGTCGGCATCGGGCGCTGGGAGCGCGCTGAACTTGCGCCACACGGCGAAGGCGATGAGCGCGCGCGGGTACCCCACCATGAGCACCGACTGCAGCAGCAGCTCCTCCACCCAGGCGGCCGGCACCTGCGAGGCTCGAAGCGGCCCCACCCGATCGCGCAGCTCCGGCTCGTAGCCTTGTGCGATGGCCGCGGCGAAGCGGACCAGGTCCCGCGTCTGCGGATCCAGATTGTCTTGTTTCGCCATGCCAAAGTACCTCGACCGGGAGCCGCTGCCCCATCCAATTCGCCCGCGTCGTGACAAGATAATCTGCCCCGCCTTTGACACTCACGCCGTGATCCTGTTCCTTTCCCCGCCGATGCCCCGCCACCATCACGCCTGGCTCGCCGCCGTTCTCCTCGGTGCGCTCGCCCCCGCGCGCGGCTCGGCGCAATCGTCCCCCTACCTGCCGCTCGACGACCCGCGGCTCCCTCTGCTCGAGCACCTAATCGCGCGCGGCGACATCGCCGACCCGTCGCCCATGGTGCGGCCCTTCACCCGGGCCGACGCGCTGCGGGTGCTGACCGGCGCCGACACCGCGGGCCTGCCGAGTGCCAAGCTGATTCGGCGACTCCGCACGGAGCTGGAGGAGCCGGCCGACTCCTCGCGCTGGCTGCTCGCGGCCCGCGGCGGCGGCCAGGCCTACACCGAGATCCGGCGCGACGTTTACCACCCGCTCGGCGACGGTGGCGTCCGACCGTACGCCGAGTTCACCGGCGAAGCCAGCATGGGCGCCTTCACCATGGTGGGCCGGCTGGCCGCGGAGCCGAGGATCACCGACGACCCCGAGTGGCCCGGTCGCCACGATCTGCACCTGGCGTGGCGCATGCCCGACGCCTACCTCAGCGCCCAGTTCAAGTACGGGAGCGTGTTCTACGGACAGATGGACCGGAACTGGGGACCCGTCGGCATCGAGGGCATCGGGCTCAGCAACTACGGCTACAACGAGACCGAGCTCGCGCTCGATATCGGTGTGGACGCGGTGCGGCTCTTCGCTTCCGCCCGCCCCCTGGAGGACGCCGACAGCGCGGGTGAGCGGGTGCACCGCTACTTCTTCGCTCACCGCCTGGGGGTCCGGATCACGGACCGGCTGCGCCTGGGAATCTGGGAGACGACGATCCTGGCCGGCGTGGACCGGGAGTTCGACGGCCGCTACCGGAACCCGCTCAGCCTCCTGCTCTTCACCAACCAGTACGGCCTGGGCTCCGACGGCAACGTGTTGTTCGGCTTCGACGGGCGCTACCGCATCGGCATGGGGACCACGCTCGAGGCGCAGGTTGGATTGGACGATCTCCAGTACGAGGATACGGAGGGCGAAGACCGCTATCCCAACCGCTGGGCGTTCACCGTCGCCGCCTTCGGGCCGGTGGGGGCCGGGCTCAGCTGGCGCGCCTTCTACACCCAGGCGTCCAGTCTCGCGTTCCGGACCCTCAATCCGTACGAGAACCTGACCGACGGGGGTGTCGGCATGGGCCGCAACTTCGCCGACATGGATCGGGTGACGGTCACGGTGAGCGTGCCGGTGGCCCAGCGCTGGCTGTTCATGCCCGAGCTCACGCTCCAGCGCCAGGGCGAGGGCGACATCAACGACCCTTTCCCCGCGACGCCCGAAGAAGCCGGGCAGCTGCCGCAGCTCTTCATCGGGACCGTGGAGCACACCTGGCGTGCGGCGGTAGCGGTGACCGGGCGCCAGGGACCGCTCGACCTCCGCGCCTCCGCCGGTCTGCATCACGTGGTGAACGCGGGCAACGTATCCGGCGAGACCGATAACCGCTTCGTGGGCCGGCTCCAGGCGACGTTGGGCCTGAGCCGCCGGGGAGTGATCCGATGACCCACCCGCCGCCGCTGAGCCGCGACCGCCTGCTCCAGCTGATCCAGCGGATGAAGAGCAGCCGCGTCGTGGTGATCGGCGACATCATGCTCGACCGCTATCTCCATGGCGACACCGAGCGGCTCTCGCCCGAGGCGCCCGTGCCGGTCGTGACCGTGCGCGACCGCACGGCCAAGCTCGGCGGCGCGGCCAACGTGGCGGCCAACGTCGCCTCGATGGGCGCGAGCTGCCTGCTGGTCGGCACCGTCGGCGACGACGGCGACGGGGCGGCGATCAGGCAGGAGCTGGTCGTGGCCCGGCTCGACGGACGGCACGTGGTGACGATCGCGGGGCGGCCCACGACCTCGAAGACCAGGATCATCGCGCGGTCACAGCAGATCGTCCGGATCGACGACGAGGTGGACGCCCTGCTCGAAGGGCCCGATCTCGACCGCCTGATCCGCTCGGCGAGCGAGGCGCTGGCCGATGCGGACGCACTCCTGCTCGAGGATTACAACAAGGGCGCGCTGGCCCCCGCGCTCATCGCCGAGGTGATGGCGGTGGCGCGGCGCCGGGGGATCCCGGTGGTGGTGGACCCGAAGTACCGGCAGTTCTTCGCCTACGCCGGCGCCACGGTGTTCAAGCCCAACCGCCGTGAGCTGGAGTCCGCGCTGGGCGCGGCCGTGGATCTTCAGAACCGGAACGCGATCCCGGAGGTGCTGGCGCGGCTCAAGGTGGACAACCTGCTGGTGACGCTGGGAGCCGACGGAATGCTGCTGGTGATGAAGGACGGGAGCTCGCTCAGGATTCCCAGCATCGCCCGCCAGGTGTTCGACGTCTCGGGCGCCGGCGATACGGTGACCGCCTGGCTGGGAACGGCGCTCGCGGCGGGGGCGTCCCTGGTGGAAGCGGCTCAGCTCGCGAACTACGCGGCCGGCGTGGAGGTGGCCAAGCCGGGCGTGGCGACCGTGTCACCGGAGGAGGTGCTCGCGGTGCACGAGGAGCGGTTCGATCAGATTGGGAGGCTGCGGCGGGGGGGCGTGATCTAGGCGGTCGGGCGGTCGGGCGGTCGGGCGTCGGGCGTCGGGCGTCGGGCGTCGGGCGTCGGGCGTCGGGCGTCGGGCGTCGGGCGGTCCGAACTTACCC
>JBKPGZ010000192.1:0-10668 GCA_046729675.1 Gemmatimonadota bacterium | reverse complement strand
GGATGACAGAGTAGGCTCGGACCGCCGGACCGCCGGACCGCCGGACCGCCGGACCGCCGGACCGCCCTACCGCCCGCCTCCAATCATCTCCTCCACTCGCTCCACCAACGCCCCCGGCGTAAACGGCTTCTGCACGAAGGCATTCGGGGGGCCGAGACCGCGCAGGATCAGCTCATCGTCGGTGTAGCCCGAGAGGAAGAGGATCGGGAGCTCCGGCCGCTCCACCGCCAGCCGCCTCGCCAGCTCGCTGCCACCCATCTCCGGCATCATCACGTCAGCGATCACCAGATTGACCGAGCCGTCGAACTCGGCCAGCCGCATCAGGGCCTCCCACCCGTGCCCCGCCTCGAGCACCCGGTAGCCCTGCTCCTCCAGCGCCGCGCGGGCGAATCGCCGCACCGGCTCCTCGTCCTCGACCAGCAGAATGATCCCCTCGCGCCGCGCGACATGGTTGGCGAAGCCCCCGACTGGCGACTCCCCGCGCGCGACGGGCAGGTAGACCCGAACCGTCGTTCCCCGGCCCGGGGTGCTCTCCACGTCCACGTGTCCCTCACACTGCTTCACGATCCCGTAGACCGTCGCCAGACCGAGGCCGAGCGCGCGGCCGTTCTCCTTGGTGGTGAAGAACGGCTCGAAGATCGAGGGCAGAATCTCGGGAGCGATGCCCTTGCCGGTGTCCCGCACGCTGAGCGTGACGTAGTGGCCGGGTGGCAGCTCGGGACTCGCGCGCGGGTCGTAGTCGGTGATCTCCTCGTTCGCGGTGCCGATGGTAAGCCGCCCGCCGTCGGGCATCGCGTCGCGGGCGTTCAGGACCAGGTTCATCACCACCTGCTCCAAGTGGCCGCGGTCGGCGCGCACCATCCCGATGTTCGGGGCGAGGACGGTGACGAGCGACAGCTCGTCGCCGACCAGCGGTGGAAGAAGGCGAGCCAGGTTGCTCACCAGCCGGTTGGGGTCCACCGCCTCCGATTCCGCGGAGTGGTGGCGGCCGAAGGCCAGGATCTGCCGGGTGAGCTTCGCCGCCCGCTCGGAGGACTGCCGGATTTCCTCCAGCCCCTCGTACTGGGGCTCGCCCGGCCGCAGATCCCGGAGCAGGAGGCTGGTGTAGCCCTGGATGGCGGTGAGCAGATGATCGAAGTCGTGGGCGACGCCGCCGGCGAAGCGGCCCAGCACCTCCATGCGGCGCGCCTCGCCCAGCTCACGCTCCAGCCGCTCGCGCGGGCGCAGGTCTCGCGCCGTCACCACCACGCGGTCCGGGCCGGTCCAGTTCCGGGGTCGGTCCGCGAAGGCCTCCACGCTGCGCCAGGTGCCGTCCACGTGGAGCAGCCGGAATGCGACCGGTTCGCCGGGGTCGGCGCCGCCCGCGATCGCGTCGAACGCGGCGAGGGCCGCCTCGGCATCGTCCGGGTGCAGGAACTCGGCAAGCGGCCGGCCCCGCATCTGGTCCGGCGGCCAGCCCAGAAAGCGGGGTAGCGATGGGCTCGCGGTCCCGATCCGCCACTCGGCGTCGACCGTGAAGATGAGGTCGGAGGCGTGCTCCAGGAGCAGACCGAACCAGTTCTGCCGCTCCTGGAGGGTGGCTTCCAGCGTCTTGAGGCGGGAGGCCATCTGGGCGATCGCGTCGGCCAGGACGCCCAACGGGTCGTGACCGCGGACCCCGGCCCGGGCCTCCATGTCGCCCACCGCCATTCGCCGCGTGGCCGCGATGAGGCGCTCCGCGCGCCTCACCCGGTCCCGTTCGACCCAGATCCAGACCGCCAGGCACACGGCCAGGAAGCCCAGGGCCGTGTAGGTGTAAGTGGCCTCGTTCACGTAGGCTCTTTCAATTCCGACCTGTGGACTCTAGTTTAGGCCAGCCTCTCAGAAACCGGATGAAAATGACTCTCATCGGCGCGGCGCTGCCGATCCTGCTTTCGGCTCTCACATCCGCTTCCCCCGCCCCCAGTGTCCCGAATGACTCGGCCGCCGTCGTTCGCCGGGTCGCCGCCACCGCCACCCTCGCCGCCCAGGAGTACCGCATCGGGGTAGTCGGCGGCAGAGTCGTGGCCGCGGCCGAAGTCGAGGAGGCCCGTCTCTTTCTCGAGGAGTCCCGCCGCTCCGCCGCCGCTCTGCCGGCGGATGCGACGCTCGATCCCGTCGCCACACTGGACTCCCTCCTGGCGCTGGTGAAGCGCCGGGGCGAGCCCGACAGTCTCGATGCCCGGGTCCGCTCGTTCGCCGCCGCGCTCGCCGCGCGGCACGGCGTGTCCCTCGATGAGCTCCCCAGCCGGCCACCCGATGTCGCGCTCGGCGCCGAGGTGTACCGGACGAACTGCGCCGGCTGCCACGGGGACCTCGGGCGCGGTGACGGTCCTCTCGCCGCAGGGCTGGATCCGGCGCCGGCAAACCTCGCCGAGTGGGCCGCGCTGAGCGACCAGTCGCCGCTGGACTACTATCGGCGCATCAACATCGGCGTCGTCGGCACCGCGATGCCGGCGTTCGAGGACCGGCTCCCGGCCCAAGAGCGCTGGGCGGTCGCCCTCTACGCCACCACGCTGCGCCTGCCACCGGCTTCCGGTGAGGCGCCGGCGGCGCTCGACGATTTCACCCGCACCGGCAAGATGTCCGACACGGAGCTGCTCGACTCGCTGGGCGCACCTCGGGACGGCTCGCACGGTGGGCTCGCCCGACTGGCCGCGATCCGCGGCCACCAGAGCGCGAGCTCGCCGGCCGCCGAAGTGCTCGCCGCCGTCCGCGCGCAGGTGGACTCCGTCTACGCGCTGGCGAGGACCGGCGACCCGGGCGCCTCCAGCAGGGCGCTCGACGCCTACATGACCTTCGAGCAGATCGAGCGCGAGCTGCGTGGTCGCGATCCTGCCCTCGCGGCCGAGCTGGAGGCCGACTTCGCCGCCCTGCGTGCCGCCGCGGCCACAGGGGGCGGCCCGGAGCTCGACGCCGCGCGCGAGCGGCTCGCCACCGGGTTGGACCGCGCCGCCGCCGCGATGGGCGTGGGGCTCTCGAGGACCAACCTCTTCGTGCAGTCCTTCGTGATCATGCTGCGCGAGGGACTGGAGGCGATTCTGATTGTCGGCGCGCTGATGGCGTTCCTGGCCAAGATGGGTGCGTCCGACCGGCGGCGCCATGTCAACGCCGGAATCCTGGCCGCGATCGCCGCGAGCCTGCTCACCGCGCTTGCGCTGGAGACGGTGTTCCATCTGTCCGCCGCCCACCAGGAGGCACTCGAGGGCGCGACCATGGTGGTCGCCACCGCGGTGCTGTTCTACGTGAGCTATTGGCTGCTGAGCAAGATGGAAGTGGTGAAGTGGACGCATTTCGTCAAGAGCAAGGTCCAGGATGCGGTCACCCACGGGTCGGCCCTCGCGCTCGGCACGGCGGCCTTCCTGGCCGTATATCGCGAGGGCTTCGAGACGGTGCTGTTCTACAAGGCCCTGTTCATCTCGGCCGGTCCTGGCGCGGCGGCCGCGCCCGTGCTGGCCGGGATGCTGACCGGCCTGGTCATCCTGGTCGGGGTGTACGTGGCGGTGAACCGATTCGGGTTGCGGTTGCCGCTGAAGCCCTTCTTCGCGGTGACCAGCGCGTTTCTCTACTACATGGCCCTCGTGTTCGCCGGGGCGGGGATCGCCGAGCTCCAGGAGGGCGGGTTCGTCCCCCTCACGCCGGTGCCCGTGATCCCGCGCGTGCCTGCGATCGGCCTCCACCCGACCGTGGAAACGCTGACCGCGCAGGCGGTGCTCGTGGCGCTCGCGGTGGTGGCACTGCTGTGGACCTTCGCGATCGAGCCCAGGCGGGCGATCGCTGCCGAGCGGCGGCGCTCGGGGGAGGCGGTGGCGTGACGCCGACCCCGGATCTCTGCGACCGCTACGGGGACCAGGTGCACGTGGCCGAGCCGGTGTTCCGGGACTTCGGCGGGCGGGCGTCGTTCGCCGGGGAGATCGAGACCGTGCACGTGCTGGAGGACAACGCGCTGGTGCGCCGGATCCTCGAGGACAAGGGGCGGGGCCGCGTGCTGGTGGTGGACGGGCAGGGCTCCAGCCGCTGCGCGCTCATCGGCGGCCGGCTCGCCGCGCTCGCGTCGGCCAACGGGTGGGCCGGCCTCGTGGTGAACGGGTGCGTGCGCGATGTGGACGAGATCGCGTCGGTGCCGCTGGGGGTGAAGGCACTCGCCGCCTGCCCGCGCCCGGCCGCCAAGAATGGAGCGGGGGAGCGGGGCGCGCCGGTGAGCTTCGCCGGCATCACGTTCACGCCGGGACACCGGGTGTGGGGAGACGAGGACGGCCTCGTCGTTGCCGCCACGGAGCTGACCCTCGACTGATTCGTGGAGGGAGCAGAAATGCGAACGGCCCGCCGATGTCGGCGGGCCGTTCGCGTATGCAAGTGGTAGATCGCCCCCTGAGTATACGAAGACGAGCCGATGTGCCCGCTTCACCCTTCTTCGACCTACCACTCGTCACGTGGAAGCCACATGGCTTCGCTCAGTGGTTCTTATAGGCAAGGGCGGTGCCAGAGGTGCAAGAAACAGCAACTAGCTGGGGCTCTTGAAGTTACGTGCAACCGCCGGGCGGGAAGTTGGCCCTCCACGCCGACCAGCCCTTTGACGGCGTCGAGGGGGCACATCTCAACTCTCTGGGGTGCAGTCGCTTAGCGGGCTGTCAAAATCCTGACTATGCCGCCTTCTTGCCGGTCGCCAGGTAGGCTCCGGGCTCGGGGTCGGGCCTGTTCCGCAGCTTGGCCATCACCCAGATACCCACCGCGACCAGAATGACACTGGTGAGCTGTGCCAGCGTGAATGGCCCCAGGAAGCGATCGTCCTTGGCCCGTAGGATCTCGATCAGAAACCGCTCCACCCCCGCGATCACGAGGTAGAGTCCGAAGATCCATCCGATCGGCCGGCCGCTCTTCCTCAGACTCCAGAGCCACATGAAGGCGGCCAGCATGAGGATCGCCTCGTAGATCTGGGTGGGGTGCACGGCGAGCACGGTGGACGGGTCGGTGCCTGGAGGCACCGGGATGCCGAAGAGCTGCTCCATGCTCGCGGCGGTCGAAGGAGGGAGCCCATGGGGAAACTTGACCGCCCAGGGGACATCGGTGGGCCGGCCGTAGTCGTCGTTCACCAGGAAGCATCCGATCCTCCCGAGGGCATACGCCGCCGGGAGCGCCGGTGCGACCAGCTGCATGGTCCAGCGAAGCGGAACCTTGAGCCGCCAACCGTTGAGGATGACCGCCGCGGTCCCGCCGATGAACCCACCGTACCAGACCAGGCCGCCGCGCGAGAAGAGCGCATTCATGTCCTGGGTGACCGCCACGTACCAGAGCTTCGCGCCGATGATGCCGCCGATCACGGCCGCCGCGACCGCGTCGGCCGCGTAATCCTCCGCCAGCCCGCGACGCTTCAGTTCGATCGCGATGAGCCACCCGCCCATGAGGAAGGCGACCATCATCATGAGTCCGTAGCCGGTGATCTCGACCGGCCCGAGCTGCAGCACGAAGGGATAGATGGTCATCGGAAAGTCTCGATGGCGGCGGTCAGGCCGGGCAGGGGAAGGTCGTCGCGCGGCTCCAGGTCCCAGCCGCTGCGCTCGCCGCGGGCCAGTCGCCAGGCGCCGGCCGCGGCGATCATCGCCGCGTTGTCGGTGTTGAGCCGGGGAGAAGCTACGCTGACCCGGGCCAGGCCCGCCAGCCGCTCCCTCAGCCGGTCCGCCAGCGTGCGATTGCAGGCCACGCCGCCGCCGATCATCGCGGTGCGATAGCCCAGCGCCTCGACCGCGTGCGCCGTCTTCGCCACCAGCACCTCGATCGCTGCGTCCTGGAATCCGCGGGCGAGGTTCGGTCGCTCGGCCTCCGGCGGCGGCTCACCCGGCCGATCCGGGTCACTACCCGCGCGCACCGCGCGCAGCACCGCCGTCTTGAGCCCGCTGAAGGAGAAGGCGTAGCGATTGGGGCCGTCGCGCTCGAGCTCCTGGAGCATGGGACGGGGAAAGGCGTAGCGACCGGGCTCTCCCTCCTTCGCCAGTCGCTCGATGACCGGACCGCCGGGATAGCCGAGCCCCAGGAGCTTGGCCACCTTGTCGAACGCCTCACCGGCCGCGTCATCGAGCGTCTGTCCCAGCAGCCGATACTCGCCCCAGGCCGGCACGTCGAGCAGCATCGTGTGACCGCCGCTCACCAGCAGGGCCACGAACGGCGGGGCCAGCTCGGGATCCTCGAGGGAAGGCGCGAAGAGATGTCCCTCCAGATGATTCACGCCCAGCAATGGGCGATCGAGGCTGAAGGCGAGGGTCTTGCCGTAGGTAACGCCGACGAGCAGCGCGCCGACCAGACCGGGACCGGCGGTCACGGCGATGCCGTCGAGCTGTGCCAGCCCGATCCCCGCGTCGGCGAGCGCACGATCAACCACCGAGCCGATGGTGCGCACGTGCGCCCGGCTCGCCAGCTCGGGCACCACCCCGCCGAAGACGCGATGGACGTCCTGCGACAGGATCACGTGCCCCGCGACCGAGCCGACGCCGCCCTCCGCACGAAGAACCGCCGCGGAGGTCTCGTCGCAGGATGTCTCGATGCCGAGGATCCAGCCCGGCACGCTAGCTCTCGGGTTGGGCCAGGAGGCGCTCCACCGTGCTCCGGTTGGCGGGCGAGCTCCAGTCGTGGGCACCGATCACCCGCTTCACCAGGATCCCGCGCCGGTCGAGCAGGAAGCTCTCGGGGACGCCGGTGGTCTGATAGAGGCGCTCGACGGTTCCACTTCGGTCGTGGAGGATGTCGAAGGTGAGGCCGAACTTCTGGGCGAAGGCGACGACGTCTTCGGGGCTGCCCTCGTCGATGCTGATGGCGGCGATACGAAAGCCCTGGCCCGCGAGCGAGTCGTAGAGGGCCTGCATGGACGGCATCTCGTCGCGGCAGGGAAGGCACCAGGTGGCCCAGATGTTCACCAGCGTCACCGATCCGCGGTAGTCGGAGAGCGACACCGTGTCTCGCGTCGCGAGGTTCATCACCTTGAAGTCCGGGGCCTCGCGGTTGATCTCCACGCCCCCGCTCGGCGCCACCCAGGTGAGGGCCGCCGCCCCGAGGGCGAGCCCCGCCAGCACGATTCCCACCATGGTCCACTGCTTCGACACGATTACCTCAGGCGAGGACGGCGCAGCGGCGCTGGAGGTCGCGCACCGCCTGTGCGGGATCGGGCTCACCGAAAACGGCCGTGCCGGCGACGAAGGTGTCCGCGCCGGCGCCCCACGCCTCGGCGATGGTCTCGGTGGTGATGCCTCCATCCACCTCGAGTGTCGCGCGGGAGCCGGCCCGGTCGAGCACCGCGCGGACCCTGCGGATCTTCTCGGTGGCTGCCGGCAGGTACGACTGCCCCCCATAGCCCGGGTTCACCGACATGATGAGGACGAGGTCCAGATCGTCCACCACTTCCTCCATGTGGGCGACTGGCGTGGAGGGGTTGAGGGCGAGCCCGGCGAGCATGCCATGCTCCCGCACCGCCGCCAGGTGACGCTGCACGTGTACCGCGGCCTCGGGGTGGAACGTGAACACGCTCGCGCCCGCCTCGGCGTACTCGGCGATGTAATGCTCGGGATGGTACACCATGAGGTGGACGTCGATCGGCCGGTCGGTGATCCGACGGAGCGCGCGGATGATCGGCGCGCCGAAGGTGAGATTGGGCACGAAGTGGCCGTCCATCACGTCCACGTGGACCCACTCCGCCCCGCCCTCGACGGCACGCTCCACCTGCTCCCGCAGGCGTCCCAGGTCCGCGCTCAGCACGCTCGGCGCGATGCGCACGCTCACTGTCCTCCTCCCTGACCGGTGCTCACCAGCAGCTCCACCCTGGAGCCGGGGGGACGTCCGTTGCCCGGTGGCGGCCGGACCGACAGCACGACCTCCGCTTCCTGTCCCGACGTCACCCGGTCCACCCGACCCAGCTTGAGACCGGCAGCCTCGATGATCGACTCCGCGTAGGGAAGCGAGAGTCCGATCACGTCGGGCACGTTCACCGGCGCGGGCCCGCCGCTCGGCACCAGCTGCACCGTGCTGTTGGGCGGCACCACGGTTTCGGGCGGCGGGTCCTGCCAGAGGACCACGCCCTGGGGCACCACCGGGTTGGCGCGCTCCCCTTCTACCCGGACCCGAAAGCCCAGCTGGCCGAGCCGGTCTCGCGCATCGGCTACCCGAAGATCCAGCACCCGCGGGACGGCGTGCTCCGAAGCGAAGACCGCACCCGGCGAGATCCAGTAGCCCGAGAGCAGGTAGCCGATGAGGGCCACGAGAGCGATGAGCCCCATGTCGCGGGCAAAGCGCTTCCACGGATCACCGCGGGGCTCCTCGGGCTCGGCCGGCCTGACGTCGTCGGTCTCGACCGCGTCCGGCCTGGCGCCGCGGCCCGGAGCCGACCCCGTGTGGCGGCGGATCCTCACGCCCGGCGGAGCCTGGCGGCGTACGCGCCGTCCATCTCGTGTCGCTGCGGCAGAATGGTCATGTCACCCTTCCCTGACAACAGGGCCTCGGGAAACGTCTCGCTCGGCTCGCGTCGGAACTCCGGGTGCCGGGCGAGGAAGCCGTCGACCTGCAGCTCGTTCTCCTCTGGCTCCAGCGAGCAGGTGGAATAGATCAAGAGCCCGCCGGGCGCGACGACCTGCGCCAGGGCGTCCAGCAGCTCCGCCTGGACGCCCGTGATCCGCTCCAGCGCCCCGGCCGTGACCCGAGTGCGCGCATCCGGATGCCGCGCGAAGGTGCCGGTGCCGAGACACGGTGCGTCGAGCAGCACCGCCTCGACCGGGCGGACCGGCGCCCGGCGCGCATCGGCGACGATCGGGTGCTCCCGTCCGCTTCCCGCGCGCTGGAGATTGCGCTTGAGGCGGTCCACCCGGTGCCGGCTCAGATCGCCCGCCGCCACCAGGCGCGCCTCCCGCCCCAGGGCGATTGTCTTCCCTCCTGGAGACGCGGCCGCGTCGTAGACCGTCGCGCCCGTGGGGAGGTCGGCATACCAGGCGAGGAGCGCCTGCGCCGGATCCTGAACCAGAAACGCGCCTTCGGCGAATCCGGGCAACTCTTCCGGGCGCCGCCGATCGGTCACCAGCCCGGCGCCATAGGGCGCCGGTTCGACCGTGATCCCCGCCGATCTCCACAGCTGCTCCAGCTCGGCGGCGCCCTGCCGTGCCGGCTGAAGGACGAGACGCGGCCGGCGATCGTTCCACTCCAGGAGATGCCGGGTCTCCTCGGGACCGAAGCGCCGGAGCCAGCGCTCCACCAGCCAGAGCGGGTGAGAGTGACGCCGGGCGAGTCCCCCCGCTTCGGCGAGATCGGCGTCCGCATCCATCGCCGCGGGCTGTGCGCCGAGGCGCCGCAGCACCGCGTTCACGAACCCGCTGGCCCTAGGCCCGCCTTCCTCTCTCGCGAGCGACACGCTGGTATCCACCGCCGCGTGCGCCGGGACCCGGTCGAGGACCACCAGCTGGTACGCGCCGAGACGGAGCAGGTCCTGCAGCCGCGACGGCACCTCGGACCAGTCCCTGGTCACCAGCGCCGAGAGTCGGGCATCGAGCGCCTGCTGGCGTCGCAGCACGCCGGCCGCCATCTCGTGCGCGAGCCGGCGGTCATCGTCGTCGTCCAGCTTTCGGAGCGCGCCGTCGAGAGCCGCGTCGAGCGGGCGACCGGAGCGCACCTGGGTGAGGACGTTGAGCGCCGCTCGTCTCGGGGCCAGGCCTTTGCTTGCCGTCATCTCTGTGCTGCGCCGGCTGCCATCGTGTTGGGAGGCAAAACCAACCCCCACCTACGAAAGCATGCCGCGATCGGGCGACGACGGCACGGCGACCTCCCGCCGTGGCATCCGGCCCGCCAGGAAGGCCAGCCGCCCCGCATCCACCGCGTATCGCATGGCGCTGGCCATCGCGACCGGATCCTGCGCCTCGGCGAGGGCCGTGTTCATCAGGATCCCGTCCACGCCTTGCTCCATCGTGACGCAGGCGTCCGAGGCCGTGCCGACTCCCGCATCCACGATGACCGGTACCTCGAGTCGCTTCTTGATGGTCCGGATCGAGTACGGATTCAGCAGGCCGAGCCCGCTGCCGATTGGGGAGGCGAGGGGCATGACCGCGGCGCAGCCGGCGTCCTCGAGGCGGAGCGCGGTGATCAGATCGTCGTTGGTGTAGGCCAGCACCGTGAAGCCGTCCTTCACCAGCTCACGCGCGGCCTCGAGGAGACCGGACGTATCGGGGAGGAGCGTCTCCCGGTCGCCGATCACCTCCAGCTTCACGAAGTCGTTGAAGCCGGCCTCCCGGGCCAGCCGCGCGTAGCGGACGGCCTCGTCGGCCGTGTAGCAGCCTGCCGTGTTGGCCAGGAGGAAGTAGCGGTCCGGACTCAGGTGATAGAGGACGCCCTCCTCCTTGGTGCGGTCGAGGTCCACCCGCCGGACCGCGACGGTGACGATCTCGGCGCCCGAGGCGTCGATCGCCCGGACCATCTCGTGGTTATTGCGGTACTTCCCGGTGCCGACCATGAGCCGGGAGCGGAAGCTTCGCCCGCCGATGGTGAGCGGGGTATCCAGCAGCTCGGCCGGTGCGAGTGTCGTGGTCATGGAAGAAAAGATAAGGGGTCCCGCCCCGTCGGCGGCGGTCACCCGCCACCGACGAAGTGCACCAGCACGATGGCATAGCCCACCGCCAGCGCGGTGTC
>JBKPGZ010000191.1:0-3967 GCA_046729675.1 Gemmatimonadota bacterium | reverse complement strand
GGGTCTTCACCACGCCGCTCGGGCTCTCCACGCCCTTCTCCGCCGCGCAGCGCTCGCAGAGGTGCAGCGTCGTCACCTGTTCGTTGACGATCTGGGTGAGGTGGATGACCGCCTCCCGCTCGCGGCACTGGTCGCAGGACATCAGGGCATCGCCTCCACGCTGGAGAGCGGCACCAGCCGGCCGCCCTCCAGGGAAAGCACCCGGTCGGCGCGCCCCGCCAGGCTGCGGTTGTGGGTGACGACGACGAGCGCGGTCTCGAACTCGCGCGACAGGCGCGCGAACAACTGGTGCAGCCGCTCGCTGTTGCCCGCGTCGAGGTTGCCCGACGGCTCGTCGGCCAGCACCACCAGCGGGTCGGCCGCCAGCGCCCGCGCCACCGCCGCCCGCTGCTGCTCGCCGCCCGAAAGGGCCGCCGGCCGGTGCGACATCCGTCCCGCCAGCCCCACGGCCGCGAGCAGCTCCTCCGCCCGCGAGCGGGCCTTCGCCTCCTCCTCCCCGGCGATGAGTAGCGGCAGCATCACGTTCTCCAGCGCGGTGAACTCCCGGAGCAGATGATGGAACTGGAACACGAACCCGATCTTCCGGTTGCGCACCATGGCCAGGGCGTCGGGATCGAGGTCACCGTACTGCCGGCCATCGAGCTGCACCGTGCCGGCCGAGGGCACGTCCAGCGCGCCAAGCAGGTGGAGCAGCGTGCTCTTGCCCGAGCCGCTGGCGCCGACGATGGCGACGAACTCGCCCCGGCTCACTGCCAGGTCCACCCCGGACAGGACCTCGATCGGAAGGCCGTCGCCGCCCTGGTACACCTTCCGCAGCCCCGAGGCCTCCAGGATCGCCGTCATTCGTGCCGGATCGCTTCGACCGGCGTGAGCCCCGCCGCCGTCTGCGACGGGTAGAGGGTGGCGAGCACGGCGATCGCGATGCTCGCCCCCACGACGACCAGCACGTCCAGCGGCTCGACGTGCACCGGCAGGTGATCGATGAAGTAGACCGCCGGATTGATCCGGATCCAACCGGATTCGTCCACCACGTAGGCGACGGTCAGCCCGAGGAGCAGCCCGAGGAGCGTGCCGACGATCCCGATCACCGCGCCCTGGATCAGGAACACCCGCCCGACGGCCGGCGAGGTGAGCCCCATCGCACGGAGGATCCCGATCTCCTTGGTCTTGTCGGTCACCACCATGGTGAGGGTCCCCACGATGTTGAAGGCGGCCACCACCATGATGAAGAAAATAATCAGTCCCATGGCCAGCTTTTCGAGCTGCAAGGCGCTGAAGAGGTTGGCGTTCTGGGTCTGCCAGTCGAGCGCCCGGTAGGGGTAGCCGAGCCGCTTTTCCAGGGCCTCGCCGATGACCGGCGCGAGGTTCGGATCGGCCACCCGGACGGCGATGCCCGACACCGCGGCGCCGAGGCCGGTGAAGGCCTGGGCCTTTTCCAGCGAGAGCACGACGAACTGATTGTCGTACTGGAACATTCCGGTGTCGAAGAGCCCCGTCACCTCGAACTTCCAGAACCGCGGGACGGCCACGCCCAGCGCCGGGTTCATCTTGGCCTGGGTGACCGGCACCAGGGTGACGATGTCGCTGGGGTAAACCCCCAGCCGGCCGGCGAGACGGGCGCCCAGCAGGATGCCCCCATCCACGTTCGGCTTGTTGGTCTTGAAGGAGAGATCGCCCTTCACGATCGACCGGGGCAACGAGGTGACCGACATCTTGCCGGTGTCGGCATCGAAGCCCACCACGTTGACGCCTTCGCCGTAGTCGGCGCCCGCGGTGATGCCGGCCTGGCTGATCACCTCCGGAGCGGCCGCCACCACGCCGGGCTGCTGGCGGACGATACGGAGCGCGTCGCGCCAGTCATCCATGCGGAGCCCGGCGCCGTACGTGAGCACCCTCAGATGGGGGTTGGCCACCAGGATGCGCTCTCGCAGGTCATTCCGCAGTCCGTTCATCACGCCGAGCACCACGATCAATGCGGTGACCCCCACGGCCACGCCGCCGGTCGAGATGACGGTGTTGAGCGAGGCGGTCCGAGCCCCGCGGCGGCTCCGGAGGTACCGCCGCGCGATCCGCCGCTCCAGCTTGGTCGGCCAGCGGAATGTGCGCGCCAACTCCCGCAGGCCGAGCACCAGGTCGCCGCGGCTCATCCCTCCTCCGGCCGCATCGCGGGATAGAGGATCACGTCCCGGATCGACGGTTGGTCCGCGATCACCATCATCAGTCGATCGATACCCATCCCCATCCCGCCGGCCGGGGGCATCCCGTACTCCAGCGCCCGGACGTAGTCGGCGTCGAAGGCGTGGGCCTCCTCGTCACCCGCCGCGCGCTGCCGCACCTGGTCCTCGAACCGGCGCCGCTGGTCGTCGGGGTCGTTCAGCTCGCTGAATGCGTTCGCGAGCTCGCGGCCCATGACGAAGAGCTCGAACCGCTCGGTCAGCGCCGGATCGGCGCGGTGCTCCTTGGCCAGCGGGGAGAGAGGCTTGGGGTAGTCGAGCACGAACGTCGGCTGCACCAGGGTGGGCTCGAGCACGACTTTGAACACCTCGTCCTGAAGCTTAGCGCCCGCGAGCTCCCCGACCGACTCGGCCGACTCGCCGGCCGCGAGCAGCACCCGGCGCATCTCCTCCTCGGAGGCGGTGCGGAGGTCCAGGCCGCAGCGTTCCCGCACGCCCTCGATGAAGCTGACCCGACGGAACGGCGGGGTGAAATCGAGGGTGACCCCACCCCGCTCGAGCGTGCGGGTGCCCACGCCGTGCTCGATGGCTCCCGCGACGAGACCCTCCGTCAGCTCCATCATGTCGGTGTAGTCGGCATAGGCCTGGTACACCTCGAGCATGGTGAACTCGGGATTGTGGGTCCGATCCATTCCCTCGTTGCGAAAGTCGTGGCCGATCTCGTACACCCGCTCCAGCCCACCCACCAGCAGCCGCTTGAGATACAGCTCGTCCGCAATCCGGAGATAGAGCGGCATGTCGAGCGCGTTGTGGTGGGTGACGAACGGCCGGGCCGCCGCACCGCCGTAGAGCGGCTGGAGGATCGGCGTCTCGACCTCGAGAAAGTCTCGCTCGTCGAGGAACCGCCGGATCCAGCTGATCGTCTTCGCCCGGAGCCTGAACACCTCGCGCACTTCCGGATGCACCGCGAGGTCGGCGTACCGCTGGCGGTAGCGCACCTCGGGATCCTTCAACCCGCCGTGAATCACGAGGCCCGCCTCCGTCTGCTCGGCCTTGCCCCGGGGCAGTGGCCGGAGCGACTTGGCCAGCAGGGTGACGGACTCCGCCCGCACCGTGATCTCACCCATCTTGGTGCGGAACACCGGGCCCTCGACCCCTATGTGATCGTCGAGGTCCAGCAGCTGCACCAGCTCATAGCCATCGCCGAGGACATCCTGTCGGAAGTACACCTGCATGCGGCCCGAGGCGTCCTCGATGTGGCCGAACGCCGTCTTGCCCTGGGATTTTAGCCGGTCGAGCCGGCCGGCGACGCGCACGCGAGGGCCGTCTTCTCCCATCTCGTCCCGGTAGAGGGCCAGCGCGTCTGCGGCGGTGTGGGAGCGCTCGTACCGGTACGCGAACGCGGGGATGCCGCGGCCCTCGAGAGCGGCCCGCTTCTCCCGTCGCGCCGCCTCGACGTAGGACCGCTCCTCCACGGCGCTCACGCCGCCTTGCCTCCGAAGCGCTTGAGATACGCCTGGATGAACTCGTCCAGATCGCCGTCCATCACCCGTTGTACGTCGCCCACCTTCACCTCGGTTCGGTGGTCGTTCACCATGGTATAGGGCTGGAAGACGTAGGAGGGGATCTGGTTGCCCCAGGAGTTGTCGGTCTTGGTGGCCTCGATGACCGCGCGCGCGGCCTCCTGTTCCTCCAACTTCCGCTGATACAATGCGGCCCGCAACATCTTCATGGCCGTCGCGCGGTTCTTGGTCTGGCTGCGCTCCTGCTGGCAGGAGACCACCACACCGGTG
>JBKPGZ010000190.1:0-7414 GCA_046729675.1 Gemmatimonadota bacterium | reverse complement strand
GTATAGAAGATTCGGGGCTGGCCGAGGAGCATGACCAGGATCACCGATGACAGGCCGGCGATCGCACCGATCTTGATGATCGGCCGAAGCCAGGCGAGCTGGGGACCCACGGCGTTGATACCGACCGCGATCGGATCGGGGACGTTGAGCTGGGAGTAGTGCACGATTCCGGTGAGTACCAGGGCGACAGCGATGTAGAGCACGGTACAGATGGCCAAGGACCCGAGAATGCCGATGGGCATGTCCCTCTGCGGATTGCGGCACTCCTGTGCCGCGGTGGACACCGCATCGAACCCGATGTACGCGAAGAAGATCACTCCCGCGCCGCGCACGATTCCGTCCCAGCCGTACTTCCCCGGACCCTCCGCCGGAGGAACGAACGGGGTCCAGTTGTCCGCGTTGATGTAGGCAACGCCGAACCCAATGAAGAGCAGGACCACCGTGACCTTGATGAACACCACGAGATCGTTGAAGGTCGCGGACTCACTGATGCCGATGATCAGCAGGATGGTGAGCAGCGCCACGATGAACATCGCCGGCACGTTCAGCACATGCCCGGTGGAGGACCAGCCTTCGGTGAACAGCCGCCAGACGTTTAATCCCGCATCGGGCGGTGTGGTGTGGACGTAGGGGGCCGAGGTATAGGCCGCCGGTATGTTGATCCCCAGGTCCTTGAGGAACGAGACCACGTACCCCGACCATCCCACCGCCACGGTGGATGCGGCGAAGAGGTACTCCAGGATCAGGTCCCACCCGATGATCCAGGCGATCAGCTCACCCAAGGTGGCGTAGCCGTAGGTGTAGGCCGACCCCGCGATCGGGATCATGGCCGCGAACTCGGCGTAGCACAGTCCGGCGAAGGCGCAAGCTGTCCCGGCCAGGATGAAAGAGATCACGATCCCAGGGCCGGCGTAGTTGGCGGCAGCCTGGCCCGTCAGCACGAAGATCCCCGCGCCGATGACCGCGCCGATGCCCAGGAGAACCAGGTTCACTGGTCCCAGCACACGCTTGAGGCTTTGATCCGCGGCGACTTCGGCCTGAAGCACGGACAGATCCTTGCGACGGAAGAGGCTCATGAGATGCTCGGCGGTTTGGGGAGGTCGGGGTCAGGAGCGTGAAAGGCGAACACACTTCACCTTTCACGCCGTCCTACTGACGTCTTACGGCCGGCTTGTTGCTTCAGGCACTGTAGTTCGGTGCTTCCCGCGTGATCGTGACGTCGTGCGGGTGTGACTCGCGAAGTCCGGCGCTGGTGATCTGCAACATCTCGACTTCGCACTGCAGCTGCGGGATGGAGGACACCCCGCAGTACCCCATGCCGCTCCGGAGCCCGCCGACCATCTGGAAGATCACGTCGGCCACCGGGCCCTTGTACGGCACGCGCCCCTCGATGCCCTCGGGGACCAGCTTCGAGGGCGCCATCTCCCCTTCCTGGAAGTACCGGTCGGCGGAGCCGTCCTGCATGGCGGAGAGGCTGCCCATGCCGCGGATCATCTTGTAGCGCCGCCCCTCCGCCAGCACCGACTCGCCGGGGCTTTCCTCGGTGCCCGCGAGCATGGAGCCCATCATCACCGACGACGCGCCGGCCGCGAGCGCCTTCACCACGTCGCCCGAGTACTTGATGCCTCCGTCGGCGATCACCGGCACGTCCTCGGCACCTCGGACCGCGTCCATCACCGCGGTGACCTGGGGCACGCCCACGCCGGTGACGACACGGGTGGTGCAGATGCTCCCTGGTCCGATGCCCACCTTCACCGCGTCCACCCCGCGCCGCACCATCTCCCGGGCGCCCGCCTCGGTCGCCACGTTGCCGGCGACGAGCTGCACGTCGGGGAACGCCTCGCGCAGTTGGGAGACGGTCGCCAGCACACCTTCGCTGTGCCCGTGCGCCGAGTCTACCACCAGGACATCCACCCCGGCCCCGATGAGCGAGCGGGCGCGCGCGGTGGCATCCGATCCTCCGCCGACTGCGGCGGCCACCCGGAGCCGCCCGTGCTGGTCCTTGTTCGCGTTGGGGTGCTCGCGGCGCTTGAAGATGTCCTTCACCGTGATGAGGCCCTTGAGGACGCCGTTGGCGTCCACCACCGGCAGCTTCTCGATCCGGTGCTGCGCCAGGATCCGCTCGGCGTCGTCGAGGCTGGTGCCGACCGGCGCGGTGATGAGCCGGTCCTTCGTCATGGCGTCGCTGATCGGCTGCTCGAGATTGCGCTCGAACTGGAGGTCGCGGTTGGTGATGATGCCGGTGAGCCGGCCCTGGCCGTCCACGATCGGCACCCCGGAGATCTTGAAGCGCCGCATCAGCCCGTAGGCCTCGCGCAGCGGGCGGTCGGGACCGAGGGTGATCGGGTTGAGGATCATCCCGCTCTCGCTCCGCTTCACCCGGTCCACCTCCGCGGCCTGGCGCTCGGGCGTCATGTTCTTGTGGAGCACGCCGATGCCGCCGGCGCGCGCCATCGCGATGGCCATGTCGGCCTCGGTGACGGTGTCCATGGCGGCGGAGACCAGCGGGATGTTGAGGGAGATGGTGCGGGTGAAGCGGCTGACGGTCGAGACCTCGCGCGGATGCACCGCCGAGTATCGCGGCACCAGGAGGACATCGTCGAAGGTGAGGCCCGGCTTGGGGCGAATGACGGTCATGCGCTCCTGAGCTGCCGCTGGGTCCTGACTCGATACACGACGGCCCGCCCGTGCCCCGACGGGGCGCCTGGCGGGCCGAAGGTTGACTGATCCATCTCCAAGTCTAGAAGCGAGTTCGGCCGAAATCAAGACATCCGGGCCGACCGGTCGCTACTTGCCGCCTCCCAACGAATGTACATACGTCGCCACGGCCTTCACCTGGTCCGGGTTAAGGGAGGCGCCGCCCATCGGGGGCATCGGCGCTGGGGCATTCTTCGGCTTCGGCACGCCGCTGTTGATCGTGCCGGTGATGCCTGCCAGTGTGCCGTCGTTGTGGAGCCACTCCTTGTCGGTCAAGTTGGGCCCGACTGCGGAGCCTTTGGCGTCCTGGCCGTGGCAGACGTGGCAGGTGCCGCCCCCGACTTGACCGTGGAAGATGCTGTCGCCCAAGGCGATGAGCTTGGCGTCACCACCGCCGCCACCACCGCCACCACCGGCCGGCTTGGCGGTGGTGTCCGCACTCGGAGCCGCACCGGTGTCGGCGGGCGCCGCCCCCGCCATGGCTGCGGTGTCGCCGGCGGCCGGTGGCGGCGGCGCGCCGGCCCCGGCGCCACCTGTCGCCGTCTCGGAGCCGCCACCTCCCCCGCCACCACCGCCACCACAGGCCGACAGCAGCCCGGCCAGTACCACCGGCGCGAGCCAGGTGAAGACCAGATCGTGATCGAGCGTGCGTGTGCGCATTGCGCTGCCCCCCGCGCTGATGTCCAGTGCCGTGCCCACAGGCACGGCGGTGCGGTCACGGTAGGGCCGGGGCCTCGCCGCGTCTGTGACGAGTGCCCTAAGCCGTCTGCCGGCCCCGCCAGATCAGATACACCGGGATCCCGGTCGCCACGATGAGCAGGCCGGGCCAAGTGTAGAGCGGCTTCTCGAACAGCAGGATCACCATCAGCACGCCCACCGACACCAGGTAGAGCCCCGGCAGCACCGGATAGCCGAAGGCCCTGACCGGCCGCGGCAGGTCGGGTCTGAGCCGCCGCAGGCGGAAGAGCGCGAGGGTGGTGAGGAAATAGAAGACCAGCGCGGCGAAGATCACGTAGTCCAGCAGCTGGCCGTAGGTCCCGCTGATACACAGGACGGAGGCCCAGATCGCCTGGGCCCAGAGGCCGAACACCGGGGTGCGGTGCTCCCGGTGGAGCTCACCGGCCCGCTCGAAGAACAGTCGGTCGCGCGCCATGGCCCAGTAGACCCGGGGGCCCGCGAGGATCAGCCCGTTGTTGCACCCGAAGGTGGAGAGCAGGATCGCGACCGCCATCACCGCCGCCGCGCCTCCACCGAGCGCGACCTCGATGGCCGCGGTGCCGACCCGATCCTGCGCCGCGTGCTGGATGCCGCGGGCGAGCGCGTCCTGGCCGCTCGGGTCGCCGTAGAACGGCAGCACGTTGAGGTAGGCCACGTTGGTCAGCACGTAGAGCAGGCTCACCAGCCCGGTGCCGACCGCGAGCGCCAGCGGCAGATTGCGGCTCGGGTTCTGCACTTCCGCGGCGGCGAAGGTCACGTTGTTCCAGGCGTCGCTGGCGAAGAGCGAGCCGACCATCGCGGCACCCACCAGCGGGATCATCGCCAGGGTCCAGTCGCCCGTCCCCCAGAAGTCGGCGAAGTTGGCGGCCGCGACCGCCGGCTGGCGGAAGAGGGTGAGGCCGCAGAGGATCAGCACCGCGAGCGCGCCCGCTTTGGCGACGGTGAACACGGTCTGGATCGCCGCGCCGAGCCGCACCCCACGGACGTTGAGCCAGGTCAGGAGGAGAATCGAGAGGATCGCGACGACGCGCTGTGGCGAGAGGCCGAGCTGGATCGCATCGGGCGCCCCGGGGAGGCGGACTTGACCCAGCGGCAGGAAAACATCGGGACTCACCGCGGGCACCAGGACGCTCAGGAACCGTGCGAAGGCCACCGCGACGGCGGCGATGGTCCCCGTCTGGATGACGGCGAAGAGGGTCCAGCCGTACAGGAAGCCCGCGGCCGGCGAGAGCCCCTCACGGAGGAACACGTACTGTCCTCCGGCCTTCGGCATCATCGCGGCGAGCTCGGCGTAGGAGAGCGCGGCCACCACGGTCATCAGCCCGGTGATCACCCAGACCAGCAGGAGGCCGCCGGGCCCCCAGGGCGAGACCTGGCGGCCGATGTCGGCCGAGACGATGAAGATGCCCGAGCCGATCATGGATCCGACCACCAGGGAGATCGCGGCCAGCGGGCCGATGCCGCGGATGAACTCGGTGGATGGGCTGGTCACGGGCGCGGTCTGGACGGGAGCCGCCATATCGCCTCGGTAGTGAATTGTGAGGGGGTTGGTCACCATGTCACCCTGACCCCGAGCGAAGCGAGGGGGAAGGGGATCATATCGAGCATGGCCCCCTTCGCTGCGCTCAGGGTGACAGGCGTCGACTATCGGTATCCGATTCCGTGGAGGGAGAGACCGTCGGCGACTGGCGGGTGGCGTCCTCCGCGACCTTCACCGCCTCGTCCACCACCGCCTGGCCCGCCGCCGCGAGGCCCTTCATCACCTTGGCGGCCCCGTCCACCAGGCCCATCGTGCCGCTGATCGCCTGGATCGGCAGCTTGCCCGCGCGCATGGTGTCCTCGACCGTCTCAGTCAGCCGGGCGAAGATCCCGCCGGGCCGGGACCGCTCCGCGTACTTGCTCTCGAGGAATTCGATGTAATCCAGAATCTGGTAGCCGCGCTCGTCGCTCAAGGCGTCCAGCGCCCGCGCGATCCGCTGCTTGAGCAGGTCGTTCATGGGCTCATCCTCCTGCCCGGGCGAGCCCCGGAGTCGCGACCAGCTCCGCGACCGGGGTGGCGAGGTAGCGGGTGCGCGCGGCCTTCAGCCTGACCCGGAGGGTCATCTCGTGCAGCGCGGGGAGTGCCCGGAACTCGGCCACTCGGTCCGGCGGAATCATGACGTAGACGAATCCGGGCTCGGGAAGTGGACCCCGCGTCAGAAGGTACGGCTGACCCGAAGGCATCTCGGGCCGGAGCTCGTCGGCAAGCTGCACCGCGATGATCTGGAGATGCCAGTCGAGGGTCTGGCCCAGAAAGCGATCCGGCGCGGCGCGGATTTCGGCCGCGCTGACCCCGGCGAGCACACCGGCCTGTGCCGGCTTCACGTCCGCCTCGCGGGCCCAGCCTTCGACCTGAAGCCGCACCCATTCCCCCGACCGACCCACCACCCGTGCCGCAGTGCCGGCCGGCAGGGTGATCATCGCGCCGCTGTCGGGAGCCCGGCTCAGCCCGGTCTCCCGGAGCGTCTCCACTCCCTCGACACTAGCGGTTGACGGAGCTGGAGCCGCAGCGGCCGCGGCGCCCGCCGGCGCACGGGGAGAACCGCTGTCCGCCGGTCCGCCGGTCCGTCGGACCGCCTGCCGGCCCTGTCGACCCGTGGTATCCGCCGCCTTCTTCGCCGGCACTGCCTCCTGCGGCACCCACCCGTCCCGCCTGACCCGGAACCACTTGCCCCGCTCGCCCACCCGCTCCAGCAGCGTACCCTCCCGCGCGCGGCCGACGATCGGGCCGTTGGGCGCCCGGCGGAGGTTTTCCCCCTCGTCGGAGGTGACGACGAGGTCGAACCCGTCCCGTTTGGTGGGGGAGGTGGAGGGCCGGTAGATCCAGCCCTCGACCGTCACCTGGCGCCAGTCGCCATCGGCCTTTCCGGCCTCGACTTCAGCGCCGGCGGGCAGGGAGACCAGCGGGGTGCCGTCAGGATCACGATGGAGATCGGTGGGGGCCTGGAGCCGCCGCTCCTCCTGCGCCCAGACGGGTCCGGCGAGGAGGAAAAGGGCCACCACGCAGGCTGGTAGCCGGGTCAGGCCGGGACTAGATTGCGGCGCGTAACTCACAGTCCGGCATTGTAGAACACGCGGAGATCCATGTCAAACGGACGTCCCCGGAACCGGGTTGTCCTCGTGGTTCTGGACGGCTGGGGCTACCGGCGCGAGCGCGAGGGAAACGCCATCGAGCTGGCCTCCACCCCCATCTGGCACCGACTCTGGGAAGGATTTCCGCGCACGCTGCTCGAGGCCAGCGGGCTGGCGGTGGGTCTCCCCGAAGGCCAGATGGGAAACAGTGAGGTCGGCCACCTGAACATCGGGGCCGGCCGGGTGGTGCCCCAGGACCTGGTCCGCATCTCCCAGAGCATCCAGTCCGGTGAATTCTATCAGCTTCCGCCGCTGGTCGAGCTCTGCGCCAGGCTGCGGGAGACCGGGGGCACGCTCCACCTAGTCGGGCTGCTGGGGCCGGGCGGCGTCCACGCGCTCGACCGGCACCTGCTGGCCTGCGTCGAGCTCGGCGTTCGCCAACGGGTCCCGGCCATCGCCATCCACGGGTTCCTCGACGGGCGCGACTCACCGCCGACGCTGGGCGCCGAGGTGGTTCGCACCCTGCTGCAGGACATGCGGCGCATCGCGGGATCACGGGTCGAGGTCGCGTCGTTGACGGGGCGGTACTACGGGATGGACCGGGACCGGCGCTGGGACCGGACCAAGCTCGCCTACGAGGCGATGGTCCACGGCGTCGGCACCCCGGTGGAGCACCCGGTGCTGGCGGTACAGGCCGCCTATCAGCGGGGTGAGACCGACGAGTTCATCCGGCCTCTGGTCCACCACCGGAACGGGAAGCCGGTCGCGGTGATGCAGGGCGGCGATGGAGTGCTGTTCTTCAACTACCGCAGCGACCGGATGCGCCAGATCGTCACCGCGCTCACCCTCGACAACTTCGAGGAGTTCGACCTCGGGCGCCGTCCTAAGC
>JBKPGZ010000189.1:0-8516 GCA_046729675.1 Gemmatimonadota bacterium | reverse complement strand
AGGTTCTGGAGCCGGTCCACCTGCGGGTGGCCGTCACCCTGTCCTTCGTGCTCGGTACCCTGCTCGGCGCGATCGTGTGGTTCGGTGCGGAAGCCATCGCGGCGTTCTACCGGATGCCCGACCTGGTGCCGATCCTGCGGGCCGTGGCCTTCCTGTTCCCCCTCGATGGCCTCAATACCGTCGCCAAGGCGCTGCTCACCCGGGAGCTGCGATTCCGCGAGTACGTGGCCCTGGACGCCGGCAGCTATATCGTCGGATACGCCGCCGTGGGCGTGGTCATGGCCTGGCTCGGGTTCGGCGTCTGGGCGCTGGTCGCGGCACAGCTGGGCCAGGTGGCGCTTCGGGCGGTCGTGATGTACTTCGGCGCGCGGCACCCGCTCACACCCAGCATCGACCGTCGCGCGGCCCGCCAGTTGCTCAGCTTCGGCTTCGGCCACTCGATGGCCCAGATCGGTCAGCTGCTCTCGCAGCAGGGCGACAACATGGTGGTCGGCCGCTGGCTCGGCGCCGCCGCCCTGGGCGTGTACGGGCGGGCGTACAACCTCATGGTGATGCCGGCGACCGCCTTCGGCCGGATCGTCAACCGGGTGCTCTTCCCGGTCATGGCACAGGTGCAGGACGAGCGGCCCCGCCTCGCGAATGCCTACGAGCGCTCGGCCGCGATCGTGGCGCTCCTGTCGCTTCCACTGAGCACCTTCCTCTGGGTCGTGGCTCCGGAGCTGATCCCTATCGTGCTCGGCCCCGCCTGGGGCGCGGTCGTCCTCCCGTTCCGGCTCTTCAGCATCAGCCTGCTCTTCCGAATGAGCAGCAAGATCAGTGATGCCTGCACCAAGGCCGCGGGTGAGGTGTACAAGCGCGCCGTCATCCAATTCGCCTATGCGGGGATGGTCGTGGTCGGCGCCATCATCGGGCAGCGCTGGGGCGTGGGGGGCGTCGCGGTCTGCGTGTCCATCGCGATGGGGATCAACTGGCTGAACATGGCCCAGCTCGCGAAGAAGGTGACCGGACTCGACTGGGGCCGGTTCACCTGGGCTCACGTGCCGGCTGCGCTTCTGGCGATCGTGATCGGCGCCGCCGCGCTGTTCGCCGCCCAGCTGGGCCGCTCGGCGCACCTGGCCGCCATCCCGCTCGTCGCCGCGGCCGGCATGGTCTCGGTGGCGACGGCGGCGGCGGTGGCCTGGATGAGCCCGGCGGTCTTTCTCGGACCCCACGGCACCTGGGCGTGGCGCGAGATAGAGGCCCTGAAGCGCCGTCGCAGGCGGGCCGGCTCGCGGCAGGCCGCGGCCGAGGCGGAGAGCCTCGCGCCGGTGGGGAAGGCGGGCCAGCCGTGAGCACTCCGCCCAGCGGTCCGCTCGAGGTCATCAAGACCCCGATGCGCGAGCTGCGTGCGGGGTACCGGCGGCTCACGGGCCCCCTGCGGGGTCTCCCCTCGGGCCTGATCATCGGGGCGCAGCGCAGCGGAAGCACGTCGCTCTTCAACTATCTGGCCGAGCACCCGGACGTCCTCCCCCCGCTGGGGAAGGAGATCCACTACTTCGATCTGCACTACGCCCGCGGGGTGCGGTGGTACCGGGGACGATTTCCCTTCACCCACCGCCTGCGTCCGCCGGTCATCACGATCGACGCCTCCCCGTACTACCTGGCGCATCCGCTCGCGGCGGAGCGGGCCCACCGGCTGCTTCCCGAAGTGAAGCTGGTGGCCCTCCTTCGGAATCCGGTCGAGCGGGCCTTCTCGCACTACCAGCACGAGGTCCGCGACGGACGGGAGACGCTCCCGTTTGCCGAGGCGCTCGACCGGGAGGCGGAGCGTATCGCCGGGGAGGAGGAGCGACTCCAGGCCGACCCCGGCTACTACAGCTACAACCACCACCGCTACTCCTACGTCCGCCGCGGCCACTATCTCGAGCAGCTGCTCCGCTGGACCCGGCGGTATGCCCGCTCCCAGCTGCTGGTCCTCCAGAGCGAGTGGCTCTTCCAGGATCCCGCCGCTGCGAGCGCGGCGGTGTACGAGTTCCTGGGCTTGCGGCCCCACCGCCTCGAGAAGTACAAGCCCTTCTACCAGGGCGCCTACGATCGTCGGATCCCCGCCGACATCCGCCGGCGGCTGGCCGCGCACTACGAACCGCTGAACCGCGAGCTCTACCAGTGGCTGGGCCGGGAGTTCGACTGGGCATGAGCGGAGCGGCGCCGCGAGCGATCGCCTTCTTTCTCCCCGGGCTCCACGGCGGTGGGGCCGAGCGCATCGTCCTCAACCTCACCCAGGGCATCGCGGAGCGCGGGCTCGCGGTGGATCTGGTGCTCGCGGCCGCCACGGGGCCGCTCCGTGACCAGGTGGCGCCCGGGGTCCGGGTGGTGGACCTCGCATCGCCCCGCGTGCTGCGCAGCATCGGTCCCCTCGCGCGCTACCTCCGCCAGGAGCGGCCCCGCGCGCTGGTCTCATCGATGAGCCACGCCAATCTGGTGGCGCTCTGGGCCGCGCGGCTCGCACGGACTGGCACTCCGGTCGTGGTCACGGAGCACAACACCATGTCCCAGTCCGCCCTGGAGCAGGGCTGGCTGGAGCGGCGCCTCTGGCCGCCGGTGCTGCGGGGCTTCTACTCCTGGGCCAGTCACGTGGTCGCGGTGTCACGCGAGGCAGCCGACGACTTCGCGCGGACGGCAGGCATCCCGAGGGGACGCATCGAGGTGATCTACAACCCGGTGATCATGCCGGGGATGAAGGCCCGGGCCCGCGAGACGCCCGATTACCCCTGGTTCGGCCCCGGGCAGCCGCCCGTGGTGCTCGGCATCGGGCGGCTGACGCGCCAGAAGGACTTTCCGACCCTCATCAGGGCCTTTGCCGGCGTCCGGCGACAGCGGCCGGTGCGGCTGATTATCCTCGGAGAAGGGGAGGACCGGACTGCGCTGGAGGGTCTGGTCGCCGAGCTGGGACTGGGTGACGACGTGGCGTTGCCGGGCTTCCGCGACAACCCGTTCGCCTACCTCGCGGCTTCGTCGCTGTTCGTGCTGTCGTCCGCCTGGGAGGGGCTCCCCACCGTGCTGATCGAAGCGCTGGCGGCGGGCGCCCGGGTCGTCTCGACGGACTGCCCCAGCGGACCGCGGGAAATCCTCCAGGAGGGGCGGCTGGGCACGCTGGTGCCGGTGGGTGATGTCCCAGCTCTCACCGCCGCCATGGCGGCGGCGCTGGACTGCCCGCCGCGTCCCGCACCGGCGGCGGCACTGGAGCCGTTCACCCGAGAGGCGGCAGTGGACAACTACCTGCGACTGATCGAGAGCGCCCCATGAGCGCCATCGCCTACTGGCTCACCTGGCTCTTCGTCTTCGCGCTCCCCTGGGAGAACGCGGTCAGCGTCATCCCCGGGACGGCGATCGTCACCAAGGTCACCGGGGCGCTCTCGCTCGCCGCTGCGCTCGGCGCCATGGTCATGTCGGGGCGGCTGCGGCGCTGGCACCCCATGCATCTGGCGGGATTGCTCTTCCTGATCTGGTCCGGTGGCGAGCTGTTCCTGAGCCATACCGGCACCAGGCTCCCGTACAAGTACACGACCTACGCCCAGCTGTTCGCCGTAATGCTGATCCTCTGGGAGATTGCCCCCAGCTGGTCGCGGCTGACCGGATTGATGACCTCGTATATGTTCGGCGCCTATGTCGCCGCCGTGGCGACGCTGATGCTCTACCGCCAGGAAGCGAGGGAGCTGAACCGGTTCGCGGCCGTGGAGTCCGATCCCAACAGCCTCGCCATGACCCTGGCGCTCGCCCTGCCGATGGCCTGGTATCTGGGCATGACGGCCAGGAACCCGATCCTGCGCTGGGTCTCCCGCTGCTACATCGCCGTGGGCCTGGTGGCGATCGGATTGACGGCCTCCCGTGGCGGCATGGTCGCGGCGACGGTCGCCCTCATGATCGTGCCGCTGACGATGACCAGGCTCTCGCCGGGGAGACTCATCGCGGCGGTGGTGATGCTGACGGTCTCGGGTGTGCTCGCCGCGGTCTACATCCCCGACAAGATCGTCCAGCGACTGGCCACCACCGGCACCGAGGTCGAGGACCTCAGCCTGGGCGGTCGGTTCAAGCTCTGGGAAGCGGGGATGAAGGCACTGACCGAGCGGCCGCTCACCGGCTACGGTGCCGGGTTCTGGCGCAAGGCCGTCGAGCCCTGGCTCGGCCCCAACCCACAGGTGGCCCACAACTCCTACATCTCGGTAGTGGTGGAGACCGGCATCGTGGGGCTGCTCCTGTACCTGGGAATGTTCCTCGCGGTCTTCCTCGCCCTGATGAGGCTCCCCTCGTTCGAGCGGCGGTTCACGCTCGTGTTGCTCGCTACGCTCATGGTCGCGATGCTGCCCCTGAGCTGGGACGATCAGAAGTCGGTCTGGTTCGTGCTGGCGCTCCTGCTGGGCCTGTCACAGGCGCCCGGCGTGGGCGCTCCGCGGATCATGCGGCCCGCCCTCCAGGTCTACCCCCCACCCGTCGCGCGCCCGCCGCTCGCGGCGCGTCCCGGGACAGGGGCGATGCGCTTTTCCCGGAACGCCGATTCGGATCCGATGACATGACGCCCAGGGTGAGCGTGGTGACGACGGTCTACAACGGCGAGCCCTACGTGGATCGGGCGATCCCCAGCATCCTGGCGCAGACCTTCACCGACTTCGAGTGGATCCTGGTGGACGACGGCTCCCAGGATCGGACGCCGGAGATTCTGCGCGAGCTGGCGCAGCGCGACCCGCGGGTCCGGATCTTCTTCCCCGGTCGGTTGGGCATCACCAAAGCCGCCAACTTCGGGGTCACCCAGGCGCGGGCCGAGTACATCGCGCGGCAGGACTTCGACGACCGCAGCGATCCCGAGCGACTGCGCCGCCAGGTGGCGGTGCTGGATTCGGATCCCAAGATCGGCGTGGTGGGTGGCTACTACCTACTGATCGACATGAACCGGAACGAGCGCTACGTGCGGATGCCTCCCACCGAGCACGACGAGATCGTGCCGGCGCTGGCCCGGTCCATCCCGCTGGCCAACACCATCGCGATGTTCCGGCGGCAGGTGTGGGTGGACGCCGGCGGCTATCCCGAGGTAGCGGACCTGGAGGACCAGCTGCTCTGGCTCAGCGCCGCCAAGCATGGGTGGCGGTTCGCGAACGTGCCCGAGGTGGTGGGCGAGCACTTCGTCCACAGCACCAGTTTCTTTCATCGCTCGTTCAAGTACGTCGACCGGCAGCGCAACCTGGCCCGGGTCCAGGCCAAGGTGGTCCGCGAGCTGGGCCTGCCGAAATGGATGTACCTCTTCGCGCTGGGCCGATACACCTACGCCTACTTTCCGACCGGACTGAAGCGCGTGCTGCGCCGGACGCTCGGAGGATCGCGGGAGAAGGATCTGTGAGGATCCTGTTTCTCTCGACCAGCATGGGGCTGGGCGGTGCGGACCAGCAGCTGCTCTCGGCCGCGCTGGTCCTCCGCGAGCGCGGTCACGAAATCCGGATCGTCTCCCTGACGCCGCTGGGCCCCATGGGCCTGCAGGCTAGAGGCCTCGGCCTCACCACCGACTCCCTCGAGATGCGGCGCGGCGTGCCCGATCCGCGCGGGCTGGCGCGACTGGTCCGCATCGTTCGGGCCTGGAAGCCCGACGTGGTGCACAGCCACATGGTGCACGCGAACCTGATGGGGCGCGTGCTTCGGCTGCTGGTGCCGGTTCCCGTGCTCGTTTCCACCATCCACAACGTGTACGAGGGCGGCCCGCTCCTGATGGCGGGCTATCGCCTCACCAACGGCCTGGTGGATCACATGACCATCATCAGCCAGGCTGCGGCCGACCGTTTCATCGGTGAGCGGATCGTGCCCGGCCGGCTCCTCACCGTGATCGCGAACGGTGTGGACACCGATCGGATGCGGAACGTGCCGCCGGAGGCGAGGGATGGGTTGCGGCGCGCCATCGGTGTCCGCGAGGAGGAGTTCATCTGGCTTGCCGTGGGGAGGTTCGAAGTCGCGAAGGACTACCCCAACATGCTGCGCGCGTTCAAGGAGGTCCGCTCGTGCGAGCCGCGCGCCGTGCTGGTGATCGTGGGGCAGGGATCCCTCCAGGGTGAGGCCGAGGGCCTGGCCGGCGAGCTCGGCCTGCGGGACGCCGTGCGGTTCCTGGGCGCCCGCGACGACGTTCCGGCGGTCATGAGCGCCGGGGACGGCTATGTGATGTCCTCCGCCTGGGAGGGCATGCCGATGGTGCTGCTGGAGGCCGCGGCGGCCGGCCTTCCGATCGTGGCCACGGCGGTCGGAGGGAACGGCGAAGTGGTGCGCGATGGGGAGAGCGGATTCCTGGTGCCCCCGCGGGATCCGGAGGCGCTGGGCCAGGCGATGCTGCGGTTGATGGGTCTGCCCGTCGAACAGTGCCGCGGCATGGGCGAGCGGGGACGAGAGCATGTGCGGGCGAACTACGGACTCCACCGAGTGGCGGAGCGATGGGAGCGGGTCTACTGGGACGCGCTGGCCCGCAAGGGACTCACCCTGGAGCCATCGGCCTCCAGTTGACCGGCGCCTCCCGGCGTCCCGCCACCGCCCTGGCTCCGGACGGCGGGCACCGATAGACCTGCAGGTACTGCTGCCGGAAGTCCACCCGGCTCCTTCCCACCGTGTTGCTCAGCTGGCAATGGTCGTAGATCCACCGGGCCAAGCCGCCCTGCCGGAGGTTGGTCCGGAAGGCGTGCGCGGGCGCGGGCGCGACGATCCAGAGCGCGCCGCCCCGGCCCAGTCCTTCGACGGTGCGCACCGCTTCGGTCAGGGGCTCGGTGTTGTACCGGAGCCGCCCGACCGACAGCTCGGGCAGATAATAGTTCAGCGCCTCCTGCTGATCGGAGTATACGATGTCACCCGGCGTGAGTCGCGGCTCGAGCCACTCCGCCGCGGCCTTGAAGTCGAAGCGGCGGCCGTTGAGCAGCTGGGAAACCAGCGTCGGGGTGCCGGGGATCAGCATCAGCACCAGCATCAGCGCGGGTACCAGCCACCGCGGCCGCACCGTCCACTCCGTCTGCCATATGCGGTCCAGGAAGTGGCCTGCGCCCAGGAAGAACACCGGCGCCGCGGACAGCAGGTAGTAGGTGGAGACCGGCGTGCGAAACATGATCAGGCAGAGGAACACCAGCGGAACCAGAAACAGACTCACGAGGTACTGGGCGAGCGCACGATCCCGCTCGCGCCAGAGCAAATAGATGCCGGCCGCGCCCGCGAGGATCAGGGGGATGGTCCACGCCTCGACATACGCCAGGATGTACAGCACCGGCTTGAGCAGCCGTGGCGGCTTGCGGAGCAGGGACTGTCCCGGTCCGGGATTCGCGTCGTGCTCGTAGATCCAGTGTTGAAGAATGGGAATGAACCGCACCAGTACCACGCCGGCAACCACCACCGCTGCCAGCACGCCCCATCGGAACGCGGGCAGGGCCCACAGCGCTTTCAGCCGATCGGGACGGAGATAGTGGAAGGCCAGCAGGACGGCCGGTCCTCCCATGAGGAGTACCGCCGAAGGGTGCGCGAGCGTCGCCAACAGGCCGGTGACAATGCCAAGCGCGAGGGCTCGGCCGTTGCGCTCCCGCACGCCGATGTACAGTGCGTAGGGGTAGACCGACGCGAGCAGGAACACGAGCGACCAGTACCGGCCGAACTGCGAATAGATCACGTGCACCGGGCTCACCGTGAGCAGCAGCGCGGCGAAGAGAGCCGCGCGCAGGCCGAGCAGGCGCCGGGTCACGAGATAGAGCACCGGAATCGCGAGTACGCCAAAGGTCGCCGGCAACAACCTGATCCCGAACTCGTCCAGTGGGAGGATCGGCGCGATCACGTAGTGGTGGATGAAGTAGAGCAGGGGACGCGGGTTGGTGAACCTGAAGTTGAGCGAGTCCCGCCGCATGAAGACTTCGTCGCTGTCGAAGCTCCACTCGCCCAGCCGGGCGAAGCGGATTACGAGAGCCACCATGATCAAGCCGCCGAGCAGCAGGCCCTGGGAGAGTCCCTGCTTCTGTTCAGTGCGCACGTCGCTCATGAGGGCTCGCGGAGGGAAGAGCTCGGAGCGGACCGGCTACTCCGGTCGCGCAGCAAATGTTACGAGTCGAGGGTCCTGATTGGAAGCCCTGTCCCGCCATGTCAAATCCTTTGACGCAGTCACACCGAAAGTTCTCCGGGAGTCACTTGGGGCTTGACAACTGTGACGGAGATCACCATTCTCTTGACCGGCGCGAGCTCTGACCACGAGATGACACCACCCGGGTGCTCATTCCTTCGCGCCCTGCTCGACCGAGTTTCCGGTCGCAGTTGACCCGCGAGTTCTCCACACAGTCATAGAGACAAGGCAGACAACCTGCCGCGTCTCCCTCAATCCAGGCTCAACCCACGAAGAGCCGCCGCCCCTGGCCGTCGCCGGGCGCTGGCCCCTCGTCTGAGCAACCCCTGTGTCCACGCCACCACATCGGTTGGCGGAGAGAGGAACGCCTGCGTATGTCCTTCATTCTCGAGTCGTGTCTCGGAGTCACGCGCCTTCGACC